>CAYMCP010000028.1:6960-37699 GCA_964388965.1 uncultured Thiotrichaceae bacterium | reverse complement strand
TGACTCAACTTCAAAGTTTAACATATTTCTTAGATTTCAAATCGGTTCTATAACATTCTCTCAACATAAAATTCAGCTAATGTACTACCTTGCTTTAAAATTATGGTATTTTGTGTACTTAGCGTTTCAATACTAAGTTTATTCACAGAATGCGAACTTTCACTAGGAATGCCCATTTTTTTAACAAATTTTTCGGCGGCGTAAAGCGTGTTGTATCTAGCCAGACCATGATAACCGATGTAAACTTGTTCAGTTACCAGCTCAAAATTACGCAGAAACCAAATCACGCTTAAACAAAATAGGGTAAAAATCAGGCTATAAATAACAAATGGGATTGACGGTTTAGTCATCAAGTTAGCCCTTTTTCAGCTAATTGACGTTTTATCTGTTCGATATGAGCAATTTTAATTTGTTGACGTTGTTTACTTTCCATATAGGCACGCAGTGAGTTATTGATACGTGCATGATAGTCATCTATCCCGTCATTTTGTTGCATGAACCAACGCACAACTTCAGCATCCAGTTTTAAAGTCACTGTCACTTTTTTGGTTTGTTGCTGAGACTGAGAAGGCATTTCACTGTCCATCAAGTTGCCTTTGATTTTACAGGTCGGTATCATTCTATCTTACCTGTAATTTATTTTACTGCAATAGATTAACTTAAAAATTTAGTCAGTTTTTGAGTGATTTTAGATTTTTCGTGTACGCCACCTTTGTGTAGGAGTGGTAAGCGTACAACAAAATTGTAGGTACGATTAGGCATTTAATTTCTAAAAAATGTTGTTGCTGAAGTAAAACGATTTTAAAGACTGAGTTTAAAAAAACGGGGCGTTGGCAGACGCTGTAATTCTTTTCGCACATGATGTAAATTATATAAAAAACTTGGTATTTCAGTCGTTTCCTGAAAACAAAATTTACGCGGAATGTTGGTATATAAGGAACGTGGAGGAGTACAATGTTTTAGCAGGCAACCTGTTTCATAGGTGTGATAATAGATATGGTGGATACCTAATTCATTACGAATAAACTGGATTGTTGCAGTCAACATAGCCTCTTCCCAAACGATCATGTAGGGTTTTAGAATAGTATCAACGTAGGTAATAATTTCTGTTGGTTCGGCATCTAAACCGTATTCATAGTAATAATCTTCTTCATCTTTATGAGATGTCATGCGATCAAATGTATTGGTAACTTGTTTAATCCAATCGCTTTGTATTTCTTCGATTAATGCCTCATCTGATGTAAAATCTAAATCAATTCGCGCCCACGCTAATGTTTCACGAAATAGCTCAGTATTATCATTGTGTTGCATTGTTGGATGAGAAGAAGAATTAAAACGCGCTTTATACCAAGGTTTGACTAAGCGGCGGTATGATTGTTCATGTTGATTAGAAAAATTAAGTTGTAAAACAAGATTATAGCCAGCGCGTGAGGTTTGATAATAAGGATTATATTTATGGCATCCCCAATAGGTGAGACCTAATAAAAAATGTAATTCTTCATTCCAAATTGTAGCTAGATGTTCTGGTGCAAGTTCGCCTTGTCCAGCGAGTGCTAAAGCTGATTTAACGACTGGTTTTTGTAATAACTTAGCGAAAGGAGATTGTTTTAATATGCTGATTTTTTGTGGTTTATTGCTCAAATAGTAGGATAGCAACGTCAACGCATAACGGTCTTTAAAATAGCTAAATAAAGTCCGTCCTTTGGGTAAACATTCAAGAATTTCATCTAAAAGCTTTTTATCCATGATGTCCTCTCCAGATGTACATGTTGTAGATAGATAAGCAAACGTGTCGCCCTTATTCGTTTAGAGTTTTGGTTAAAATTAGAAATCAAGGTATTTTCCTCTTGTATGACGCTGGTGCGTCAGTGACTCATTCTGCGTAGTGCGTAGAACGAGAATTTTTCCCTGTGACGACGGCATCGTCACTTAATTGGACGCACTAGCGTCCTACAAATGTGTCAGTGGTTCATTCTACGCGGTGCGCAGAACGAGAGTTTCTTTTACCGATGCTCAAAACTCAACACATGTACACACCCATTACACAAATCTTGCAAACGCTGCATTGAAACTGAAAATGTTTGTTCATCCTCACGCCAAGTTTCTACTGTATTTACATCATCAACAATTTCACCTAAACCTTTCTTTTGCTTAATCGTGGTTAAAAGCTGATTTTGCGTCGCAGGCTTATCCAACTGTAAAATTTGCGCTTGATTTTCTAACACCACGTCCGCTTGCGCACTCGCCAGCAAATATAATTTTTCCGTACCCGTTTGCTTATCTAAGGTAAATGACTTATTTTTTTTAGGTAAATAATAAGTTTGATTCGCTTTTACGGGATTCACATTGCCCAACTGCACACCTTTAAAACGATCCATTGGAAACAAACGATACAATTTATTTGCACCATCTAATTGAAAAATATACAAATAACTATCCTGTTTAGGCGTGACAATAATTTTATAAAAATCCCCAGATTGCAACACATCGCCTTCATTCAACGGCTTAAACGTCCCTTGCTGACCATGCCGATACACATAACGAATTGAAAAATCTAAGCCTGTTTTAGACGATTGACTCGAAACCGTTTGCAAAGATTGGCGAATTTGCGCTAATTCTGATTCCACCTGTGATACACGTTCTTCAACCTTACCAAATTGCTTATCAAATTGATTTAACAAGGTTTTTAAACTCGTTACCAAATTCTGAATTGAATTAAATTCCTGTTGCGAAGGATAATCACCAGACTGCTGTTTTTGTTTAAGCTGCTGCTCCAACTCTGCGACTTGCTTTTGCAGTGTCTTGATTTCCTCTGGTGAAATAGATTCTTTGAAAAAATCCTGCACCGCATCAATCGCCGTATCTACAGCCAATTCTTTAACCGCAGTCCACACCAAACCTTGCAAAGCCGCTTGAGCTATGGGTGTGACTATATTCAGTGAAATAACTAAAATCAACATCAATAATAGTCGTGACATGATAGTCTCCGTAGTTTTTAAAAGAACGCAAAATTTGAATGTTGATTATATCAAATCGGTTATAATTATTTTAGATTAATTATTGAGGAATATATTATGACAATTACTGGCAAAATAAATTTTGCATTCCTGCTTTTAGTGCTGAATATTAACGTTTGTGCGGAGATGAGCTTAAATTTTCCGACAACTGCTGATGGTTTTATTCAACACCTGACACCTAAACCTTCAAATTCGCGTCAATCCAAAGGTTTAGGTGATCCAAAAGGAGTTGAATCCGTCGAACCAGACCAACCCAAAGTCGGTGCATTAATTTTGTTTGATTTCGATTCAGCTAATATTAAAACCGAATCCTACGCATTGCTGAATGAATTTGCCAAAGCATTAAAAACAGGATTAGAAAATGTGAGATTTGAAATTATTGGACACACCGACAATGTGGGCAGTGAACCATATAATTTGGGTTTATCGATTCAACGCGCACAAGCGGTTAAAGATTTTTTAGTCAAAGGCTTGGATATTGAAGCAGAAAGATTAGAAATCACAGGCTATGGCGAAACTAAACCAATTGATTCCAATAGTACAGAAATCGGTCGCGCACAAAATCGGCGAGTGGAATTTATGCGATTGAATTAAATGAATTCTCGTTCTACGCACTGCGTCAACTGTGGTGGACGCTGGTGCGTCCTGTTGGGTGACGACGCGGTGCATGGTCACGAGTTCAAGTATTTTGTCATTTTCTATGCTTTTTCAAAATCCAATAATTCCTGTAGCAATTCATTGGCAATTTGTACACTGTCTCGATAGCCTTCGCAGTCAATTAAAAAGTTGTAGCGGTATTCTTCTGCACAGACGGTAATCACTTGTATTGCCATTCGATAGCTGGATTTATTGGTTTTGAAATCGGTGTATTCGATGAGTTCTTCTAGCAATTTATTCAATTTATGAGTTCTTGAATATAAGCTATGTTTACTTTTAGTTTCTAGCAAGTATTTCATAAATAATTCAAGCATTTGCTGATAATGAAAGCAGTGTAATGAGCAATCTTTAATATTTTGTTGCTCGATTAAATCAATGTTGAGTGCATGTTGCCATGCTTTGCCACCTAGGTTTTCTTTGTTTTCAAAGTGTTTAAAGAGTTCTGCGTACATTGCTTTGTTCCTATTTTAAAAAGTTTGGTTCTATATTATATTCTAAAAAAACAAATTTTAGATTGGAGGCATCATGAGCAGCATACAACTTGAGTCACATATTGATAAGCAAGGGATTTTAACACTGCAACTTCCTTATTTCATTCGTTTTTAGATTATCAAGAACGGATGCAGAAAAAACATGGGAAAAATAATGCGACAAGTCTATTTGGAGTACACAAAATCCCAAGTACCAACCAAATTCGTAATTTACTGGATACAGTACCATCAGCAGTAACGCCAGTAATAGTCTCTCCGAATCAATCGCAGGTCATACCATTACCGCCAGAATTTATTCAACCTCAAGATGGGCATGAGAAACAAGATTGTGAGTTAGCAGCTTCCAAGCGTTGGTTAAAACAGTGGGGAAAAGATTATTCTTCATGGAAAGTGACCTTTGCGTGATACTGATGATGCTTTAAAGTTAAATTGGTTTGAATTAACCGAGATTGATGTCAATGGTAAAGAAAAGTATAAAAATGCTTGGTTAACTACCCATGAAATCACCGAACAAAATGTTTCAGAACTCGCTAGTGCAGGTCGTGCTCGGTGGAAAATTGAAAATGAAAACAATAATGTTCTAAAAAATAACGGTTATCATTTTGACCATAATTTTGGTCTTTGAATCTTGCCCAATATGAGGAACTCGTGCCAATTTTAATATTTTTATTGATCAGGATTCTGAACTTCTGGCACTTTTTGTTCAGGTTGAATAATGCTGAGTTTATCTCTAAACGCATTAGTAATTTGTTCTGCTTGTTGAGTGTTGTTTAATACATAAGGAATAATTAAAATAACCATTTCAGAACGTGTTATCGTTTCGCTATCGGCGCGAAATAAACGACCTAAGATAGGAATATCTTTTAATAGCGGAACACCTGTGGTACTAACCGTTTTATTAGTCGAAATTAAGCCACCCAGTAGCACAGAACCACCGTCAGCTAAACTCAAACTGGTTTTGACACTACGGTTAGAAATTACCGGCGAAGGAACAGAACTTAATCTATTTGGTTCCGCGTTGGTGGAAGATTGGGTAATTTCCAAATCAATTTGACTTTCTGAATAGACAATTGGTTTAACTGATAAGTCTACGCCCGTGCTGCGATATTGCACACTTTGTAAAATACTGCTACCCGTAGGCGTTTGTAAATCTGCTGAAGTTGCTTGACTGGTAATAATCGGCACTTCTTGACCAACATTAAATGAAGCACTTTCACCACTACGCACCATAATCGTTGGTGTAGACAGCACTGTGACTTGATTATTATTAGCAAAGGCATTTAAGACTGCTCTAGCTTGTCCGCTGCTGCTCAAAGGTGCGTAATAAAATCCATCTGATCCTATGCCAAATCCACCAATTTCAATATCACCTTTAAAACTGCCTAATCCTGCTTCCTTCATCGTCCATTCAATACCAAATTGGGTATCATCGGTTAAAGAAATTTCAGCAATTGTCACTTCGATTAAGACTTGTTTGGCGGGGGTATCGAGTTTTTTTATAATTGGCAATGCCTGTGACCAAACGCCAGTATCTCCATGAAAAATTAAAATATTACGGGTTTCATCAACGACTAGACGATTTTTAGCATTTGGATTACTCTGCTGAGGATTTTGATTATTTCTACCGCCAACTGTTTGATTCGATAAATCTAGCAATTGTGACAATACGGCACCTAAACCGCTTGCAGTGGTATTTTTAACTGAATAATAATAAATACGCTGCTTACCTTTATCCTGATTTGGCAACGGCTGGTCGAGCTTGATTGCCCACGCTTTAATGTGATTTAGAACCGTTTTATCAGCACTGAAAACAAGTAAACTATTATTAGACTGAAAGGGAATAAAAATAATTGGTGCATTGTTGCCGATCATGTAGCCCTCAGCGGTCAAAACTGAAGTTAAACGGCTATTTAAGTCATTCACACTTAAAAAAGCAGGCTCAATCAGGGTACTATAACGCCCGCGCATTAACGGCTGATCAAGAATTTTAACCGCTTCGGCGGCTTGCGCGACAATCTCAGGTTTACCACGTAAAATAATCGCATTGCGGATCATATCTTCCGATACTTCGAGTTGTTGACCTTTGTAGGCATCTCGAATCCATGCCCGTACCATTGCATTTTGTACAACTTTGAGCGGAATAAATTGAAATATTGGGCGGTGAGAATTTGGCACACTAGGCAAGGTAGTACCTTGTACCAGTAAAGGCGGTTCACCTGCAGGCGCATTTTTGGTAGGAATAAAACGTAATAATTGACCTTGTTGAGTAATACTTACGCCGTAATTATCTAATACCTGTTCAGCTAATCTATATAATTCTATTGGTTTTTGTGGTTCTGTCACGCGCAATGTCACTAAATCTCTTTTATTTTGTAAACCCGCGTCAATTTCAAATGATAAACCTAGTACATTACCATACACTTCGTTAATAAAAGCGGGTAATGGCAAACTGTCCACATTAATTTGTACTGCTTGTCCGGTTAATTTGGGTACATTATCTGCCTTCTCGCTACGATCACGCTGATGTGAAGCGTAATCCGGCATACGCGGTACACTTCCGAACTGAGTTTGTTGTGGTTTTTTCTCACTATCTTGCGTTTGAGGTATCGCAATTGGTTCAATTTGCTCTATTTCAGTAAATGGTTGACGCAATGGTTCTGGGAATTTTAATGGTACGGTTTTCGGAACAGAACTACATGCAGAAAAAAGCAATAAAGTAAGTGTAAAAAAAAGTTTATTTCTCATGTTTTCGAGGATGTAAATATTCAGTGTCAATGTTGCCAGCTAGCTTAATTTCAACCGCATCAGCATAAATTTTAATCAATTGCCCACCGTTATCTAATGTATCTCCCACTGCATAACGTTGAACTTTGTTTTGTTTGATGTCTTGCAATAATGCAAAACGTTGTTGACCCGTTTGGACAATACCTGCTAAACGCCAATCTTTACTTAATAAACGCTGCTCAGACTTAGTTTGTGTATCAGTGTTGCCACCCCAAGCTTGTCGTTTCTGCAACTGATTATACACTTGTTGGCTATTTTCAAACAGATAAATATTAGGTGACTGCCATTGAGTTTGTGCTTGTTGTACATCAACTGACGGATTTGGTAGTGGAATGAGTAGCCATGCAGCAACCAATGTTATGCTAGTTAATACTGCTAACCACAAGCTAATTTGTTTCGGGGTTGAGGGTAATTTCATGAGCTGACTGATGCCTGAAAATAAACGGACATTAATAAGGTAAAGCGTGGTTTACGATTACTTTGACGGACTTCAAAACTATCAACTACAACCCATTGTGAATGTTGTGCGAAATTAAGCAACAAACGCTGTAGCGCATCAGTTTCAAAAATACCTTCTAATTTTGCTTTCACCAACCAAATATTGGTAGGTACATCTTTCGCCTCATCGACGAGCATTTTAGGCTCTTGAATTTTAGCTGCTTGTATTTGTCCAGCTAACCACGCTTGAAAATCCGCTTGCGCCAAACCCTTACTCACCGCAGTCCACAACTTATTTTCCAGCATAATTTTAGCAGAATTTGCTTGTTTTTCACGTTGTATCCATTCAGCCTGACTGGTGACATCTTGTAAACGGGCTAAATGCGCAATTCTGGTTTCATATTGCGCTTGTAGTCTCATTTCGTACTCATTAAGTAATAGCAAACTATAAATTGCAATAATCGCTAAAATTAACCACAAACCAATGCGCAATCGTATATTTTTTTTTAACTCTAAGCGTAATTCGTTACTTGAAATCATTCGCACAACATCCAATATTTTTGATCATTAACAAGGATTTTCAAAAAATAAAACTCACACATCAATTGCGCTGAACTTAGTAATATTTGACATTATTCAACGATGGAAAAAGGAATTTTATGTTGTGTTAATTTTTTCTTCATTTCCTCTAATGACTGTTCAGAATTAAATGGACCAACACGCACCCGATGCCATGACAAACCATTAATTGTTGCCTGCTCAATATCCGCTTGAATAGATAAATTTGCTAAATGATTTTTCAATCCCTGCGCAGTTTTTGCGTCACGAAATGAACCGACTTGTAAGTTAATTACTTGATTTTCAATTAATTTTTTATCATGATCAACCGTTTCAACAACTTTCACCTCATTTTGGGATAAATTATTATAAAACTCATAATCTTCATAATTGAGAGCAGGGGACGCGCTTAATTCTTCTTGCGTTAAATTAGCGGGTGCTTGCAATTGACTTGGTGCAAGCTCGTATAAATAAAACAAAAACGCGCCAAACACACCAATTAATAACCCCCCAAAAAACCACGCCCAACGGGGTGGACAGCCGCGTGGAATAGGTTGTTTTTCTGGACGTGGACGTTTAATGCGACGTTTTTCACGTTTCTCAGCCACTACATTACCTCTGGTGCAGAAACACCAATAATCGTTAAACCATTTTGCAATACTTGTTGCACGCCTTTACACAAACTCAATCGGCTTTGACTTAATGTTACATCCGCCACTAAAAATTTATGAGCATTGTAATAGATGTGGAAAGCTTGCGCTAAATCTCGTAAATAATACGTTAATTGATGCGGTTCATAAGCCATTGCAGCATTTTCGACCGTTTCAGGATAGCGGGACAATAATTTAATTAAATCAATTTCATGCGCTGTATCCAAACGATTTAAATCTGCAACCGACATATTCCACTCGCCACCCTTTTCACCTAACTCACGGAATACACTACAAATCCGCGCATGAGCATATTGAATATAATACACAGGATTATCATTAGATTGCGATTTTGCCAATTCTAAATCAAAATCTAAATGTTGTTCTGCTTTGCGTTGTATATAAAAAAATCGGGCAGCATCTTGCCCTACTTCTTCACGTAATTCGCGCAAAGTGACGAATTCGCCGCTACGAGTGGACATTTGTAATTTTTCTTGACCGCGATATAGTGTTGCAAACTGTACGAGTAGTACTTGTAATTTACTTGCATCTGCGCCTAATACTTGAATAGCGGCTTTTAAGCGTGCGATATAGCCATGATGATCAGCCCCCCAAATATTGATTAAAACATCAAAATTGCGTTCTAATTTATTGGCATGATAAGCAATATCAGAGGCTAAATAAGTTAATGCACCATTTTCTTTAATCAATACTCGGTCTTTTTCATCGCCAAATTCACTGGATTTAAACCATAACGCGCCATCTTGTTCGTAAGTAAAGCCTGTTGTTTTAATGTGTTCAATCGCTTTGCTAACTAAATTATTACTGGTCAAGCTATATTCAGAAAACCATTTATCGAAATACACGCCAAATTGAGCAAGATCATTCTCAATATCGCCTAAAATTGCATCTAAGCCTAACTGTAAAATTTCCCGCGCAACCGATTCACCTAGCAGTTGCTTCATTTTGTGAATCAAACCATCAATATGTGATTCTTTATCATCTGCGTCAGGTATATCTGCAAATATATCAGTTGTAACATAATGATATTTATCTTTATTTTCTCGATGCAGAGTTGCAGCAATATCCCATATATAATCACCTTGATAGGCGTTATTTGGAAAAATAAACTTTTCACCACATAAATCTAAATAACGTAACCAAATACTCGTAGCTAGAATATCCATCTGCCGACCTGCATCATTAACGTAATATTCTTTGCTGACACGATAGCCGGCTGCTTTTAACAAATTAGCTAATGCCGCGCCATAAGCGGCACCACGCCCATGTCCCACATGTAATGGTCCTGTTGGGTTAGCTGATACAAACTCGATTAAAACGGATTTTTCCGCACCAATTTGACTTAAACCATAATTTTGTTTTTGTTGTAAAATGGTTTTAATAATATTGTGGTAAGCATTTGATGTTAAAAATAAATTAATAAATCCAGGTCCAGCAATTTCAACTTTTGCAATAAAATCTGAGTTTGGTAAAACTGTAATGATTTTTTCTGCTAAATCACGCGGTTTCATTTTAGCTTTTTTCGCTAACATCATCGCCAAATTACAAGCAAAATCGCCGTGTGTTGCATCCTTAGTACGCTCAATGCGAATATCAGCCTGTAATTCAACAGGTAGGATGTGTTCAGATTGAAGTTGTTCAAAGGCTTGTTGAAATAAAGTTTTAATGTATTGTTTCAAGATACTACTCTTTTTTTAAAATATTTTCAGTATTAGTGTACTTTTTTGTTCACAAAATGAAAAGATCGTTTAAATTTGGATGTCAAGTAGCGCAAAGTGTCATAAAAAATATATTGCTCAATTTATGCTTTTTTTGCCGCTCTATCGCAGGTCTTTAATCGTCTCTAAGTGTTTGATAATTAGTGCTATTGGATGATTTTCCATAGAGGATACCAAAAAATATTACCTACAATCATAACATTTTCTACATTTTCAAAAAAATATTTTAGGGTGATTGCCCAGCGATTGCCTTAATATTCGAGTTTGGTAGCGTTTATTTTGTAACATTACTGGTATACAATTTCAGAGTCTGGTGTATTAGGGTAAAAAGCACGTTGCGAGCGTGCAGCAGCTAGCATAGAGGCAATTTATCGATTCCAGACTAGAATATGTTAAAGTTAAAAAGGACATGTATGAAATCATACCTACTCGTTTTTCTGATGGTAGTTTCGCCCTTATCTTTCGCGCTCGAAGCCATCTTTTACGAGCATGAAAATCTTGAAGGGCAGTTCATCAAACTGATAGACAATCAGGCAGTATTAGCTGACTTAGTTGATGATCGTTATCAAGATTGGGAAAATCGAATTGACTCGGTGCGTTTGTATGGTAATACCTGCGTAAAAATTTACAATGGTAAAAACTATACTGATAATGCCGAAATTCAAATGCCAGAAGGTAAAGTATCGCAATGGATTTTTTATCCACAACAAGGTAGAGAATATACCGATCATATTAATCTCAAAGATTTTTTTGGTGGTATTTCATCTGTTGAATTGTATGAATGTGCGCCACAACCGGTTACGACTCAGGCAACTTTTTATAAAGATGGGGGTTTAACAGGTAAATTCATTACTTTTGAAACGAATCAAGCTGATTTAGACGCACCAGAAAATGACACGGATGATTGGGGAAAACGTATTAGTTCAATTCGCTTGGCTAAAAATACTTGTATTACAGTCTACGATAGGGTGAATTTTGAAGGCGAGAAAAAGCGATTTTTGTTTAAATATGGTGAGCAAACCGAGTATTTAACTTTAGGTAATTTTGATAATAGAATCAAATCGTTTGAAATTTATGACTGCGATCCTTTAGATTTAGGTGTGACCTTTTATGAGCATACTTACCTCGATGGTAAATCAGGTACATTAAAGCTTGACGAAAGCCAACCAGATTTAACCAAATTTACAGATGAGTTTTACCACGTTTGGAATAATCGCATTGGTTCGATTCGCTTACACGGCAATACTTGTGTCACAGTATATAGTGGTTTTGAATATAACCAAATTTCAGATGAATTGGATAATAACCAAACTTTATCTGAAAAAACTTTTTATCCGCAACAAGGTAGAGAATATACCGATTATGTGCAATTAAAAGGTTTTCATGACAGTATCTCCTCCATTAAAGTCGAGCAATGCGCGCCTATTCCAGTAGAAACTTATGTACTCTTTTACGAAAAAACTGATTTTAAAGGCAGTGCGGCTGGATTTGCTACAAATCGAGAAGATTTAACTGGTCTAATTGATTTTGATGGACATCCGCTAGAAAATAGAGCCAGTTCAGTAAAATTAGCTAAAAATACTTGTGTTACCTTGTATGAAAAACCTAATTATCGAGGACGTAAAGTAACATTATTATCTCGTAATCCTGACGGCGAAACCGAATATCCATATATGGAAGACTTTGATAATCAAATGAGTTCGTTTGAAATATATGATTGCGAACCTAGTATTATTCAGGCAATTCTGTATCAACATGAGCAGTTACAAGGTAATTCTTTCACTGTCAATCAAAATGAGCCAAATTTGCATGGCTACACCATAGATATTGAAACTAATGAAAGTAGTAGTGCTGGTACGGGAGCGGCTATTGGTGCAGGTGTGGGTACCGTGTTACCCGGTGTAGGTACTGCGATTGGTGCGGCTGCTGGTGCAGTTGTTGGTTGGCTCTTTGGCGGTGGTGATGATGACCCGGGTACTTGGCGTGATAGAGTTTCTTCCATTAGCTTAATCGGCGATACTTGCGCTAGAATTTATTTTCATCCGGGTTATCAAGGACTTGCGTTGACTTTATATCCTAAATATGGTCAAGAACGAACTGATTATAACGTTTTGTTCAAATTCAATGATGAGATAGATTCGATAAAATTGTATCAATGTTCAGCAGATACGTTAAAATCATTAGTTTGGACTTATACTGATAGATGGTTAAATAAGAGTGATGATGACGAAGGAATGCAGGGATTTAGTCCCGATAGACCTATTGATATTAGCAATCCTTTTAATCCAAGAAGTTTTAGCGACGGTGGTATGGATAAACCGGGTTCAGGTCGTGTTTATCCAGTCGATACGCTGATGGTGAATGATGGGGTAAGTTCGATTAAAATACCAGAGGATATAGCAGTTATATTGCACGAAGATACAATTAAAGTCGAAGATTTAACGCTTGAAGAAGAAGCAAATGCAGAGGCGGCTAAAAAAGATGATAAAAATGTTCAATATGAGATTCCCTTATTATCTGCGGATGGTATAGGTTGGCCTTCTGAAGATGTTGATGTTGACTACGGTTATACAATAGGTGATTTTGACTATGTGAGCTTTAATAATAAGTTATCCAGCATTACAGTTAAATGGATGGATTACGAAATGGTTAAAATGACCTTAGGAGAACCACGCATTGTAGATGTAGGTGATACTTTTGTAGCTTATTCTCGTCTGGATAATTTTGGCAGTAATGCTAATGCTTCCATGGCACATGGAATTACGATTGCAGAATCTGAAACTTGGAGTAACAGTTGGAGTGAATCCGTCAGTAAAAGCGTAGCTGTTGGTGCTTCATTTGGTATAGAAAAGGAGATTAAAGCTGGATTTCTTGCTAGTGCGACAGTTTCTTTTACGGCTTCATTTGAAGCATCTATTGGGAAAACGACTGAATGGAGTGAGGGGACGGAAATCAGTAATTCAGTTGAATTTGCAAATGAATCTTCCATCATAGTACCACCTTTTAGTTGTACTTTAGTTTCTTTTGATGTCACGCAAAATGAGTATGAAATGGATTATGTGGCTACTTTGCTAAATAAAACCACTGGTGAAACCAAACTGAAAAAAGGTATTCTTGACGGCGTAAAAGGTACGGCAGGTAATATGAAAACTCAACCTTGCCCGGCGTTTATGACGACAAATTATATACCTAGCAAAAATCCCGATGATGAGCCGGATGTGTTATATACCATCAACGTGCCAGAGGTGGAAATTATTGATTACACAGCAGATAAAACTTATGATAAACAACGTATTAAGCTACAATTACGTGGCTATCATGCCAATGGGCTAGCTGCTGAACCCATATTTAATTTGTTTATACTGGGTATCAATGAGCAAGTACCGGCTATGAAAAATTATCCACCGGCATTTTTGGTAATTGATGACACAGAATATAATTTGTGGATTCACTACATTGAGGTTGAATATAAAGCTGGATTATCTGAGGATGAGGTTATTCCACAAAAAATGCTTTGTACCAGCCCTAAAAATCTTGCTGCAACACAAGAATTACCCAAATTTACTTGTGAGGCTGCTAGTCCTGCTGATCCTAAAATCTTGCAACAAATTGATTTTTAATTTTGTTTAAGTGCTGAGTGGATAAGGTGAGTTATATCTTGCCATTATCCGCTTGCACATCGTATCCTGTCGTAGAGACAAGGCATGACTTATCTCTACAAAACCTTGTTTATTTAAGACGACGCGGTGCGTCAGCATAAGGAAAAATCTTGTTCTACGCGCCCCGTAGAATGAGCTACTGACGCACCAATGTCAAAAATTTTATTTGCCGTGTGAGGCATGTTAAAAAAAAATTTGACAATCAAAAAAAACAAGCATAAAATGCGCAACTCAATTCGGGGCATAGCGCAGCCTGGTAGCGCATCTGCTTTGGGAGCAGAGGGTCGGGGGTTCGAATCCCTCTGCCCCGACCAAATCTTACTTTAGTGTCTTTCTATCCTGCGCTTGTAGCTCATCCGGATAGAGCATCGGCCTTCTAAGCCGAGGGTAGCAGGTTCGAATCCTGCCAGGCGCGCCATGATACTAATCAAATGATTTCTACGGTGAGTGTAGCTCAGTTGGTAGAGCCCTGGTTTGTGGTACCAGTCGTCGTGGGTTCGAGTCCCATCATTCACCCCACTTTTTTCCTCATTATGGACAGCATAATACATGGTTTCGCCTTACGATATTGATGTTGACGTAGAAACCGATTACGTTCCAGAAGAATCTTGCCCAAACGATAAGCGTTATACCTTTGCTTACACTATCACTATATACAATATTGGTGTTACCGGTGCGCAACTCATGCGGCGACATTGGATTATTCAAGATGCACAAGGACAAATTCAAGAAGTCAGAGGCGTTGGCGTTGTTGGCGAACAACCATATTTAGAACCCGGTGAAGGATTTAAATATACCAGCACCGCAATGATTGCAACACCAATGGGTTACATGCACGGCACCTATCACATGCAAGCAGAGGACGGTACCGAATTTGAAGTAGAAATCCCACGTTTTCAGCTCAGTTTACCGCATACTTTACACTAAATGAGTTGACTGTCTAATTTTCTAATTCAAACAACTGTCGCGCTATGTGAATTAACTCATTATGACCTTCAAAACTCGCTCGGCGTAATTGGCAGCAGGGTGCATGAATTAATTTATTACCCAATGTATGCGCAACGTATTCGACCACCTCATGAGCAGGTTTGCCATTATTTAACATTCGTTTAGCTTTATTGAGCACTTCTTGTTGTATATTTTGAGTTTGATCGCGTATATCTCGAATTGTATTTACAGCATCTAATGATTTTAACCAACCCATAAAATGTGATACTTGAGTATCAATAATTTCTTCAGCCTGATGTGCTGCTTGCCTCCGTGAACGCAAATTTTCTTGAATGACCTCATTTAGATCATCCACTGTGTATAAATATACATCGGGCAAATCACCAACATTTTCAGCAATATCTCTAGGAACTGCAATATCTACCATAAAAATGGGTTTATGTTTGCGTTTTTTAATTGCATTTTTAACTGTTTCTTGTGTTAAGATTGGTGTAGGACTAGCAGTTGAAGCAATAACAATATCCGCCTCTGCCAAGTGCATTGGAATTTCTTCTAAAGTGATCGCATAACCTGCAAATTCTTTGGCTAAATTACGCGCCCGCTCAAGGGTTCGATTTGCCACAATCATGCGATTTAATTGATTTTCTGATAGGTGTCGTGCAGCTAATTCAATCGTTTCACCCGCACCGAGTAATAATGCGGTACTTTTATTCAATTCACCAAAAATTTGTTGAGCCAAACGTACGGCAGCGAATGCAACCGATACCGGGCTTGAACCAATTGCAGTATCTGTACGAACTTGTTTAGCAACGGAAAAACTATACTCAAAAGCTTTAGTTAATAAACGATTAATTGCCTTTGCTTCACGGGCTGTTTGATAGGCATCTTTCAATTGACCTAAAATCTGTGGTTCACCTAATACCATCGAATCCAAACCACAAGCAACCCTTAGTAAATGATGAATGGCTTGTTGTGTATCGGTATAAGTATATAAATGCTTGCGTAAGGCATCAGATTGAATATTGTGATAATGACATAACCAATCAATAATTTGCTCAAGTTGCTCTAATGCTGCATGACAATATAATTCAGTTCGATTGCAAGTTGAAACAATTACCACTTCAGTAACAATATTCTGTTCGATGATGTCATGTAGAGCATGGATTAAACGCTGTGGAGAAAAGGTAACTTGTTCACGGATGGCAACAGGTGCAGTGGTGTGATTCAGGCCAAGTGCAATTAATTGCATGGAATTTCCATTCATTCAGTCATTTTTCAGTGAAATGGGCATTGTGCGAAAATCTGTAACGAAATACAAGATTTATTTAAAAATGTGAATCAAGAACATTTACGCCCTCTGCTTCTAACATGCGTACTAAACGGATTAAGGGCAAACCAATAACAGCAGTTGGATCACTGCCAATCATTCGTTCCAATAGGGCAATACCTAAACCTTCCGATTTAAAACTACCAGAGCAATTATAAGGTTTATCATGTTGTAAGTAATTTTCGATTTGTTGTTTAGTTAATACGCGGAATTTTACTCCAAAACGTACTACGTCCACTTGTACTTTACGAGTTTCTGTATTCAGCAAACAGAGTCCAGTTAAAAAATCGACTTGTTTACCGCTAACTTGAGACAATTGTTTAACCGCATTATCATGGGTATATGGCTTAGTTAGAATGACATCACCAACCACTGCGACTTGATCAGAGCCAATGACTAACGCTTGTGAATATAAGTTTTGTGCAGCACGGGCTTTTAATTCTGCCAAGCGTTGTACTAGGTCTGTCGCAGATTCATTCGGTAATTGAGTTTCGTCTACTTGCGGTGAAAAAGTATTAAACGGTACGTGTAAACGGTTTAAAACTGATTTTCGGTAGGGTGACGAGGAAGCTAAAACCAATTGATGTACCGATGTCGTTACTTGATTTTGATGAATAATAGTCATGTCGCTAGCGATTTCAATCAAAAAAGCCATTCATGATAGGCTGGTTAAATTTTCTGTCAATAACAATTTTCTCATGTCAACAAAAATTGATTAAGATTGAAATACTTTTGATTCATTTTCGCTAGTAACACAATAATTAAACGGATAGTTTTTTCTTCTGTCGTTCAGCAGAAAATCCGCTCACTTTTTATAATGTTAGGAGTTACGCAGTTCAAACAAAAATTTTACTCTATTCAAAGAATTATATTCTCGTGCTAATTTAGAATAGTTTAACAAAATCAATTGATTAACACTTCAACTGCGTAACGCCTAAATTTTGTAATTACGTGTTGACAACATACAAAATAAGAGTCAGCGTCATAAGCTGCCCGAAGAGTTTAATTAATGACAATTGGGGCTTATTAACGAGCAAAACTCACTCACCTAGCAGTACAAGATGCAGAACGAGAATGGGGCTGGCAATATGTGTTTCCAAGCCGAAATTTATCAATTGACCCACATTTTACGGAATTGACTATAAATCAACTGAAAACTCTGAAAAAGTTTGTAAGTCATTGATTTTAGGTGGAGCGTATTTGCATAAGTGATTGATTTTATTATAGGCAAAAAAAGTTTTTCGGAGTTCTCAGAAATCAAAGAAAAAAGCAGGTAGATTAAAAGGTAGTTGCAATAAAAATAGTAAAAATATAATCGATTCCTTTATAATTTAGTCATAATTTGTAAAAAAGGTCATCCATCATGAATCCTGCAATCTTGTTATTTTTAGTATTGATTAGCATTTTTTTATTTACTATTACGTCATTTATCAGGAAAAATCAACGATTACGTCAATCACAAATCACTCGTGAACAAACATTTTTATCGCTCATTACACGAAACAATAAGGACTCACCTCCATGATTAATTCAAAATTATTTCAACAGCAGGCTTATATTAATGGAAAATGGTGCAGTAGTTCTAAACAATTTGATGTAATAAATCCCGCTAATTCTCAACGATTAGGCAGCGTACCCGATATGGGAAAAGCTGAAACTGAACAAGCAATTGAAGCTGCACATCAAGCTTGGCATAGTTGGAAAAATTTACCAGCAACACAACGCGCCTCCATTTTACGCAATTGGTTTAATTTGATTATTATTAATCAAGATGAATTGGCATATTTAATGACTTTGGAGCAAGGTAAACCTTTAACAGAGTCTAAAGCAGAAGTAATTTATGGCGCATCTTTTGTTGAATGGTTTGCAGAGGAGGCAAAGCGGGTTTATGGGGACGTGATTCCAGCACCAAAGATCAATCAAAAAATTATCGTTTTAAAACAATCGGTTGGTGTTGTTGCGGCAATCACTCCTTGGAATTTCCCAATTGCTATGATCACCCGTAAATGCGCACCTGCATTAGCAGTTGGTTGTTCTGTAGTGATTAAACCTGCGGAAAGTACACCATTTTCAGCATTAGCATTAGCTAAATTAGCAGAACATGCAGGCTTTCCTAAAGGTGTATTTAATGTTGTAACCACTAATCAACCTGCCGTTGTCGGTCAAACTTTAACCCAAAGTCCTTTAATTAGAAAATTATCCTTTACTGGTTCGACGCAAACAGGCAAATTATTAATGCAACAATGCGCGGATACAGTGAAAAAAATTTCATTAGAATTAGGAGGTAATGCACCTTTTATTGTGTTTGATGATGCTGATTTAGATCAAGCGGTTAATGGAGTTGTTGCGTCAAAATATCGTAATACTGGACAAACTTGTGTTTGTGCTAATCGTCTACTGGTGCAAGATAATATTTATGAATTATTTACTGAAAAGTTAATTAATAAAGTAAAAAAATTAAAGGTGGCGCAAGGTTTAGAGGATGGAGCACAACAGGGACCATTAATTAATGAAACAGCAGTTAGTAAAGTTGAAGCACATATTCATGATGCGATCACACAGGGCGCAACTTTAGCGTTAGGTGGTCAAAGGCATAAATTAGGTGGTACATTTTTTCAACCAACAATTTTAACGAATGTTAATTCTAATATGCTTATTGCACGAGAGGAGACTTTTGGTCCTGTTGCACCTTTATTCCGTTTTCATACCGAGCAAGAGGCAATCGACTTGGCTAATAATACATCAGCAGGCTTGGCGGCTTATTTTTACAGTCAAAATATAGGGCGAGTATGGCGTGTTGCTGAAGCATTAGAATATGGCATAGTGGGTGTGAATGAGGGTGTTATTTCAACAGAAGTTGCACCATTTGGAGGTGTAAAAGAGTCTGGACTTGGGCGTGAGGGTTCTAAATATGGGATTGATGAATATGTGGAAATAAAATATATCTGTATCGGCGGATTGTGATATTTTATTATTAATATTTAAAAACTAATAGGAATTACGCAGTTAATATTGTTAATCAATTAATTCTATTAAGCTATTTTAAATTAGCAAAAAATACAACGCTTTGAACTGCGTAACGCCTATCTCATAACTTACATTGGGTAATTAATGAGATTTTCACTATATTTCTAATGGTATTTTACAAGTTTAGATTTCCACATTCAGCACGTAATTAAAAAAAAGGTCACTACCTAGTCCAAGCATAAAACGCGCTTCGTGGCGCACCTACTACGAGAACTCAAAGTCTTGGAAGATTCTGAATGGACACAAGACATGTGTGACTTATTACTTGCTTTGTATCGGACCCCACGTCCTGTTGCTTCTCCAGAGCAAATCAACACGTACTACTGAAAACTCTGAAAAAGTTTGTAAGTCATTGATTTTAGGTGGAGCGTATTTGCATAAGTGATTGATTTTATTGTAGGCAAAAAAAGTTTTTCGGAGTTCTCAGCGTACTACCAAGAAGTCCTTACTGAAGCAGGTCAACAAGAACCAAAGCCTGCCGCCGTCCTCTCAAAACGAGCATGAAAATATAACACTTTGAATAGATTCAAATTTTTATTTAAACTGCGTAATGCTTAACAAGTTTAGTGGTGCGGGTTTGTTTATGGATATTGATTTAAAATTGCAAAATGAATCTATTTAACTTGCCATATCTTAATAAATTCGTTATGTTGCGTCACAATAAAAAAGTTGAGACATGACAATGCAATTCCATACAAAATCTGTATTAGTCGGTGTATTTTGCGCATTAATGGTTGCTTGCCTACCTGAATCAGAAGAAAAGCTACCGCCACCTGAGATAATTCGTCCGGTCAAAATAATTACCATCGGCGACCAGAGTGACGAAAATTTGCGCGTTTTCCCCGCCACTGTTGAAGCAGTGAATGAGGCAGAGTTAGCTTTTCGAGTAAGTGGACAAATCATTAAACGTCCAGTAAAAGCAGGTCAAGAAGTGAAAAAAGGAACATTAATCGCACAGCTTGATCCCAAAGATTTTGAAACTCAAGTGTCCGACAAACAAGCTCGTTACAATCTTGCCAAAGCACAGTATGATCGTGCAGCCAAAGTAGTCGAGCAAGGGCACGTTTCAAAAGCGGAATTTGATGCGCGTAAAGCTGAGATGTTAGCTGTTAAAGCTGCATTAAAACAAGCAAAAGATAATCTGAGTTATACAAAAATTTTCGCGCCATTTTCTGGTGAAGTATCAAAAGTGCTTGCCGAAATACACGAATTTGTCGATAAAAAACAAACAATTATTGTTATGCAAAGTTCTGATACTGTTTATATTGCCTTACAAGTACCTGAGCAAGTGGTAGCTTCAGTCGAAAACAAAAAGCAAGCACGTAAAGTTAAAAGTCAAGTTATTTTTGACTCTCATCCAGATCAAACTTTTATTGCAGTCTTTCATGAAATTGATACGCAAGCCGACCCTGCAACTCGCACTTATAAAGTACGTTTAATTTTATCTAAACCTAAAAAATTTAATGTATTGCCTGGCATGTCTGCTAAAGTTATTGTAAATTTATCGCATATTTCTGCGGAATCTAAAACCAATTTAAAAATTCCTTCTAGTTGTGTATTCCAAGCAGAAGATGATAGTTTACAATATGTATGGGTTTATGACGCTGAAACATCAGAAATTAGCAAACGAGAAGTGACCGTAGGTACATTGACCGAAACAGGCATTGAAATTTTAGACGGTTTACATGCAGGTGAACAAATAGTTGCGGCAGGTGTACATCAAATCCGTGAAAATAGCAAAGTCCGTCCATTAGTTAGCGAAAGAGGTTTGTAATGAATTTAGCCGTCTATGCGATCCGTCATCGCACGATTAGTTTAATGTTCACTCTAATTTTATTGATTGGGGGAATGATTTCGTTTACTAATTTAGGGCGTTTGGAAGACCCTCAATTTACCATTAAACAAGCAATTATCATCACTCAATATCCTGGTGCCTCGCCGTTAGAAGTAGAAGAAGAGGTGACTTTGCGATTAGAGAATGCTATTCAAACCTTACCTTATATTGATAATATTCGCTCTATTAGCAGCGCAGGTTTATCACAAATTGAAGTCGAAATGAAAAATATTTATGAAGGTAATGAACTTGCACAAATTTGGGATGAAATGCGCCGTAAAATTAATGACTTAGCTTCATCATTTTCTAGCAATATCCGAACACCACAAATCTACGATGATTTTGGCGATGTCTACGGTATTTTACTTATGATTAAAGGTGATGATTATTCTTATCAAGAGCTAGAGAATTATGTAGATTTTTTGCGTCGTGAATTGATTTTAGTTGAAGGCGTAGGTAAAGTCCAAGTTTCTGGTAATCAGCAAGCACAAGTATTTGTAGAAATTTCGCGCCATCGGCTGGCAGAGCTGGGTATTCCAGTACAACGCTTATATCAACTACTAGAAACGCAAAATGTAGTATCGAATGCAGGGCATATCCGCGTTGGACGAGAATATATTCGTATTCATCCAACTGGCGCGTACCACGATGTTAGCGAATTAGAAAAATTAATAATCAGTAATCAAGGGGCGAGTCAACAGATTTATCTCGGTGATGTCGCAAAAGTAACACGCGGATTTGCCGAAGTACCTACTCACTTATATCGTTATCAAGGACAACGTGCATTATCATTAGGTATTTCCTTCGCTCAAGATGTAAATGTGACCGTAGTGGGTGAATTGCTACAAAAACGGCTTGCTGAGTTGGAAGCATATCGCCCGATTGGCATTGATATAGCGGAAGTTTATAATCAGCCGAAAGAAGTACAAAATTCAGTCAATAATTTTTTAATAAATTTAGGCGAGGCTGTATTAATCGTAATTGGTGTATTATTGATTTTTATGGGATGGCGTAGCGGAATTTTAATGGGGTTAATTTTATTGCTCACCATTTTAGGCACGTTCATTGGCATGGACATTTTAGGAATTAATTTACAACGGATTTCTTTAGGCGCATTGATTATTGCGTTAGGTATGCTGGTAGATAACGCCATCGTGGTAACAGACGGTATTTTAGTAGGTTTAAAACGTGGTTTGAGCCGATTAGAAGCCGCTAAACAAGTGGTAACTAAAACCCAATTTCCCCTATTGGGCGCGACGGTGATAGCCATTACTGCCTTTGCTCCAATTGGTTTATCTCAAGAAGCGGTCGGCGAATTTGTTGGCTCATTATTTATTGTATTAATGATTTCTTTATTGTTAAGCTGGATCACAGCGATTACTTTAACACCCTATTTTGCTAGTATCTTTTTTAAAGAGCAATTAATAGAAAATACAGAAAATGCGGCATCTATCGATCCATACAAAGGGATTATTTTTACAATTTATCGGACTGTATTAGGTTTATGTTTGCGATTCCGTTTTTTATTCTTAATTATAATGATAACTGCTTTATTTGCCAGTATTTATGGATTTAGTTTTGTTAAACAAGCATTTTTTCCAGCTCTCAATACACCGATGTTTTACGCACATTTGTGGTTACCTGAAGGTACGGATATTCGCTATACTGAGCAGAAAGTAGCTGAAATTGAACAATATTTAAAACAAGATTCGCATGTCAAAGCCGTCACCGCCTCAATTGGACGAGGTGCGGATAGATTTATACTTACTTACGCTCCAGAAAAACAATATTCGTCATACGCAGCATTATTAATAAAAATTGATAATAAAGAAAATATTAACGATTCACTTACTAAATTCAATCAACATTTAACGCATAATTTTCCTGATGTTTTTGCCAAATTAGAACGATTGCAAATTGGACCGGGTGAAGGTGCAAAAATTCAAGCACGTATTAGTGGTGCAGACCCTGATATATTGCGTCAAATTTCTCAGCAAATAAAACAAATTTTTCATGAGAATCCGTATGCAAACAATATTCGTGATGATTGGCGCGAGCAGGTGAAAGTAATCCGTCCTCAATTTGAAGAAACATGGGCGCGACGTGTTGGTATTAGCAAGCAAGATGTGGATGAAGCATTACGTTTAAATTTTTCAGGTTTATCTATTGGTTTATATCGGGAAGGCGCGGATTTACTACCGATTATTTTACGTCCACCGCAAGCGGAACGTGATGCTATTAATGGTTTAAATGAAATTCAAATTTGGAGCAGTGCCTATCAACGTTATGTGCCAATTTCGCAGGTGGTGTCGGGTTTTGAAACGGTGTGGGAAGATGCACGGGTGATGCGCCGAGACCGTAAACGCACAATTACGATTATGGCAGATCCTGATTATCGTGGACATTTGAATGCAGATCAATTATTTAAGCAATTGCGTCCTAAAGTAGAAGCCCTGAATTTACCAAACGGTTATCATCTAGAATGGGGTGGCGAATATGAAGATGCTACTAATGCTCAAGCATCAATTTTTGGTGCATTACCATTAGGTTATTTATTCATGTTTATTATTACTGTATTTCTGTTTGATACGATTAGACAACCGTTAGTAATTTGGGCAACTGTACCACTGGCAATTATTGGTGTTACCGTCGGCATGTTAGCGATGAATGCTGAATTTGGTTTTATGTCATTATTAGGTTTTTTGAGTTTATCGGGCATGATTTTAAAAAATGGAATTGTATTGGTAGAGCAGATTAAAATAGAGCAAGATGAGGGTAAAGACCCGTATGAAGCAGTATTTCACGCCTCAATCAGTCGTGTGATTGCAGTATTTATGGCGGCTGTCACCACGATTTTAGGTTTAATTCCATTGCTATTTGATACGTTTTATAACAGCATGGCAGTTGTGATTATGTTTGGTTTAGGCTTTGCCACTCTGTTGACTTTATTAGTTATTCCAGTGCTATACACAATTGTATATGGGATTAAAGTAAAATAAGTAGTCCGCACATTTAATGTAATTTTTTATATTTTTAAAGTGAAGTGGTAGACTTTTATCCGTCGTGTTGTATCTTCTGGATTAATCCTACAATTTCAAGGAAAATTAGAATGTTATTAAGAGTTATTGGCTATGCGTTTGTAGGATGGCTATTGTGGAAATTTAGTAAAAAAGCATATTTAAACTACCTCGAACAATCTACACCAAAAGGTGCGACGATAGGCGACACACCTACATCACGCTATATCAATATGATACGTTGCCATTATTGCGGTTTAAATGTGCCGGCATTTGAGGTAGTAACACGAGATGGTAAAAAATATTGTTGTAAAGAACATGCAAAATTAGCGCAACGTGATGAAATATAATGATTTAATAATGACATCCGCGATAAGTATAGCGTTTTTCACTACTGCAAGTAACTGGAGAACAAGCTAGTTCTTCCATCTCTGCATGTTGATTATCTATTTTAATGCCACGATAAATAATAGTTGGTTGTTTGTTTTCTTCGTGCTGTAATGCCTGTTCACAGACGACGGACGCACCGCGATAGCGTTTTATTGAATCAGATTTTAATAATGGTGAATTTTCTGGTAATAAATGCCCTAATAATTTAAAAATTTGCGCAGTTGAAGGTAAATCATCATGTTGTTGTAATGAAAAAAATACGTTCTCAGAAAATACATAATGTCCTGTTTTTAATTCTTTAATTCTACGCAATGCCGTCAAACCTTGCTCATGCTCCCAGATGCAAGCAGTCACCACGCCCTTGCGCAAAATAAACGCGACCGTTACACCGTCCGGGGCTGTCACAAAAAAAGTACCGGTTTGCTCTGCAATACACAATTGATAAAGAGCAGAAAGTAATTTTGCATAACTCACATTATTTGTTTCGTTCATAGCACCTCTCCAGTGGATGGATATAATTTATAATTAAACTTTAGCAAAATTAAATCCATTGTCAAAAATAAATAGTTTTTATAGCTGGTATTCAACACTACATTGCTAACTATTTGATATTTAAACTTAAAAAAATACATTGTGTAGCTATAATTTCCATGAATAAATATTTTAAACCAAACAATTGCTTTGTTCATAAGTACAAAATGTCGAAATTGTAATTTTTACTTCAAAAATTCTTATGCTAGATCAGTGCTATCAGTTCTTTGAAAGGCTGACTCCTTTGCGACTTAAAACTTGCGGCTATCCAGAAATTGTGTTGTTTCGATATATCAAATCCCATAACCTAAACCCTGCCCAATGTGAGTATTTATTGATAATTGATGGAAATTATACCGTGAAAACAGTAGAATTCGCTTTTGTTTGGAACATGAACATGGCAACACTGGACAACCTTGATCCCATTTTGAATAGTATGGCGACCCACATTAAACGTTATCATCACGACAAAACATCAGATCAATTAGCTATGATCGGTATTCATACTGGTGGTGTGTGGATTGCGGAACGCTTACATAATTTGTTAGGCTTGGTAAACCCGTTGGGTAAGTTAAACATTAATTTTTATCGTGATGATTTTAGTCAATTTGCGTCGCAACCAACCGTTAAACCCTCAAATTTGCCCACCGCAATAGATGAAAAACATATTATTTTAGTAGACGATGTGATTTATACTGGACGCACAATTAAAGCAGCATTAAATGAATTGTTTGACTATGGACGACCTGCTAGCGTAATGTTAGCAGTTTTGGTAGAACGTGGGGGGCGTGAGTTACCGATTCAACCGGATGTGATAGGTTGTGTATTCGATTTAGATACAACACATCAAGTTAAACTCAATGGACCAGAACCTTTAACTTTGGAAATATGTCCACGCAATGAATAATATCCAACTCGATAGTAACGGTCGCTTATGCCATTTTATTAGCATTGAAGGGCTGCCACGTAATTTACTGATAGATATTTTAGATAATGCTGAATCTTTCATCAGTGTCGCTAAAAAACAAGTAAAAAAAGCCCCTTTGCTGCGTGGTAAAACAATTGCCAATTTATTTTTTGAACCGAGTACCCGCACTCGTAATACATTTGAGCTTGCAGCTAAACGCTTATCTGCTGATATTCTTAATGTCAACATTAGTGCATCTGCAACGACCAAAGGTGAAACGCTGATTGATATGTTACGCAATATGGAAGCGATGCACTGTGATATGTTTGTGATTCGACATAGTGAAAGTGGCGCACCGTTTTTCATGGCACAGCACGTTGCACCACACGTTAGCATCATTAATGCAGGTGATGGCTGGCATGAACATCCAACACAAGCCATGTTAGACATGTTTACTATTCGCCAATATAAAGGCGCGGATTTTTCTGCTTTAAAAATTGCAATTGTTGGTGATATTTTACATTCAAGAGTCGCCCGCTCTCAAATTCATGCGTTGACAACGCTAGGTGCAGCCGAAGTACGTGTGGTCGCTCCTAAAACATTAATGCCAGTCCATGTTGAGTCACTCGGTGTACATTTGTATGACCGCTTAAAAAAAGGTTTGGAAGATGTGGATATAGTTATTATGTTGCGTTTACAAAAGGAACGGATGCAAAGTGCGTTATTACCTAGCCAACATGAGTATTTTCAATATTACGGTTTAACCAATGAAAAGTTAGAAGTGGTGAAGCCAGACGCAATTGTCATGCACCCGGGTCCAATTAATCGTGGTGTGGAAATTAGCTCGGAAGTTACCGATGGTGAACGCTCCGTGATTTTACAACAAGTAAGTAATGGCATTGCAGTGCGTATGGCTATTATGAGTATGATTTTAGCTCCAAAAACTGAACAGAAGAAGGATAAACATTAAATGGCTGGGTTTAGTATTATTGGTGGACGAGTGATAGACCCTGCGTCTCAATTGGATGTGGTTACTGATGTACACATCGAAGCGGGCAAAATTATCGCTATTGGCGAACCACCAACCGGTTTTTGCGCAGATAAGGCTATGTGTATTGATGCAACGCACCACGTTGTCAGTCCGGGATTAGTAGATTTAAGCGTTCGTTTACGCGAACCAGGTGCCGAACATAAAGGAACAATTGCCAGTGAAACGCGAGCGGCTGCTAGTGGTGGTATTACCAGTTTATGTTGCCCGCCGGATACTGATCCAGTTATTGATACACCTGCCGTTGCAGAATTATTACAACAACGCGCAATTAATGCGGGCATGACAAAAGTTTATCCATTAGCAGCTTTAACAAGAGGTTTAAAAGGTCAACATCTTGCGGAAATGGGTGATTTAAAAGAAGCAGGTTGTATTGGTGTGAGTAATGCGATGTGCCCTATTGAAAATACTGAAATTTTACGTCATGCCATGGCTTATGCAGCAAATTGTGATTTAACCTTATTTATGCAGCCTCAAGAACCATTTTTAGGGCGTAGAGGCTGTGCACATGAAGGAATAGTAAGCACTCGCTTAGGTTTAGCAGGTATTCCAGAAGCGGCAGAAACGATTGCAGTATCACGGATTTTATCTTTAATGGAAATTACTGGTGTAAAAGTACACTTTTGCCGTTTATCTACTGCTAAAGCAGTTGAAATGATACATGATGCACAGATGCGTGGTTTACTAGTAACGGCTGATGTGAGTGCTCATCATTTATTTTTAACGGAAATGGATATTTTAGATTATAACGCTCAATGTCATGTTATGCCGCCCTTGCGTACACAACGAGATAAAAAAGCTTTACGTCAAGGCTTAGAAGCTGGAACAATACAAGCCATTTGTTCAGATCATCAACCCCATGAGCCTGACGCAAAATTAAGTCCATTTGCGATGACCGATCAAGGTATTTCCGGTGTAGACACATTGTTAGCATTAACGTTACGTTTGATGACGGAACAAGGATGGGATTTAAGTTTAGCGTTGGGTATGGTGACATATCAAGCGGCGGATGTGCTAGGTTTAGCAGCCGGGCGACTGCAAGTGGGCGCGGATGCTGATATTTGTATTTTTGACTTAAAGACACACTGGCAACTAAACAAAAATAATATGAGTAGTGCAGGTTTGAATACACCATTTTTGGGCTGGGATTTTGTTGGCAAAGTAAGCCATACGTTAATTAATGGTAAAGTTGTGCATGTTTCAATTAATCGTTAAAGATAACGGTAAATAAAATCACCATCTCACCAGCAAATTAAATCCTTCGTTATCAAATTTTTTGCGACAAGCTCAGAGTGGGTAGAGCAGAGCAAAACCCACTATTTTTTAATTTTTCAACTAAATATTTCAGAAATTGTGAAATTCTTCATGCTCGGACGAAAATACATGAGCATATAAATTTGCAATCCATTGCTTACCTTCTTGAGTAACGCGCAAATAACGCAAACCATCCTGAATATAACTATTGACCATATTCCAATAAAATTGCGGATAATTACGGCGTAAATCCAAAGGTGAGCCATAACCTAACTTTTCATTTACACCTGTTTCTTGAAATTCATAATACAACGCAGGCAATTTACGCAAATAATTTGGATCAGCCAATTGACCAATTAAATCTGCCGCTCGTACCAAACCCGGATATGTACCTGTCGCTTGATGATCTGTATCATTAGGCACTGGAAAACGTGTTAATTCAATATTAGCAGCAATCACTTCCGCATCAATTATCGGATTACCACCAAAACGTTCTCGTACAAAAAGTTTACCTCTATCAATATGATACGGCGACATTGAGGCATCTGTAGCCCCTTCTGGCAATACAACCATTTCATTTTTAATCCCGGTGGTATAACAACCTTCGCGGTCGTCACGGCAAATACCACGAACATGTCCAATATCATGACACAGCAAGGAAATAATAAAATTTAACCAATCACGGTGCGAGACCCCACCTTCACGAATATGTTTTCCGCGTAAAATCTCTTGTCCAACCAACGTGACCATAATAGTGTGCTCCACATTATGATAAAGCGCATCACTATTAGCGAAATGCTCCAACGCCATGCGTCCAGCCCAAGCAATAATAGAGCTATTAGAAGACTCTAAACTCCCATAATTTCGAGTATAAGCAGTTTCAAGCTGCTCTACGAAACCATCAATTAATAACTCAGTGGGGTTAAACATAACTTAACTATCCGTTTTTAGCTTAATGTAGCATAGTGCCACAAATTTACGATTTCTGATTATCAATTTTTATTTTTCACACTATGAACAGATAGTTACTGCGATTGTTCCATAGCTTTTGTACCAGTCCAAAACATTTTAATTGCCTGACGTGCAGACTCCAATTCAGATTTAGTTTTCTGCAATTCATTCATACATTTTTCATTCATGCTACGCCATTGATTTTGAAATACTTGTGTGATTGCATCTGGTAGACTTTCAGGTTGGTTTTTACGCAAAACTTGCATTTTCTGCTCAAATTCTTGTTTTTGTAAATCTAATTGGCGTTCTTTGAGTGTAATTTCTTGATAATATTGGGCTTCCAACATTTGTAGCCTATTCAACTCTGTTTGAGACTGCGAAAATTGCTTTTCTAATTCAGCATAAGCCTGTTGTTTTTCTGTCAACTGTTTTTCTGCTTTTTGTGCTAAAGTTTGTGCTTTATACAATTTTTGTTGCAATTCTGCAAGTTGCTTATCATAATCATTTTGCAAATCAGTTTGATTATCTACAGTTAGCTGCATTTGTTGTTGTAAACGCGAAATAAGTTGACCTGAAGCCTCTGCTTGCTGCACCATTCCAGCGATTTGTTGCTCATAATGTTGTTGTAAATCTTGCGTTTCCTGCTGTGCGATTTTCAATTGATCTTGCAAAGTCTGCTGTTGTTGCTCACTCTGAGCTAAAGCAGATTCAAGTTGTTGAATTTGTTGCTGTAATTGCGTTGCGGTTTGTGTAAGCTGAGTAGATTGAGCGAATAATTTTTGATGCTCTTGTTGCAACAGACGTTGATTTTCTGCCGATTCTGCTTGTAGAGTTTCCAATTGTTGTTTTGTTTCAGCCAATTGTACAACTTGAATTTCTAGTTGTTGCGCGGTTTGTTGACTTGCCAGCAACTGCGTTTGCAAATTTGCTATTTCTTGCTGCGCCTGCACTAAATCAGATTGGCTTTCATCTAAACGCAATAATTGATTTTTTTGCAATGCTTCAGCCTGTTGTAATAAAGATTTTTTCGTTAATTTTGTTTTAACTAAGGCATCTTCCAAATTATGAATTTTTTGCGCATATTGGGCAATTTTATATTCAGCATCATCCAACTGTTGCATTTTTGTTTTAAGCGAGGACTGTAAAGTTTCTACTTGCCCTTTTAACGTAGCAATTTCTGCCTCAGTCTCCTTTATGCGTTTTATATGGTTACGCTCAGTAGATTGCATTATAACAACTTGTTTATCATGCTTATTTTGTAATGTTTGATGTATATTCTGTAACTGCGCATACTTTTGCAAAAGCTGCTGATTTTCTGCTGTCAGTTCAGTAGATTTAGCTTGCAAATCAGCTAATTGCGTATCTAAATCCTGCTTTTGCTGCTCAAATTCAACAATTTCACCATCACGTTGTTTTTGCAAACTTTCATGATCGATTTGCAAACTTTGATGTACATCCTGTAACTGCGCATACTTTTGCAAAAGCTGCTGATTTTCTGCTGTCAGTTCAGTA
>CAYMCP010000028.1:5075-6860 GCA_964388965.1 uncultured Thiotrichaceae bacterium | reverse complement strand
CTAAATCCTGCTTTTGCTGCTCAAATTCAACAATTTCACCATCACGTTGTTTTTGTAAATTTTCATGATCGGTTTGCAAAGTAGTTAAACGCATCTCCAAATCAGCAATAACCTTATTAAATTGGTTATCACCATTTACCAACTCCTGACGTAAAACCCGTAATTGCTGTTCCGTCGTTTGTAATTTTTGCTGCTGTTGCTGCTGAATTTGTTTACTATCGACCAACTGCTGTTGTTTAGTTATCAATACTTGCTCTGCATGAGCCAATTGCTGCTTTAACGCACTGATTTCTTGATCATATTTTTGTTGTAGTTCAGCGTAACCTTCACGCAATGCAGTCTGTGCTGCCAACAAATTTTGTTGCTCTTGATACGATTTTTGCTGTAATTTTTGCAATGCCGACTCATGTTGTAAATGTAAATTATCACTTAATGAATGTGCTTCTTGCAATTTAGCCTGTGTTTTTTGCAATTTTTCTTGCTGTGTGACCAAAGTTTGTTGCGACTGCTTTAATTGCTCTAACAACTCCTCAACTTGCGCCTGATGTTTTAACTGAATCGTTTGATACAACTGCCTCATCTCATCCTTACTGGTTTCCAACTCCTGCTGCAAAGAAGTAACTTGCGCTTTTGTTTCCTCCAAAGCCTGCGCATAACCTAATTCAACATCATCACGCTCTTCCAAAGTTGCCGCAAACTGTTGTTGCATCTCACGTTGTTTCGCATTGTATTCCTCACGTAAATTTTTTTCTAACAATTGAGCTTGTTGTAACTGCTGAGTTGTTTGCTCTAATTCCTGTTGCGAATCCCGCAATTGTTGTTCTAACTGCTCAACTTGATCTGACTGTTTTTCTAGTTGCTCTAACTGTTGTTTTTTTAGTTTTTCAACGGTTTCATTCAAATGTTCAATTTTTGCCGAATATTCCTCACGCAACTGCTCTAAAGTCAAATTTTCTGCTTTTTTATCAAGTAATTGTGACAACTTAGTTTTAGCTTGTTGTAATAAATCCTGAGTTTGTTGTAATTGCAATTCATAAGACTGCTGAGTTGCTCGTTTAGCTTGCAATACAGCCTGTAAACGTGCTTCATGTTGTTGCTGCAACAATTGAAGCTGATGTTTATAATCCTGTTTTAACTGCGCAATTTGATCGGAATCAACCAATAATGGAACATTAAACGATTGCATTGCTGATTCCCAAGTTTCCACCTCAATACCACATTGCACTTGTAATTGCTGTAATTTCATTTGCATATCATATAATTGCTGTTGTTGATGACGATTTGCTAATTGCGTTTGATGTAATTGACTAGCCAACGCTTGCTGTACAGTTTTACTCTGTAATTCCAGATGCTTGAACTGATCTTGACAATCGCGCTCAACCGTATCAGTAGTTGCAGACATCGGTGATACTAAATCCATATTGTTTTGCAACTTTTCGACTAATGCTTGCTGCATAATCTTTGCTTCTTGTTGTTTTTGTTGCAAAATATTTTGATAATAATCAATTAAATGTTGCTTTTCTGCTTTTAAACGCACAACCTCTTCATTTTGCAATTTTGCCAATTTTTGCTCACACTCCACTAAACCGTCACATTTAGGTGTTGCTAATTCTACGTTTAAGGCTTCAATTTGTTGTTGCGCCATCTCTAACTGTTCACGAAAACTAACAGCTTGTTTTTTCTCTATTTCTAAAGAATCTCGCGTTGCTTCTAATTGCTGCTGCACTGTTTCTAACTGTTCACGAAAACTAACAGCTTGTTTTTTCTCTATTTCTAAAGAATCTC
>CAYMCP010000028.1:0-4975 GCA_964388965.1 uncultured Thiotrichaceae bacterium | reverse complement strand
GCGTTGTTTTTAATTGCTGTTGAGCGTCTTGCAATTGCTGTTGACTTTGCTCAAATTGACTTTGTGAACTTGCCAATTGACTCTGTGTTTTTTCCAAAGCTTGTTCTGTGCCAAGCCATAACTTTTTTAATTCACTATATTTTTTTTCCCAATCTTGTTTTTGTTCACGTTCTGTCTTCAACTGCTCAAATAATTCATCAGTACGCTGTTTTACTTCCTGCTCTATTCCCAACTGTACACGCTGAATAGCCTTAGCATGATGTGATTTTAATTCGCGTTGCTGCTCCTGTGCGTCGTCTAGGGCTTGTTGTTTCTGCTGCAATGTTTTTTCTAACACACCATATTTTTGCTGTTGTGCTTGAAGTTGAATTTCATATTGTTGTTTTAAAAGCGTATTTTCATGCCGTACTTCATCTAATTTATTTTTGCACTCAATTTGCTGATTTTGTTTCAATGCCTCCAATTCTTGCAAAGTTTCAACTAGACGCATTTCTGTATCACGTAAGCGTTTTTCATTATTTTTCAATTGATTGCTCAAACGCTCAAATTTCTCTTGTTGCTCAATTTCCAATTCTTTGCGTAACTTATCTGTTAATGCTTGTTGATCAGTTTTCAGTTCTTCTAAACGTTTCTCATAAGCAATCGTTAAATCTTCATTAGCTTGCATTGCTTCAACTAAATGTAAATCTGCTTCTTGCTCTACAGCAGCTACTTTTTGATTGCATTTAGCCTCTAGTTCGGCTTCCAGTTCCGCTTTTGATTGATATTTAGCTTCTAATTCTGCTTGTGTCTGCTGTAACGCGGTTAATTTGGTAGCGGCTACATTTTCCATTTTTTCCAGTTGTGCAGCATAATCCGCTTTTAAATCATTTTGAATTTGTTCCAATCGGTCAAATTGTGCACGAATCATTTGCAATGCGGTTTGCGTCACCTCTGAATCACTGAGCATTTGCTCTAATTGTTGCTGAAAATGTTGTGTATTGGTCGTAGGTTCTGATAACTCTGTAATAACTTCTAATTCAGTTTGTGCTTGGACTTGCGAAATGATAGGAAGCATAATCATAAAGAGCAGTAGAAAGCCCAATTTTCTAAGTTGCATAGCAGTATCCCAAAGTAACAGTTTAACAACGCAAATCCTATCATGATTTAGAATAATGAGAAATAGAAGAGAGTTGAGAATTATAAATAAGTGATTTTTATGTAAATTAAGCAGGTGTGAAAATTGGGTTTGTTTAAATTGTTTTAATACAGTCAATATCCTCGCCAGTAAACTTGCATAACGGGGTTATGGATTCTACCTAACCGCGCACATTGGTTAGTGATTTGAGATATAAAATTATCATCAGCGAAATCAGGAAGAGATTTTAAAGTATACTGGATATTTTTACTATTTTTATTACAGCTCCCTTTCGGTCTTTCAGCCTTTCTCTCTGGTTTATCAACTACTTCCTGCTTAGCCTTTCTTGAGCAATTGGCTGATAAAAAGTTGTGAACTTGTAATTTTTACTTTTTACCCTAATTGCTCTTTTTTGCCGACCTTTGGCGAAGGTATTAAGGAAGAAACAGCAGATAAATTACAAATGTCAGTCAGTGGTTATGCTAATATTGAACGCGGCGAAACTGATATGAAAATATCCAGATTAGAAAATATTTAGGAAGTTTATATGGCATACAGCGATTTTACTCTAAAAAAGGTCAAAACAGACTTTAATCTCAATACTGTTGAAAACACATTTCTATTTCCTGATATTCAAGCAGTTGAACTCAGCGATTATTTGACAAGCACTTTAAAAAGAAACGTGCCTTTGGCTTTGGCGATTAATACTGAAAAAGCACGTTCAGAACTCATTATTATCAATATCTTACTTGAAATTAAACAGCTCTTATTTGATAAAATCAGCTTATTTTCAGGTATTGATTTTAATGTAGATAAGGAAAAAGGCTTAAATGGATTTTGTGACTATATTATTAGCGCATCACCTGAACAATTTTATTTAGACGTTCCCATCGTCACAATTGTTGAAGCTAAAAATGAAAATATTGTTGCAGGTTTAGGTCAATGTATTGCTGAAATGTATGCGGCACAGCTTTATAATCAAATGGAAAATCATGATGTTACATGTATATACGGCATCGTAACAACAGGTGACGAGTGGAAATTTATTAAACTTCAACAAAATACAGCTTACATCGATAAGGACATATATTACATAAGCGATGCTAAGAAAATTGTTGCAATTCTAGTTGAAATGCTCAGGCTGTAATTAAGGACCTGGCAGTGTTTAGACCTCACATTAAATAGCTTCTGTTAATTTAAAACTAATTGATTTATCGAGTTTTTTCATTTCTTTAGCAATGTTAAGTTGCATATTAACAGTTGCTATTTCAGATAAAGACTCATCGAATTGATAGGTTTGCTTTTCTTTAAACCAATCTAAGATATTAGACAAATGCCACAAGGTTAGCTTGCCTTCATGGATAGGCGTTGGAAAAGTTGTTTTATGACTTAAAGCAAGCTGTCTGATATTTTGTCGAGAAACACCTAATAAATCAGCAATATCAGTTGCACCGACAATATCAGGCGTTGCTTCGATGAGTTGGACACCAGGAATTGCTGCTTTTACATCTTGAATTGCACTGACAATGGCATCTAAAGCATTATTTGCTTCCCGTGTAAAATCTAAAGCAATACGACCTCGTAAACCGATACCAACTAAAGCATCATCACAATTATTTTCATATAAGCTATCAATATAGATTTCTGGGTTTTGCGAATTATCTGGTAATTTGAATTTGAGGGTGAATTCATATTCTTTCATGTTTTTTACTCTCGTCTGACGCACTTATCAACTACTTTTCTGATTTTCTTGGCGTGGTTAGCTGCATTTCGAGGCGTACTCCATATACTTTGAATACAATATTCACCACAACGACACTCACTATCATTGTATGGACAATATATTTTACCCCAAGCATGAGAACCACCAACTTCTATTCGCCACTCATGTTCTTCAGCATATTGAAGTGCCTTTTCAATTTCAGATTTAGGGTGTTTTTTTCTGGGCACCATTCACCATCCTTGGCGTAATTTAACCTTGTGGTTTGAGTTTAGGTTTAAAAATAAAAGTTGTCAAGTGACAATTCAAATAAAAGCAAACAATAAAAAACCTCGTACATCATTTGGATGCAGAGGCTATGAATTTAAATCTAAAAAAACTGAACTATTTAGCAGTCACTCGATTTAAATCTAGTTCAAAATTAAGTGAGCCACTTATTTGGTTTAGCCATATATCATACATTTCAAGTTGACCAAAAGCACCAGGGACATTGATGCAAGGAATATTTAACGCACCCGTACCAGCATTATAGCTAGCAACGCAATCTCCAGTAACCGTTGTTGTCGTACCCGTTGTTACGCTAATTCCACAAGAGCTAGGATTACTTACACATTGTTGGATGCCTGCTTGTTTGCCTTTTTCAAAATTTATTTGTGTCTCTGGAGTAGTTGTGCCAGTGTTATCACCTACAGTACCCGCATTGCTGCTGAGGGTGAGGGAGTAAAGTGCGTCTTTTGCTTCTATCCCAGAAACAAGTAGCTGGGTGTAAGTCAGGCCTGGTGTTAAGCTAACTTTGGTAGAATAAACGTCATTAATGTATATTTTTGCTACATTATTGGAGACGGAAAGTCTGTATTTATTAGTTTTTTTATCGGCAAACGCCTTGCTCTGATCTTTATCAGCATTTTGTGAGTCGGTTCCCATTTTAAAATCAAAGTCATAATATCCAGTTGTAATTTTAATGTGGCGTTCATCTGCTGTTAAATAAAGCTCAAAATCAATTCGAGAATAACTCTTATAAATTTGAAACTCCACTTCAAAATCACCAGATAAATTAATGGGATATTTCAATTTACCAGAACTGTTAGGAGCTGCTGTGAGATATTTCACTCCAGTTTGTTCAACCATGCCTGTGACAGCTCCTTCTGCATAGCTTGGTGTACTTCTCCTAAATTTGCTAAATTTAGCAAATCAGTTGCAGCAAAACTCAGTTGCGCTATACACAATAAAATAAGCGCAGAAAATAATCTGAACATAAAATTTCTCCTTAACTATGAATTTCGTAGTAGAATGTAGAGATTAATCAATTTATTTTGATATAACCAGAGCGTTAAACTAACGATTTCGATAGTGAGAGTAACGATAATTAAATGAAAAAATCCGTTTTATGCGTCAATTAAAAGGTTGGTCTCAAGAAGAAGTCGCAGATAAATTACAAATGTCAGTCAGTGGATACGCTAATATTGAACGTGGTGAGACAGATGTAAAAATATCCAGATTAGAAAATATTGCTGAAGTGTTTGAAGTAGATTTATTGGAATTATTGAATTTTGCTGAGAAAAATACGTTTTATTTTGGAGGAGATAATAATCAACCTATTTTGCAAAATGCCAGAGTTGAAGTTAAGAAAACCTCTTTTACAACACATCAATATGAATTAGAAAAAGCCCAATTGTTATTAAAAGAAAAAGACCAACGTATTAAAAGCCTTGAACAACAAATTGAGCAATTAAAAGAAATTAATGCGTTGTTGAAGCAAAATAAGGAGTAAAACATGCAACTAACAATTGAATTACCTGACCATTTAGCCACTGAACTGCAAACCATACCAAACTTTAACGAATTTGTAGCAAAGCTAGTTACCCAATCTTTATCCAATAAAACACCTGTGAAAGAATCGTATAACGTTGAAAATGATCCTTGGTCTAATCCTGATGTAGATTTACCCAGTATAAATACAGGCATTTCTGATTTTGCACGGCATCATGACCATTATTTGTATGGTACTGAGAAATAAAATGGAATCAATTTTTGTTGATACTGCTGCACTCATCGCATTGGGAAATAGACATAAGGAATCAGTAAGGTGTTATTCAAACTTCTCATAGAATCAAGCCAATCTCCTAAACTATCAATAC
>CAYMCP010000027.1:27462-40225 GCA_964388965.1 uncultured Thiotrichaceae bacterium | reverse complement strand
CACAATCGAAGCTGTTAAAAATACTTGTCCATCATTGTCAATGCCGCCTGAATAAATTGCAGTATTATTAACAATCGTCGCATGAGTGAGATAAGTTAAACCTTTGTAAGTATCTATCGCACCACCAAAACTGGCTTGATTGCCAGAAAAAGTGACATTCGCTAAATTGGCAACGCCGTCCCAGTTAAAAAATCCACCGCCAAAACTGGCTTGATTGCCAGAAAAACTTGAATTTAATACGTTTACTACACCTTCACTATTATAAATGCCTGCACCACCAAAGCCTGTTATTGCTTGATTATCAATGAATTGACTATTTTCAACATTTAAATAGCCTTGATAGTTAAAAATAGCACCCCCTCCGTAGCCACGCTCCATCATATTTTCAATAAATTGTGCGTAATTTAAATTAACCGTCCCACCATAATTAAAAATTGCACCACCCGCACTAGATGAGCCTGATGCAATATTTTTCGTTATCAAACAATTATAAATTGTTAAAATGCCGCCAAAATTACCAATTGCCGCACCAAAATGTGAGGTTTTAGCTTCGGTTAATGTTAAATCTTGAAGTTGTAAATGTACTTCGGGTTGTACAAAAAATAATCGGGTGCGTTGTTGACCAGTAATAACGGTGCGAGTGATACCACTACCCGTGATAATAACATTTTCGCTGATCTCCAATGGGTTAAAATCGAGCGAATAGGTTTGACTACTAAGCTGAATAATATCAGGAGAATTGCCGCTGCCCGTGCGACATGTATCTACTTGTTGATTTTGATTTGCAGCACGCACCGCCTCACGTAAACTACATTGACCGTCTTGTGCAACAATATCTTTAGTCGTTGTAACGTAAATCGTCGCTGCTTGGGTTTGGATTGTCCATAACAGCAATAATAAAAATAATTTTTTCATGAAATTACTCCTAAATATTTTAAAAACTTATTTCATGTAATAGCAGTTAATCGGTTTATTCTCAAGTAAAAATATCGTGAATTTGCTTTATAAGGTGAAATTAAATTCATCAATTAAAGCACCGGGCAATCGCATACTAACCATGGAACGTTGCCCATAAGTATCTGTATCAACAATAAATTCTCTTTCTCTAGTCAAAGCAATCAAATTTGAACCGAGTACGTTATATAAACTTTCATCAAATCGCATCACATTGACAGGCGCAACAATTTCACCATTTTCGACCCAAAAACTAGCAAAACGAGTCATTCCGGTCATTCTGCATGCGGCTTTATCAGAATAATTTAAATACCATAAATTGTTGATATAAATGCCATTATCTAAATTTTTAAGCACATCTTCTTGTGAGAAACTGCCCGCTTGCACATCCAATGAAACAGGTGATTCATAAAAATCTGCACCGTTGGTTACTAAGTTGTATTCTTTCGCTGTGCGCGGAGAAATTAACGTATTTTTTAACCTTCCTTGCTCAATTAAATTTAAATGACGTGGACGTAAAAAACCTTGTTCTTGAAACGCGGAAGCTAGACCATGTTCAATATTTTCTCGAATTGTAACCGTTGGATGTAAATGGTATTTTTCATCTTGCTGCATACGCAGTAATGAGCTTTGTTTGGTTTGTAATTCTCTGGCACTAAAACCACCCCAGCATAATAAATCAATAATTGAATATAATGCAGATGGCGCGAGAAATACTCTATATTTTCCCGGTTTTATATTGATTGGAGTACGTTTTAAAATGTCTAATTGTTGTTTGGATTCACGCATTTTGTCTAAAAAGGTCACAGAATCCCACTGAAATCCCGCATAAGCATTTTTTACGGCTTTATCTTTACTGTGGTATAAACTCCAGTCCAAATTAAAACTATATGTGTTATGCCAATTTTGTTGCCCTAATGTGTTAAAAAAACCTGAAAACATTGCGCCACCTGCGTAATGTCCAACAAAATCAGTATCTTCCACATCAGATAAAATATCTGCTAGGATTTCTTTAGCATCGTGCAGATCGTTAGGCATCACAGAGCTGGTACTATGTACTTCGGTTGAATAGCTTAAATGTGGGTCTTCGGGCAAGTAAGCGATGTGCTCGCGCAATTTAAACAATAATACTTTTAAACGTTGTTCGTCGGTTTCTAATTCGCCTGTCAAATCCAAATGACCGTGACTACTGCGCTTGCCTTGAACCAAATCTAATTTGATTACGTGCTGTTCTACGCTGCCAACTTGGCGTATTTTGCCGTGATTAAAGCGGATAAAATCGGACATTTCACCAGAGAAGTGGCATAATATCACCTCATTGGTGTTTTCTAATAATGTGTTGATTAAGCGATTTAGCTTTAAGAAGTAATCTTGCATTGCCTTGTATTCCAGTCATAGCATCATAATAAACTATAACATTTTTATACATTTTTTGGATATTGAAATATGTTACGCAAATTTATTCTCGTAAGCTTATTTTTACTAGTCGCTTGCACCCCACAAAATCCATACGAAGGTCGTAAACAACAACAGCAATTTTATGTATTTGGTACATTGGTCGCGGTCACTTTGTGGGATACACCAGAGGAATTAGCTAATCAGGCATTCACTGACATTATGCAAAGTTTACAGGCGTTGCATAAAAAATGGCACGCATGGGAGCAAGGTAGTGAGGTTGTGGCGTTAAATCAAGCCATCGCACAAGGTAAATCTTATCGCGTCGAAGATGAAACCTTATTAAATTTAATCCAACAAGCTCAACAACTTGCAGTAAAAAGTAATTATTTATTTGAGCCTGCGATTGGAAAATTAATTGCCTTGTGGGGTTTTCATCAAGACGAGCCAAATTTGACTCAACCGCCAGCACCAGAGGAAATTAAACGATTATTGGCAGCACAACCTAGTATTGCTGATTTAACTATTACTGATGATGTTGTAATAAGTTCTAACCCCGCAGTACAATTAGATTTTGGCGCGTATGCTAAGGGCTATGCGGTAGATTTGATGATTGAAAAATTGAAAAAATTGGGGATTAAGAATGCAATTGTAAATGCGGGTGGTAATTTGAAAGTTTTAGGAAAAGCAGGGGAACGCGCTTGGATGATTGGGATACGGCACCCATTTCCGACTGAGAAAAAAGCTGTATTGGCTGCAATTGCAGTAGAAGGTGAATTAAGTGTTATTACATCAGGTGATTATGAGCGGTTTTTTGAATTTGATGGACAGCGTTACTCACATGTTATAGACCCGCGTAGTGGACAACCAAGTACTGAAATTCGTTCGGTAACAGTGGTGGATAAAAATGCAGGTTTTGCGGATGCAGCAGCAACGGCTTTGATGGTGGCAGGACTGGATAGCTGGTATCTCATTGCTAAAAAAATGGGTGTGCGCTATGTGTTAATTGTAGATAAACACGGTAAAGTGTACTTAAATCCTGAAATGATTGATTTAGTAAAATTTCAAAAACGGGATTTACCCGATGCGGTAGTGAGTGAACCATTGATTTAATTTTTTAATGTAATGTTATATATCTATCATTCAAAAATCTTATGACTAAAATTGTCGAAGCGTTTACGGACGGGGCTTGCAAGGGTAATCCGGGTCCTGGCGGCTGGGGTGTGTTGCTGCGTTACGGTAAGCATCAAAAGGAATTGTACGGTGGTGAAAAAGATACAACCAATAATCGTATGGAATTGTTTGCTGCAATCATGGCGTTGGAAAGTTTAAACCGTCCTTGTAAAGTGAAATTAACGACTGATTCGCAGTATGTACGTCAAGGCATTACGCTGTGGATTCAAAATTGGATTGAACGCGGTTGGCTAACATCTTCAAAACAAGCTGTGAAAAATATTGATTTATGGCAACGCTTGCACGAAGCAACAAAACGGCATCAGGTGGAATGGCATTGGGTCAAGGGACATGCAGGACATACAGAAAACGAAATAGTAGATAAATTGGCAAAAAAAGGGATTCCAGATATTTAATTAACTTGTGCTATGCAAAAATAAATTTTACCAATGTGGCATGATAGATTTTAGCTATGATTTAATAGCAGAGTTACTGTAAACTAAACTTGTTGTGTAGAATCTTACTTTTTAGCTCAAGAAGTTCTACAGAGTCAAACTAATCATTAAAACAGCACATTCAAGGAGATTTTTAATGCGATTATGGTTTTTATTTGTACTGATGTTATTTTCATCTAGTAATTTTGCAACAGACTGGACTGATAAAAAGGTATTATTTATCAACTCTTATCATGACGGTTACGTGTGGAGTGACAGGCTCCTTGACGGTGTTGATGTGGTATTGAAACCGTATATTGAGCAAGGTCTAACTTTCAAAACCCACGAAATGGACACTAAACTCAATCATTCTGAAACCTCCAAGTTGCAAGCGGGTAAAAAGGCTAAAGCTGTTATTGATGAATTTCAGCCCGATGTGGTAATCGCCGCTGATGATAATGCTTCTAAATATTTAATTCAGCCTTTCTACAAAGATGCTGAGTTACCATTTGTATTTTGTGGGGTAAATTGGGACGCTTCAAATTATGATTATCCATATAAAAATGTGACTGGCATGATTGAAGTGGATTTGTCATTAAATGTAATTAATCAATTAAAACGCTATACTAAGGGTTATAAAATCGGTGTGATTGCAAAAAATGTTTATTCCGAGCATAAAAATATTGAGTATCAGCAAAAAATACATAGTATTCAATATCATAAAGTCTATTTAGTTGATACTGTCAAGCAATGGAAGCAGGCTTTTTTACAAGCACAATCTGAGGTGGATATTTTATTATTAATCAATCCAAAACCTATGGATGATTGGGATGATGCTGATATTAAAGCTTATGTTTTAGATAATATCAAAATTCCGACAGGCACTGTGCAAGCGTGGATGACTGAATTTGTTGTATTGGGCATTACTAAGAAACCTGATGAACAAGGTCGTTGGGCAGCGCAAGCCGCCCTGAAAATTCTACAAGGGAAATCACCTGCTGATATTCCTATTGGGAAAAATAAGGAAGGAGATTTATATATTAATCTGGAAATTGCAAATAAACTTGGTATCCTATTTGACCCACGTTTATTGAAAACAGCAAAAATCTTACGCTGACATAACAATAAGCATATACGCTGGTGTATTTACATCACACTAGCGTCTACACGCGATTATTGTAACTTTTAGCGCACTTTTTCAGCTTCTGGCAAAGTAATATTTAATTCCAATACTTCATAGTCACCATCCTTGTCTACATTAATCCTTATTTGCTCATCGTCTATTGCAACATATTTGCGTACAACTTGTAATAACTCTTGTTGTAGTAAGGGTAGATAATCCAAATGCACTGAATGACCACGCTCATGTGCCACAATAATTTGTAAGCGTTCTTTGGCAATCGCAGCCGTATTTTGGCGGGATGAACGGAAATAATCAAAAAAACTCATATCAATTTCCAAATAGTCGGGAAAATAGTCCTTTTTTATCGCTGATAAAACGCATAGGACAATCTTCACCTAAAAACCGAGAAACCACATCTAAATAAGCTTGACCAACGTCCGTACTTGATTCTAGACTCACGGGCGTACCTGCATTTGATGATTGCAGTACAACAGGTGATTCTGGAATAACGCCCAGTAATGGAATAGCTAAAATATCTTGTACATCTTCTGCACTTAGCATTTCGCCTTGATTCACTCGTCTAGGTAAATAGCGTGTAATTAATAAATACTCTTTAATTGGTGTTTTACCTTCAATGGCGCGCTGCGTTTTGCTCGATAACAGACCTATAACCCGATCTGAATCGCGCACTGAAGATACCTCTGGATTCGTCACGATAATTGCCTCGTCAGCATAATACATAGCCATAATTGCACCATGCTCGATGCCTGCTGGCGAATCGCAAACAATATAATCAAAACGGTCGCGTAATTCTTCCAATACTTGACCAACTCCCTCTTGGGTCAATGCGTCTTTGTCACGAGTTTGTGACGCAGGAAGAATACATAGACTATCAACACGTTTATCTTTGATTAATGCTTGATTTAAATTACCCTCGCCATTAATCACGTTGACGAAATCATAAACAACGCGCCGTTCGCAACCCATAATTAAATCTAAATTACGCAAACCGACATCAAAGTCAATTACGACTGTTTTATAGCCGCGTAACGCTAAACCTGTTGCAAAGGCTGCACTGGTCGTTGTTTTTCCTACGCCACCTTTTCCTGATGTGACAGCAATAATCTTGCTCAAACCGATGTCTCCTAAAACCCTAGATTTATAGCGCGTAATTGTTAATTTTGATATACAATTTAATTATAATGGTTTTCCAACAAAAAAATATCATTATAAATTATTTGATAACTGTTCACTGATAAATTAACGTTTCAGTGTATTGGCTATAATAGCTTGCACCATAAGTTTATCATTTTCCAAGAACACTTGGGCAGCTTTACCTTGTATATCTTTTGTTAGATCATCGTTAATTTGATAATGTCCCGCAATGGATACGATTTCTGCATCAAATTGTTGACAAAAAATCCGGGCTTGCGTATCACCATTTACACCCGCCAATGCACGCCCTCTCAATGCACCATAAACGTGAATATGACGTTGCGCTAAGATTTCAGCGCCCGGACTGACCGATGATAAAATAACTAAATCTCCATCTAAACACACAATTTGTTGACCAGAACGCACAGGTTGCGATACGATTTTGGTATTAGATGGTTGTGGTGTGGTCTCTTTGTTTTTAGTTTTGTGTATTTCGCGTCCATTAGGAAACAAGCCTAGTGATAATTGTGTCGCAAGTTGCTTGTGTGCGTCGTTTGCTCCACGAATGCCAACAGGCATTAAACCATTTTCCCGCATCGTTTGCACAATGTCAGATAGCGGTAAATCCTCTGTTTGAACAGCATTAAGATCAATAATCACTGTCGCATTGAGAAATAAATTAGGTGCTTTTTGTACTTTTTCGCTAAGTGCTATAGCAATACGTTCCTTATCAGTATCGAATAATTGCACAATCATGGCAGGTAATAAACTACCTTTGATTTCAAGCACTAAAGATTTTTTGGACGATAAAGACATGAGATTTATGTACTGAATAATGCTTTAAAAAATGATATGGTACAAATCGCAAACGCTAAGTACATCACTTAATTTGCAACGAAACTCAAAACAGCTTGCAAAAAATTAACAGAAGACGCTCATTTAAAAATAAAAAAGCGACGACTTGCAAAATAAGTTTGCGCATTTGTACTTTAATTTGTTACTGGACGCAACTCTAAAAATGGCTCTACCGAATCTTACCTGCTAAAGCTTGCTCAATTAAATCTAATAATTCTGTATCCTGATATGGCTTAGTCAAATATCTATCTACACCTGCGGTTTTGGCTTGCTCTCTGTGTTTTTCAGTAGTTCGGGATGTAATCATGAAAATTGGAATATTACCTGTTTCATGGTTAGCGCGAACGTGGGCTGTCAATTCTAAACCATTCATGCGCGGCATTTCCATATCTACCAACATCACATTAGGTCGTCTCTGATTCATAACCTCAATGGCTTCAAGTCCGTCTTTCGCCAAAATCACTTCAAAACCAGAATCTTCCAATAACAGTGACATGGATTTGCGTACACTCAGCGAATCGTCCACTACCATCACAGAAGATGCACCTGAACCCATTGGTATATCATCATCGTCATCACCTGCAAATGCGTTCATCATCATAGACTGCATTGGTGAGCGTAGTAATTCAGGCAAATCAAGTAACGGTACTAAGCTACCATCACCAAGAATCGAAGCACCTGACACGCCACGTACTTTTTTTACATAATTACCCATAGATTTCATAACGAGGTCATGCGTATCAACTAATTCATCAACAATGACTGCCACAGTAGTTGTTTCTTCGCGCACCAAGACAATCGGACGATTTTCACAGTTATCAATACCTTGATAGTCACCTTGTACATTAATTAAATCCGTTAGTGCTTTTAATTGATAAATATGTTTACCAATCTCTAAATGTCTTTCATTGCCTATCATCTTGAATTCACCGCTATTATGCGCCAACGCTTGTACAACATTACTAGTCGGGATACCGTAATGGGTAGAACCTACACGTACAATCAATACATGGACTGTGACCAATGTTAAAGGTAGTTTAATGATAAATTGAGAGCCTTCTCCCACTTTCGATATAATATCCAGTGTCCCCTTCATATTCCGAATATTGGTATGTACCACGTCCATGCCTACTCCACGTCCAGAAACTTGAGTAACACCTTCTTTGGTGGAGAAACCAGACATTAAAATTAAACGTGCAAGCTCATTTTCGGATAATTCTTGATTTTCAGTAATCAGACCACGCTTAACCCCAATTTCACGAATTTTCTCATAATTTAAACCTTTGCCATCATCTTTACATGCAACGACAATATTGTTACCTTCACGGTAGAAATGCACGATAACACTACCTTCTTCATCCTTGCCGGCTGCAATCCGTTCATCTGGGGTTTCTAAGCCATGATCAATCGAATTACGCAAAATGTGCATTAGTGGATCGCCCAAATTGCTTAATACATCACTATCAATGAGCAAATCATGACCAATAATTTCTAACTGGGCTTTTTTACTCACCGTTCGGCAAGTTTGGCGTACATTACGCTCTAATTTCGAGATAATTGTATTTACAGGTACCATCCGTGTGGTCATGATGGTCGCTTCAAATTCCTTGTTTAGCCGCTCTTGGTGAATAAACATGGATTCTAATTCTGACAAATCGCCACGAATAGACATTGCCAATTCGCGTGAATCAGCAATAGATTCGATAAAGCTATGCGCCACACTATGCAATTCGTTATATTCTTCAAATTCTAATGGGTCAAAATTTTCTTCTTCTTCCGCGAGTTTTTTGTAACCACCAGCTTGTAAATTTGTTACGCCCCTGACATCAACTAGATTTTCCAGTTCAAAAGTTTTTTTCTGTAATAATAAATCCTGTTCAGTCAATACCCGCGTACTACCAATAACATGTTTGAGACGTTCTTGAATTTGCCCCATCGAAATCGAAAGTTCACCTACTAATCGCATTAAATCATCAACTGTCCGTGTTGGTACACGTAGCATTTGTTCTGGTGCAGCAGTATCTTTTTTTGGTTTAGCGGCGGCTTTTTTCTCAGTTTTCGATTTTGCAGCCGCTGGAGGCGCGGTAGGCGCAGGTGGTGCTTTCAATTCACCTTTATCGATTTGGTTCGCCCAATCCAATACTTGTTGCAATAAGACTTGTGCATTATCAGGTGCGTCGTCATCACCTGTCAGCGAACCTACCATACTTTCAATACAGTCTGCCACTTCCACCATGACATCAGTTAATTCTTTTGGTGGTACAACTTGGTGCTCGGTCAAATATTCAAGAATATCTTCCAAGTGGTGACCCATGTTAGCAATGCCACGAATACCAAGAATATTTGATGAACCTTTGAGTGTATGCGCAATCCGTTTTGCTCTTTCCAACTCAGATTTTTCTGGCTCAGTAATAATATTTTGGATACATTCTGAGAAGTCAGAAGCGTGTTGCGGTGTTTCTTGTAAATAGGCTTCTAATAATTCAGGGTTAATATCTTCTGGCAGCTCTAGCGAAACATCTTCCTCTGTGGCGACTTTCTGACGGCTATCTGTTTCATCTACCATCATCTCGTCGTCTTCGTCTGCCGTCGTACCTGCGGTTAATTGATTTAGTAATTCATGAGCTTTGTCATCGGCAAGCGGTTGAATCCAAAATGATTCACGGAAATGGTTAAGCATTGTAATAACACTTTCCATTGGTGAATTCAAATAGTTCAAGACCAAATCAGGCCATTCAGATAAGGGTTTTCTGGCTTTTTGCCGAGTTGCTAAATCAGTTTTTGCCCAAGCATTCACATTGTCAGTGACGAGATTAGTGACGCTTTGTAAGCCTTCCAAACTCATCATTTCCGCTGCCATATTTAAGCGTTGGACTTGTTCGACATAGTTTTCTGCTACTTCTTCAAAAGTGGGATCACTGCTGTCTAAGCTAGTGAATAAATTTAATTTTTCGCTTAATTCTTCTTTGGCTGATTCCACCTCTGATTTGAGAATTTCTAAAACTTCTGCATTGCCCAGCGAAATATCACCGCTTTCACTCGGCTCCATTTCTGGCATAGGTTCGACAGGTTCAAAGGCTTGTTCTTCTGCGACTGATTCAATTTCTTCTGCAACTTGCGCTTCATACGCGGCTGTCTGCTCGCTAGAAGTCGAAGCTTGCGTAAGTTGAATCAATAATATTTCTGCTTGCTCTGGAGTCAAAGGTACAGGCCATGCGGCATCTTGCAAAAATAAAATGAGCTGTTGACTACCTTCCTGCGGATCGTTTAAATAGTCAAGTACCAGTGAGGGCCAAGTCTCAAAATAAGATTGTTTTTCAAGCTTGGCATCTTTATCCAGCAGAACAAAGTTAGTAATGTTATCGTTAACAAAGCTACATACTTCGCGCAAGCCTACTAGACCTGCCATATCTGCCGCATCCCAAATGACTTGTACTTGATTGGTGTACTCTTCAACTGCTTCAAACAGTTTGGGGCTATCATTTTCCATAGAGACACATACCTCAAGGGCTGCGGATAATCCTTCCACAACATCCGTTATTTGTGCGCGTATTAGTTCTAAAGTTTCAGTAGCTGCAATTTCTGCAACAGGATCAACGGGCAATGGTACACTTTCTTGCGTTGTTTGACCACCCACCAAGTTTTGAATCAATTGATTTGGATTTTCGAGTGGCGTTGCCCAGTATGGACTTTGCAAATGTGACACCAATTCTTTTGCACCCGGTGCGGGTGTCTGTAAATAATTTATAACATAATCAGTCCATGCAGAAAATACACTTTGTGCAGCTTGGCGTTGATTACGTCCCAGCATACTTAACGCCATAACGTTATCATTAATAAAGCTACAAACATCTTGCAAACCTGTAAGCTGTGCCATGTCTGCCGTATCCCAAATGACTTGGACATTTTCGGTGTAGGCATCAACTGCGAGTAGTAAATCTTCGCTACTGTCTTCGGCTGCGACTAGTTTTGTTAATGTTGCATTTAAATCGCTAGCAGTTTCCGTTATTTGTGCGATAAGTAAATTAATCGTTTCGGGTGGCGCGATTTCAACATGTTCAACGGCAGACTTTGTACTGGTCTCTAAATCTGATTTTAATAACTTGGTATAAAGTACCTCAGCGTCATCGTGGTGCATTGGCATTAACCAATTTGAATCTCTTACTAATTCAATAATTTGTTGCGCACCTTCGACTGGAGAGCGGAGATAAGTTAAAACGGGTTGTGTCCAACTGTTGAAAACCGGGTATACTTTTTGGCGCGTGTTTTTTTCTAACATACCTAACGCCATAACGTTGTCGTTGACAAAAGTACACACATTTTGCAGACCTGCCAATTGTGCCATCTCCGCCACTTCCCAAATACCTTGTACTTGTTCGGTATAGATTTCAACGTCTTCAAGTAAATTTTCGCTACCGTCTTCGGCTTGGACAATTGTATTTAAAATACCTTCCAATTCAGTTGCAGAGTCGGTTACTTGATTAATAATAAGTTCTAAAACATCAGGTTCTGCTAATGCAATTTGTGTTGTTAATTGCGAAGACGTGTCTGCAAGATGCCCAGGTGTGAGTAAATGTTCAAGTAAGACTTCTCCTTGTGTAGCATCTAGTGGCGATGTCCATAAGTCACTTTGTAAATGTTCAACTAAATCGCTAGCCGTACTTGGAGCTTCTAAGTAATTTAAAACCAATTGTGGCCAATCTGCGAATAAATGACGGGCATTGTAACGTGTTGTTTGGTCTTGTATTCCCAGTCCCATGACATTGTCATTGATAAAAGTGCAGACATCTTGTAAGCCTGTAAGTTGCGCCATTTCAGCCGCTTCCCACACCGATTGTACTTGTTCGGTATAGGTTTCAACTGCTTCTAATAAATCTTCACTACCATCTTCCGCTTCTGTTAGGATGGTCAACGTAGACGATAAACCTTCCGCGCAATCATTTACCTGCATCATCAATACATTTAGAATGTCTGGTTCTGTTAGTTGAATTTCTTGTTGCGCATTATCGTCGTACTCAGTGACAGGTGTGGCAAGCGGCGACTCTTCAATTGTTTCTGAGCTTGTTGTTTCAGCTTCTAAATGTGTTAGACGGGAAAATAGTTCTTGATATTGTTGTGATTCTAAATGCTGCACCCAACTTGGATTTTCTAAATGTGCTAACAATACTGGTGCTGTTTGACGCGGTGCATAAATATATTGTTGTATTAAATCTAAGGTTTTTTCAAGCAATGGCTTGGCGGCACGACGAATGGAAGGCTCATGGGTACTCAAAGCAAAAATATTATCATTTAAGAAAATACTAATATCTTGCAAACCTTGTAATTGTGCATTGTCTGCTGCGTCGGAAATAGATTGAATATTATCAGAGCAACGCTCAATGGCTTCTAATAGTTCAGGGCTATCAGTATCGGCGGTTGCAAATAAATTTAACGCCACACTCAAATCGTTGTTAGCTTCGGTTAATTCAGAACTAAACGCTTCTAAAATCTCAATATCAGCTAACTGAATTTCTTCAATTGGTTCAATCGTTTCTTCTGCAACTTTACCTAAATTATCGGTTAAATTTTCAATGTCCTCTGGTAAATTTTCCGCTATTTCAAGCGCATCATCCAATGTACCATCTAGTTGATCAGTCAAATCGTCCAAAGTTTCAGATTCGTCATCTAGTTGATC
>CAYMCP010000027.1:0-27362 GCA_964388965.1 uncultured Thiotrichaceae bacterium | reverse complement strand
AAGTTTCAGATTCGTCATCTAGTTGATCAGTCAAATCGTCCAAAGTTTCAGATTCGTCATCTAGTTGATCAGTCAAATCGTCCAAAGTTTCAGATTCATCATCTAGTTGATCGGTCAAATCGTCCAAAGTTTCAGATTCGTCATCTAAATCATCAACATCCTCAGAGTCAGGATTTAATTCATCAACTACCTCATCTAAAATTTGTGGCAAATCTCCTAAATCTTTACACGTTTCCTCACCCGACTGTGCAAAAGCATCATTAGCAATTGCCTCTGCATCCATTTCTGAATTTAAATTATTATTGTCTTCTGCGTCCTGAACTTCGTCAGTTTTATCCGATGCTTCTAAACGCTCTGGAATTGCATCATCAAATAATGCCTTGTTTTCAGCTTGCTCTAATTCTGCTGCTTCGCTTGCTAACAATACATCTTCGTCAATGTAAGCCTCACCCCAATCTGGACGAGTAATTTCAATTTCGGGCTGAACTTCCTCTACTTCTTCTTGCTCTGAAAATAGTGTACGAGATTCATGCACTCGATCTGAAACTGCTAAATCAATGGGTTTATAGCTTGGCTCTTCTAACTGCGACACCATAGCTTCTTGCACTAATTGTACTGATAAACGGTGTATATCTTCCCCAGTTAGATGGATTGCCCAATCAGAATGTTGCAAATGCTCAATTAAACTAACACTACCTTCCTCTGGTGATTGTAAATAATCCAAAATTAATTGCGGACATTGAGCAAATAAATCTCTTGCTGTAAATCGTTGCTCTTGAGATTGGTTGCTAAATTCAAAAATATTTTCACTAATAAAAGTACAAACATTTTGTAGACTGCTCAAACGCGCATCACCTGCCGCTTCCCATAAAATTTGTATGGTATTGGTATATTCTTCAACTGAAATTAAAAATTCGTCAGTATCATAATCAGTTGTAACAAATTTATTGAGTGATAGTGATAAATCATCAATTAATTCAACTACTTTATTGGATAATGCAGTCAAAGTTTTTGATGATTTAGTCTCTTCTGGATGAGATACTTTATCTTGCTCAATGGTATTTTGTTCGATATGTTCTTGTGCCGCCTCTGTACGCAAAAAGCTGTCTATAAATGCGTCGTCGGTTGTAGACTCCATTTCATCATTAAATTCTTCTAAGTCTTCAGTGTCCAAATCATCTAAACTGGGTAATTCAGTATCATCATCCAAGTCATCTAATTCATCATCAAATGCCTGTTCATCAAGCATTTTTTGTAATTCACTTGATGAAATTTGATCTAGCGTGTCATCATCTTCTACATCTTCTACTAAGTTGTCAAATGCTATGTCTTGTAGCTCTTTTGTCTTATCGACTTTATCTGGTGGAGTAAGAACTGTTGATGACTCATCATCATTAAATTGTGTTGGTAATTGATCATCTGCCAATTTATCGAATGCGGCTGCATTTAATTCTGGTAATGGCATATCGTCACCCATTTCTGGCAATGCTATATCGCTTGTGTCAAATGGTATTTCATCAAGGCTTATCGGCATAAAATGTTCAGCCGAAAGTATAACCGTTTCATCACTCAATGCTTCAAATTCTACATTACTCAATAGTGGTTCTGGTGCAGTAGATAAATTATCATTTTCTGGTTCGGATAATGGCGTTAAATCTGTTTCAGATTCATCAATGATTAAATCATCTAAATTAGTTTCTGGTGCGAAATCATTAGCTAATAAAGTGTCTAAATGCTGTGCTTCTTCTGGGGAAATCGCATGAGGTAATTGATTATTAATTAAAACATCAATCAGTTCTATCCGATAATGCTCGCTATTGGGTTCGTATAAATAATTACTGATCAATTGTGGTAAAATTTCAATTTCTTCACATACTGTTTGACGAACATCCGCATCAACTCTTGGCAAAGCTTGAATATTTTCTTCAGCAATATCACATATTGTTTGCAAACCCTGCAAGTGCGCCTGTTGCGCTGATTGGTTGACATTTTTTAAGTAATTAATACAATCAGTTACTGCTTCATCTAATACATCACTTGAAACTTGACTATCCATAAAAATAGCGAGTGATTCATACAAATTGTATGCTTCATTGGCTACTTGGAGTTGTAATGTTTCTAAATGTTCTGGTTTGAGTATCGCCGCCATAACAAGCTCCGCAATGGATAGTTATCAATTAATTAACAATTAACAGTAATCAATTTTTTTACTTTTTAAATCTACTCATTAAAAGAAAAAATGATTAGCACTGTTAATTGTTCATTGTCTTACTCGTCGTGTGTGGTTGGGAGTTTGAACACACGAATAGATTCAATCAACTGTTTAGAGTAATCTACGAGTCGATCAGTTTGAATTGTTTGCTCTTCTAGCTGTTTCGCAGTTTCTTGGGTACTTTGTTGAATGGTTTGCGCTCGTTCACGTAATTCGTTGGAAATCTTCGCTTGTTGCCGTGATGCCATAGCAATCTGTTCAACCACTTGTACTAAATTCGCAGTTGTATCCTGCGTTTCTTTCATCTGCTCACCAGCGCGTTCCGCCAGTTTCGACCCTTCAATTACCTGCGTAATGGTTTTATCCATCGTGGCAATCGTATCGTTGGTTTCAACCTGAATGTTTTTTACTAATGCTGAAATTTGCGAAGTTGCATTACGCGAGCTTTCCGCCAACCGTTGTACCTCATCCGCAACCACCGAGAAACCACGACCTGCCTCACCTGCTGCCGCCGCCTGCATCGAAGCGTTCAATGCCAGTACGTGAGTACGTTCTGCAATGTTATTAATGATGTCAACAATGGAGCTAATTTCTTGTGAACGTTCACCTAATCGCTTAATCCGTTTTTCAGTTTCGTGAATGGTTTCCCGAATTTCGCCCATCCCTTCCACCGTATTTGTTACTGTTGAAAGTGCCGTTTGCGTACTGCGTACCGCTTGTGCTGCAATTTCGTTACAGGATTGTGCAACTTCGGCAATTTTATTCATCGCCTCTGCTGCAGCGGATAATTCTTCCATCGTGGTATCAACGATTTCACGCTCTTCCTCTGCCACTTTGGATACGTTTTCACCCTGCGTTTTTACTTGCTGTGATGCGGTTTCTACTTCCTCTGTGATGCGTCTGACATTGAGCAATACTTTAGAAGTTTCTGTTGCCATTTGGTTAATAGCATCTGCTAGCGGACCTGTCACATCTTCGGTTACGGGTACTTGTACAGTCAAATCCCTTTGTGATAATTGGAATGATGCTTTTAACAATTCAATAATCGAGTTGTTAAGCATTTCATTTTCTTTTTCTGCTTTTGCCAGTGCTGATAAACGGTCATCAAGCAGACCATTAAACGCATTGGATAAAGTTTCAAGTTCATCACCTGTTTGAATGTCTGCCCGTGCAGTGAAGTCACCTTCTGCGACCCGGCTTACTGTTTCCTCTAAATGGCTAATTGGTGCTGCAATCCGTCCAAAGAATAAGAAACCCGCTGCACCCCCAAATACTAGAATGACAACCGCAATCGGAATCGCACCGTACTGAATCGCATTGGTCAAAGCTTGCAAACGTTCAAGTGATTCTTCCTCTGAAATATCGGAGAAAATAGCCCATTGCAAACCCTGTACATCAATCGGCGCAAACGCAGACAGTACGAAATCACCGCGATAATCAGGAAACATGTCAAAACCGGTTACACCAGAAAACGCATTCCGTGTACCCGGATTATCCACTTTTTGGAGTCCCACACTGGTATCTTTCAAATCGATATTGGCAATAATTTCTGGTGACAATTCTGCTTGTTCAATCGCTGCTAAATAACCTTCTTTATCTTCAACTAACATCCGACTGTCATTACGCATTGCGCCGTCTGCTGCCACAATATACGTTTCGCCAGTACGTCCTGACTCTTCCAATCGCCATGCGCGGTCATAAGTCATGATGTCGTTAATGGTGTGAATGGCTAATTCAAAAATTAATACACCAGTACGTTTACCGTTATCAAATAGAGGTGTACCAATAAAAGCGACTGGATTTTGATAAGCAGGTAGGTAAGAGGCAAAATCAACAATGATATATTCATCAGGTGCCGCTTGAGACATACGTTCAAATACATGACCAATACCTGTTTTAGAAAAAGGACCATCATTAAGCGACGTGGCAAAATCAACTTCTTTTTTCACCGAATAAATGATGTAGCTACTATCTGCATCTACTAGGAAAATATCTTCTAAATCAAAACGGCTTTGATATTCACTAAATTCGCGATGATAGCGACGATGTATATTGGTGTAGCCTGAGCTGTCTGACGCTGCAAACAACTCCTTTTTTGTGCCTAGTGGGTTAGGATTATTCGCAATATAAAAATATTGTAGTGCCAAACTATTATCATCTAATTGATTTAGCATCGCTGCCATATCAGGCGCAGGATCAACGTTTAAAGTTTCATATTCTTGTACAAATTCATCGAGATAAAATATTTCTAATGCTTCTTTATATTCGTCAAATGGCAGTGGTTGGGGGAATGAAGGTCCCTCGTCTACTGCGACTATGCCCGCTTCTTCAGAAAAATTAGGAAAAGTATGTTTAAACTCACGCATAGCGTCAGTCATACCCTTAGCATCTGCGAAGGTCAGTAATTGGTTAGTCACTTGCTTAAAATAGTCTTCAATTTGTTGTTTTTTGGTATCACGAATTGAAGTAATGTGGCTTTGTGCGCTTTCAGTCAATGCTTGTTGACCCAAGTCACCCGCAATTTGACTGGTAAAGTAAGCTGTAATCATTACGGGCAGCAACGCGAGAATCGCCGAACCGACAAACATTTTTTGTTTTAGCTTGAGTTTCATGGGTAGGTCTCCGTCATTCTGTAGACTCCTTCGTTAAGTTGCCACTTTTTTTGCGAGTGATTCAAAAAAGCCAATATGATCAAAGTTAAACCATACTTCTCCCTCTTTTTCAAAACCAGTCGAAGTATAATTTTGAATGGCATCAGGTAAAACTGGCAAAGTATTCAGTTTATCTTCATTGGTAAATGCAATGTGGACTGGTAATGCTTCGATTAAAATCGCGCCAGCTTTTTCACCTTCACCTAAAATCAATAGCATATCTTTTTTGCGCCGTGATTCTGTTTTGGGTAGGCGCAATAAGGTGTATAAGTCGAATACGGGCACTAAATTACCACGTAGGTTAATTAAACCTAGCAACCATTCGGCTGTATTGGGAATTGCACAAATTTTATCTAATTCTTTCAATTCGCTAATAATGGTTTCACCAATCAATAAACCTATGTTGGCGATACGAAATCCCATACGGCGGCTTACTTCTGATTGCGCGAGTCCCCAGGCTGCCTCCTCCGCTTTACGATTTAATGGGCGCGTTAAAGCATGACTTGGTGGTTGCCAAGGGGTATTTGTGGCGGGGATGGAAACTCTTTTGTCTTCTTCCATAGTACTATCTGATTTTGGTCACGTAAGATTGTAATGGTTTAGCATTAAAATGTATCAATTGCGCGGTACGACCTGGATATGATACCCAACTGGTAAAGGGTTCATTACCGACTAAGTCATGGCGTTCTACAAAGTAACGAACATGACGCATTACCTCTCTCATTAAATTGTCATTACGAATCGCGGATAAACTTTTAATTGGTGTATCGCTTAAATCGACTGTACTTAGCTGATTCGCAAAACTATCGGGATTAATATTAGCTAATTCTGCCATTGCACGAATTGTACTGCTCTTTTGTGAACCTTGTAAGCGTTCTACTACTGAGAACCATGCAGAGAGTAATAGTTGACTAAATTGTGGATTTTCTTGTAATACTTCACGTCTAACTACGAGTAAATACATGATTTCTTTTGGAATATGACGACTATCGAATAAAGATTGAGCCTTTTGCTCATCAACTAATTTAGCCGCATTAGGATTAGCTGCAACGACACCAAATACTTCACCACCAACAAATTTGGTTGGAATATCAATATCACGGACATTTTGGATGTTGACTTGGTCAAAATCAATTTGGTTTTTAATCAGATAGCGGTCTAATAGGTAGTGACGCGACGTGTTTTGTGCCAGCGCAATAGTTTTACCGCGTAGATTAAAATTTTCTGCTTGACCATTGACTAATAATGTTTCGTTGCCGTCGCTATAACCCATGACTAAAATCACGTCTGCTTCAACGTCTTCGCGCACAAAATTGGCGACTGCATCAACATTGCTGATAACGACCGCCTGAACTTCACGATTAATAAATTTTCTAATCGTACTATCGTAGTCACCTGTTATAAATTGTACATCAATATTATATCTTGTTCGATATTCTTGGAACGTACCTTCTTCATTAGCTAAGTACCAAGGCATCCAAGCAGCGTAAGGCGCAACCGCTAAACTAAGTGATACTAATTCTTCCGGCTGACTACTTTTTGCTTTTTCTTCACCAATTAGGCTTTGTATATAATCACAGCCCGTCAGTGACATTACGACTAATGTTATGACAAAAATAAGACTTTTCTTGGCTAAACTGGGCATTGGGTTAAGCTCCCTGTTTTATTTTCGATGGCGTACTGAAAATATTTTATTTTTACCTATGTTCAAACGAAAGTTAATCATCATCAGTTTTGTTCAAACACTGTAGTAGCATAGGATAGTAAAAAATTTTACAAATAACAAGTTACATTCAACTATTAAGGCAATATATTAACAATGTCATGTAACTTACAATTAATATAACTATTTTTAGGTTTCAATTTTTGATTTTTGATGTAGACGATTGAGTCCAAAATAAATTTTATCTATAAAAAACTTATACACATACAAACATCATATTTTCATCATTCATAACCCATTAGCACCAATGTTGCCTGACAAGCCTCCGCAGGCGTTTTGCTTTTTACTAGAATATCTAACATTTTTTCTAGTACGATTTTCTGAATATTACGAGTAATGAAAACGATCTGAGTTAGTGGTGTCGGAGTTGGCCACTTTTCCAACGTGGTTGGTGGCTGAAAAATGTGTTGTACACCTTGTACGATAACAGGTAAATTTGTCTCTTCAGTATAGACTAAACCTTTAATTCTCAGTAAATCTTTACCACGCAAAGCAGTCAGTTGTTGAAACCAAGTATTTAGAACTTTCCATGATAACGGCTTGTCGTATTCTAAGCAAAACGATTGAATATATTCATCATGGCGGATTTGGTCGTGATAGGAGTAGTCAAATTGTTGGTTTTGATGATGGTCGTGGTGCTGGTGATACGCTTCAGCTTGTAACCACTGTTGTACGTCTAAAGATTTTGTTGTAGGGTTGTATAGACCCGCGCTAAATAATTGTTTTACATCTATATTCCCATTGACACTTTCTAATAGCATCGCACCTGGGTTTAATATATTTAAACGATGTTTAACTTGTTCAACAACATCGGATGTAACAAGGTCGGTTTTAGTTAAAATAACCCGATCAGCAACGGCTGCTTGTTTAACGGTTTCGTAAAATTCTTCAAATTGTTGTTGCGCATAGACACAATCAACAGTAGATAAAACGCTATCTAAATGATATTTGGTTTTTAGGATCGCATCGTCGAGTAGCGTATGAATAATTGGTGCGGGATCGGCTAATCCAGTGGTTTCGATAATGACACGTTCAAAGTAGGTAATTTCACCAGCTTGGCGTTTTTGGTATAAATTTTCTAAAGTTTTTACCAAGTCACCGCGAATTGTACAGCACACGCAACCACCATCCATAATCATTACATCTTCGGTTGCTGATTCAATCAATAAATTATCAATACCAACCTCGCCAAATTCATTGACTACGACCGCAGATTTTTGCATATCTGGGTGTTTGAGCAATTTATTTAAGAGAGTTGTTTTGCCACTACCTAAAAATCCGGTAATCACTACTACAGGTAAATAATCTGTCGGTGGCGTGAATGTATTTAGGATTGTTTGCATGGTTTGGGCTATAAATTTTGTCGATGGTTCTGAGGTTCTGATTATATAGTCAAATCGAAGGAAAGAAAATCAACAAAGTACGAAAATAAGGCGTTTTGAGTTTTAATATCTAAAAGGAGTGCGGAACACTCTGCACGAATAAAACAAGTTTCGCACACCTTTTATCAATCTCTTAGCCAATTAACTGGATTTTGTGGTACACCTTGATAGCGAATTTCAAAATATAAAGCGGATTCCTGTCTCCCTCCGCTACTGCCTACATTCGCAATAACATCACCCATTTCAATCCAATCACCTGTTTTAACTCGTAAATTTTGATTATGGCCATATAAACTCATGTAACCATGTTGATGATCTAAGATTACCAACAGACCTAAATTACGAAACCATTGCGCAAAAATAACTCGACCCGACGCAACAGCACGGACTTTACTGTGATAAGCCGCTTTAATCAATAAACCTTGCCATTTTAAATGACCTACTCGTTTTTCACCAAAACGCTTGATAATCTGTCCATCAACAGGTTGCATCAATTGCCCTTTCATACTAGCAAAATCCACTGTTTTAGGGCGCGGAATGTGTGCCGCTAAATGCCCTAATTTATCAATTAATTGCTCTAATTGGCGTTTATCTTCTTGCAATTGCTTTAACTTTTTATCCTGAGATTCTAATTTTTGCTCAAGTTGTTGCAAGATTAACTGACGTTGCTGATAAGTTTCCTCTAACTGTTTCTTATGTTGAGTTTGATTATTGACCAAATTTTGTAACGTTTTCGTCTCTTGTCTAATCGTTTGATCTAATTGCTGAATAGATTGCAACATTTGCTTAATTTTGGCAATTTTATGCGTTTTGTCTCGATTAAAGTAATTATAATAGGTTAGTACCCGCCCTATAGTAAAAGGATCGTTTTGGTTTAACCATAATTTCAAATAATCTTGATGTCCCATGATATAACTACTACGAATATATTGCGCAAGGATTACACGCTGTTGTAATAATTTTTGTTGTTGTTCAGCCTGACGCTGTTGGGAATCTTTTAAATTGAGGGTTTGAGTTGCTAATTCGCCATGTAATTGCTCAAGTAAACTAGCGACTTCTCCAATGTTTTCCTCACTCACTTGCAATTGTTTTTGTAACTTTCCATATTCAGTACGTGTATTATACATTTGTGCTTGTAATTCAGCAATTTGCAGATTTAATTGTTGCAAACGTTGCTGCATGGATAAATTTTGTTCCGCAAAACAGTTGGGAATAAGTAGGATTAATAAAAGGGAGAAAATTATTTTAGTCACGTTGATTGTTTTGCTTATTCAATTGTATTACTTTAGATTTTTATTGCCGTTTTTTCAAATTGTTATCAAAGGACTAGCCATCTCATTTTTTCTTTAAATATCAATCATTTTTTTAGAATTAACGTTAGCCAGTCCTAACACATAAAACGGAAGTGTTTAAATATTCAAGAAATTATTACGAATTAAAAACTTAATTTTCATTTTTATCAGTTGATTTTTTACGATTTTTATTACGCCTTTTGCGTTGTTTAGGATTGCGTTGAATTAATTCATGACGCTTATGTTGCTCTGTTTTTTGAAAGTTATCCCACCAGTCTACCGATTCTTGCATGTTCGCTTCACCCGCCTCCGCTCGTAATACCAAAAAGTCGTATGCCGCACGGAAACGTGGATGTTCTAATACGCCAAAACAACGTTTGTCTTTACGTCGCGTTAGGCGCGGTTGCAGTAACCAAATTTCTTGCATAATGCCAACAATCCGCTTGGGAATAAATACATGTTTTGCTTGAATTTGTAACACAGTTTGTCCTGCGCTGATAATACTATCTTGTTCGGTCGCGCCTTGTTGAAGTAATTCATGTATATAAGGCAACATGGGTGGCCACAATAAACTCATGAATAAAAACGCCGGCGTAACAGTTTTTTGCTCATTTAATCGTGCGTCTGTATTTTGTAAAATTTGATGCAATAGATTTTGAGTAAATTGATCTTCTAAACATGCCTGTGTTTGCGGAAATAGGTGTTCAAATAAATGAAAGTTTTGCAGTTGCTCGAAAGATTTTACTGCATGTCCGGTCAAAAATAGTTTTAATACTTCCTCATACAAACGTGCGGGCGGAATGCCTTTTAATAAATGTCCTAATTGCATAATCGGCGCAACTGTTTGTGATTCAATTTTAAAATCTAATTTAGCTGCAAAGCGTGCAGCGCGTAGCATTCTCACAGGGTCTTCTTGATAACGTTGAATAGGGTCGCCAATTAAACGTAACACTCCTGCTTGTAAATCTTTTACGCCGTCAACATAGTCAATAATGCTAAAATCGCTGATGTCGTAATATAATGCGTTGCTTGTAAAATCGCGTCGCCATACATCATCATTCAACTTACCGTACACATTATCACGTACAATGCGACCGTCTATATTCACGCCGCCTTTGCTATCATGTTCGGCTCGAAATGTCGCTACTTCAATGATTTCTCTACCAAAATAAATATGTGCTAATACAAAACGTCGTCCCACTAAGCGACAATTACGAAATAATTCTTTTACTTCGTCTGGATGTGCATTGGTAACGACATCAAAATCTTTAGGTGTTTTTTGTAATAAAATATCACGCACACAACCACCAACTAAATAGGCTTCGTAACCCGCTTGATTAAGTTTGTTCAACACTTTTAGTGCATTATGACTGATATTTTTACGTGATATAGTATGCTCATTGCGGGGGATACGTTGAGCAGCATGAAGTTTCGCACTATTTTGTGGTGTAAGTGTAGATTGAGTTGTATTTGCTTGTTTGTTGGCAGGCGTAAGAATTTTTTTTATGCCCTCAATAAGTTTTCTGTAAACTGCCATTATGTTCCTTGATATTGATTCTTAAATCTTGTATATCATACAGCAAATTATAGCCCTAAGTATGTCCATACATGAGAAAAATCATTATAAATTGGCAGCAAAAATTATTAAAAAAACTGTTATGCCACTCAATTACGTTACTAACGTTGATATTATTATTATTAGCTTTAAGCGCGGAGCTTATTCGTGATGTATCTATTTTTTGGGCACTGAGTCTATATCTTCCACTTTTATTATTAGGTTTATGGGCTATTGTGTGGGACTTCATTTGGCGTGGTAAAAGTCTCGTCATGCCTTACGCGCTAACGATGTTGGGTTTTATTGCTATCAGTGTCCAAACGAGTCAATTATTACATTTTCACCTACCACAGCCGGTACCACAACAAGCGCAAACAATTCGTTTATTGCATTGGAATACGTTATGTGGCGGTAAGTGGTTATTTAATAATCAGCCTCACTCGGATGCGTGGCGTGAACTCAGTGCAACCATTGCGCTGCAACAAACTGATATTATTATATTAAGTGAACCACCACAAGATGCACGTTTAAATCAATTTGTTAAACAATTAGGTGATAATTGGCAGATATTGAGTTTTAAATCAGTAAAACCTTGTCGTCGTTGTAAAATAATGTTTAGTGTTTTGTCCAAGTACGCGATTCAGCTTGAACGTTATGTAAATTTACGTCATGGTGATGGTTTTATTGTACAAATTAATTTGCCGCAACAAACACTACGTGTGTTAGTAGTGGATGGTGTAAGTAAATATAATCAATTACGCACGCCTTTTTTACAAGATATTTATCACACTATTATCGAACAACACGAAAAACAGCAGCCAGTTGACGTTATTGTTGGCGATTTTAATGCAATTAGTCGCAGTCGTGGTTTTGATTTGTATCCAAGTATGGGTTATTGGTTAGCAGGTAAGAAAACGTTTGGTTGGCGCGGAACGTGGAAAAGTTATTTACCATTATTAGATATTGATCATATTTGGATAAATCAAAACTATCAAGCTGTTTATACTGAATTTTTAACACATCATACTACTGATCATCGTGGACAATTAGTTACATTTTATCCGATTAATTGTTGTTTAGAAAAATAATGACTTTTTTATAAAAATACAGTCAGTTGAAAAGCAATTGCACTCATAGGATTAAATCATGTAAAAAACTTTTAAATTCATGTGCTTGCAATTAAATCTATGCAAATTTAGCTCATTTTACAACAGGTCGCAATATATTATTTTCAATTTGTTCACGCTCAGTTACTTTCGCTAGTTCAAGGCAGTTAAACAATAATCGCTGAGCAACAAGATATTTTTCTAGTTTTCGCTCTTGTTCATCAGTAAGCTTTTGAAATTCTTGCCCTAAATAAAAATATTCTTGCACTAAGCTTTCTAGTTCAGTCGCTACTACTTGCCAGTCCTGTTCTTGCTGTAAGATATTGAGTTTTTTCACTAAATCTATCAAACCATCAGATTCAGCGCGTTCAATTATGAGATTGTTGAAAGTTTTGGTTGTAAATTACTTTTCTTACCCCCTTACTCTCCCGATTTTAACCCTATTGAACACTACTAGGCTCTGTGCTTAAACAAAAAATTAAAAACGCAAAAAGAGAAGTTTGTGATATTTATCAAGCCATTTCTTTTGCATTAACATAATATCTATTGAAACGGAATTGACTATAACACTTAAATTTACATTAGGCAGGGTTCAGATTGTGGGGTTTGATATATCGGTCATGCTCATTTTGATAATATACTTAAAATCCAATGAGTTAAAATATAAATCACCTCTTGTAACCCTCCTGCCCAATGCGCACTGTTAGGCTGTTGTAGCGTCCATCTTCGCTGTCAAATGCGCTACACGCACCGGTGCTGATGGATGTGAATCATAAAACGCTGAATATAAAGGGTCTGGCGTTAAAGTGTTTGCATTTTCTTTGTATAATTTAACAAGTGCTTGAATTAAATGTTTTGGGTCAGATTGCTCGGCGGCAAAATCATCTGCTTCAAACTCATTTTTACGTGAAATCCACGCCATGATAGGTCCCATAAAAAAAGTAAAAGTAGGTGTTGTTAAGCTAAATAGTGCTAATGCCATATAAGTTGATGCTTGTTCAACGCCTAAACCCGTAAAAAACCACTGTTGCTGCATTAACCAACCTAATAGTGCTAAACCAATTAAGCTAAAACCAAAAATGGATAATAAACGTTTTTGAATATGTTTACGTTTAAAATGTCCAATTTCATGCGCAAGTACTGCAACCACTTCGTCATGAGACAAATCTTCTAGCAACGTATCAAAAAATACAATCCGTTTATTGTTGCCTAAACCTGTGAAATAAGCATTGCCACGCGCAGAACGTTTTGAACCATCCATTATAAAAATGCCATTACTGGCAAAACCGTTGCGTTCTAGTAAAGCGATAATTTTTTGTTTCAACGTATCTTTTTCTAATGGCTCAAATTTATTAAATAATGGTGCAATAATGACAGGATACACCCACATCATTAATAAACTAAATCCCATCCAAACAGCCCACACGTATAACCACCAATATTCCCCCATAGATTCCATTAACCACAATACGACTGCCAAAAAGGGTGCGCCAATAATGAGACCAACTAACAAGCCTTTGGATGCATCAGAAAAAAATAAACTTATCGTTGTACGATTAAGATTATATTTTTCTTCGATTTTAAAAGTGCGGTATAAATCAAAAGGTAATTCCAATAGCGTATCAATAAAATTCATCGTTAATAAAATAGCGACACCAGTCCATAATTGAGACCAACCCATTATTTGCCAAGTTTCACCCAACCAATTGAGTAATCCACCAATAGTCCAAAATAGCAGTAAAATTGTCTCAAAAATCAAAACTTTTTGTTTAAAACGCAATTTCTCCAAGCTGTATTGAGCAGCTCTTTGGTGTGCGTCTAAACCAATTTTTTTAGCAAATGCCTCTGGCACAGCATATTGATGATTTTTTATACTACGTGCTTGACGTTGCATTAACCACATTTGTACGCTAATACTTAAAGTTACCATGCTAAGAAAAACGACTGTTAAGCTATTCATTTTACCCACCTATTAAAAAATTTGATTCGATAGTACACTAGTAATAGTTAAACCGGTTAGAATAACCGCTCTTTAAAATTTGCATTTTACTAAGGATAAACCAGAATGTCACAAGACTCTAATAATCTCATTTGGATAGATTTGGAAATGACGGGACTTGACCCGACTTCTGACACGATTATAGAGATTGCGACATTGATAACAGATGTCAAGCTAGATATTGTGGCTGAAGGACCTGTACTTGCCATCCACCAGCCAGACCATGTTTTAGACGCAATGGATGATTGGAATAAGCGACATCATGGTTGTTCTGGATTAATTGCCAAAGTGCAAGCTAGCACGACTTCGATGACGGAAGCAGAAACACAAACATTGGCGTTTCTACGTCAATATGTCCCGCCAAACGCCTCACCTATGTGTGGCAATAGCATTTGTCAAGATAGACGCTTTTTAAGCCGTTTTATGCCAGATTTGGAAAAATATTTTCATTATCGACATCTTGACGTAAGCACATTAAAGGAGTTAAAACGCCGTTGGTATCCGCAAGTATTAGAATTTGAAAAGCAAAATAAACATCTTGCTTTAGCTGATATTTATGAATCTATCGAAGAATTAAGGTATTATCGGCAATGTTTACTCAAAAATAATCATTAATATTTAATACCTCCTTAATAACTAAATCAGCAGCGTATTTTAATTTTATAAATAAACGACAATCCATCCTGAAGGAATAGCCACAATAATTTGTATGACATAAAATTATCAATATATAACTTTATTTTTAAGTTTAAATTTCTTCAGTCTCAGTATAGATAAAATATGTATTTTTACCTTGCTCTTTAGCTAAATACATTGCCATATCAGCATGTTGCACTAACACCTCAATCGCAAATTGTTCATCACATTCATCCATTATTTCTGGGAAAAAACTCATTCCAATATTTGCGTCGATTTGCAGCTCGTGCCCATTGACTTCTATAGACCGCGCAAGTTGTTGAAAAATCCGTTCAGCAACCAACCGCACATCATAATCTTGATGAACTGGCGATAAAATAATTGCAAACTCATCTCCGTCCACTCGTGCAATACTATCTCCCTCACGTAAACAATTTTTCAAAATCTGCGCGATTAAACGCAAATAATCATCGCCGACATCAAAACCAAACATTTCATTAACTTGTTTAAAATCATCTAAATCCAAGTACAACAATGCAACGCGCTCCCCCTGCCGACAAGCACGAGTCAACTGCTCATGAAATAATAAACGATTCGGCAATTTCGTTAGAGAATCATAATGAGTCAATAAACGCATCCGCTCATCATCTTCCTGTAGCGAGTTAATATCTGAATATACTGCCACATAATGCGTAATTTCGTTATGTTCACCACGCACCGCACTTAATGATAACCAAGTCGAGTAAATCTCTCCATCTTTACGTTTATTCCAAATTTCCCCACGCCAACGTCCTGTTTCTCGTGCATGAGTCCACATTTCTTCATAGAATGCCTCATCATGATTACCAGACTTTAATATGCGTGGATTCTGGTCTAATACTTCCTTATAACGATAACCAGTAGACAATAAAAATGCTTGATTAACATCAATAATTTTACCTTCGGCATTACTGATCACAATCCCGTCTGATGTCGTTTCAAACACTTTTGTTGCTAAACGCTGTTTAGACTGTGCTCGCTTACGTTCAGTGACATCTTCCACCATTTGTACGATAAACTGCGCCTCTTCATCTGGCGTTTTAATTAATGATGTGGTAATTCTACCCCATAACATTAAACTTTGTCCGCGAAAAAAATATTTTTCCATCTGGTAAAAATCGCGTTTACTGTTAATTAATTGTTGATGAAATTCATTTTCTACGGCTGTGTTATAAGGATAAAACAACTTGCTAAACAACTTATGATGCAATTCATATCCAGCTAATCCTAAAATATTTTGTAATGCTGGATTAACGTGTTGTATATGTCCGTCCATATCCGTTAAAGCGATACCCATTGCAGAAAATTCAAAAATTCCCCTAAATCTCGCCTCACTACGACGTAATGCAACCTCTGCCCAACGTGACTGTAATGTGGCTTTCACTCGATGACGCAATACCGCCCAATGTACTGGTTTTGTTATATATTCTATTGCACCCGCACTGAATGCTTTATCTACCGAATCCTCGTCATCCAACGAGGTAATCATAATGATTGGCGTATCCGTGTCATCAATACCCCGAATTGTACGACAAGCAGTAAATCCATCCATAATGGGCATTAATGCATCCAATAAAATTAAATCGGGTTGACGTTGTTGAAAATGCGTAATTGCTTGTTCACCGTCTTCAGCCTCAACCACTGCATAGCCTTGTTGTTCTAGTAAATTACGCAACATGCCACGCAAAAATGGATCATCATCGGTTACTAAAATTAATGGTGCTTGTTCATATTCGCTAAACATGTCTAAATTTCTCCAACGCAAGCTTCAGTTGTACTGATTCTTTGGGTAATTGTTCGGCAACGAGTTGTTTGGCAGTTGCTAATTCATTAGTTTTTCCAAGTTGTTCTAATTGAACACAAAATTGCTGCATTTTCTTTGCCCCAAGATTAGCACACGCCCCTTTTAACTTATGTGCTGCTTGATATAATGCAGCACTATCGTCCGTCGCTTGCTCGATTGCTTGAATATAATTCGGCAACTCATCTAAAAATAGATTAATAATCCACCCTAAACCTTTGCCACGCATTTCCCGCCGTAATGTTTCCAATATAGTATCATCAACTATCGGATAATATTCATTTTGTTTTAATTTAATTGTATTATCTGATTCAGGTAACTGTTTTACTTTATCTTGTTTTACTTGCTCAGGTACCAGCCATTTTGCCAGCATTTGGTACAATTCTTTAATTTTAACTGGCTTGCTTAAATAATCATCCATACCTGCATTAAGACAACGTTGCTTATCTTCCGACATTGCGTTGGCTGTGAGCGCGATAATCGGCAAATGCGATCCTGATTTTTGTTCCTGAGTACGCAGATGCTGGGTTGCAGTAAAGCCATCCATTTCTGGCATATAGCAGTCCATTAATATCAAATCAAACGGATGTGTCTTGAGTATTTTTAATGCTTGTAAACCATTTTCTGCAACTTTAATCTGACAACCTAATTGTAACAACATGTCACTGACAACGGTTTGATTTATCCTATTATCTTCGACAATCAAAATTTTATAATCTTGTAATTGTGATAAAGATTCATGTGCGACCTGTTGTGACACAGTAGCATGTTTACCCATCATTTCGCCTAAAATAGCAAAAAATTTACTCTGCGTTAATGGTTTTGTAAGTTGCCAGACGGATTTACATTCATCAATAGATATTTTTTCATTTATTAAAGTTAAAATAACAATTGGAATATGCCTCAAACTAAAGTCATTTAGCATTATTTTTGCCATCTGTAAACCGCTCATGGTTGGCATATTATAATCACTGATGATTAAATGATAACCTTGCCCTTGATAGGCTGACGTGCGCAACTGATGCAAACCGCTACCAGCGTGATAAGCAGTCGTCACATTTAAGCCCCAACTGTTAAGCTGACTAAACATTGTTTCACGTTGATGTGGATTAGAGACAATTAATAAAATACGTTTATCTCTCCAGTAAGTAATTATTTCTGCGTCCAATTCGTTACATACTTCTGTTTTTTCTAATGATAGCTCAAAAAAGAAATGACTACCACGCTCCTCAACACTATATACATTAATAATTCCCCCCATGATTTCAACTAAACGTTTAACGATTGCTAAACCTAAGCCTGTTCCCCCATAACGCCGAGTTGAAGAACTATCTGCTTGTGAAAAAGGTTGGAATAAACGTTTTAATGCGACTTGATTCATACCAATACCGGTATCACTAATGGCAAAATGTAAAGTTAAATGGGTATTGGTTTCCTTAACGACTTTAACTAAAAATGTCACTTCTCCTTTCGGTGTAAACTTAATTGCATTATTTAGTAGATTGCTAATAATTTGTCGAATTCGAGTCGGATCGCCGCGCAAATTATAGTTAATAGGTTCTAAATCACAGTTAAATTCTAAACCTTTGTTGTGTGCATTATAAGCAAATAAATTAATAATATCTTCTAATAGCACTTGTAATGTGAAGCTAATATGTTCTAAATCTAATTTTCCTGCCTCAATTTTAGAAAAATCCAAAATATCGTTGATAATGATCATTAAACTTTCACCTGAACTGCGTATTGTCTCGACGTAAAGTTGTTGCTGTTGTGATAATTTAGTTTGCAACAATAATTCTGTCATGCCTATTACGCCGTTCATAGGTGTACGGATTTCGTGGCTCATTGCGGCTAAAAATTCACTTTTAGCTTTACTAGCAGCTTCAGCAGCCTCTTTTGCTTGTCGTAGCGCGGTTTCAGCTTGTTTACGTTGAGTAATATCACGAGTAAAACTAAAATATACCCCCTGTTCACCGAGTTGTCCGTCTTCCACATAAGTGCAACTTACTTCGACAGGTATTTGTTTATCATCAAAGGTTAATAATACCGTTTCAAAAATACCATAGCCTTTGATTTTAATTTGCTCGATTTGTTTTGATACTGTTTCTGCCACTTCGTCAGGATGTAAGCTACGCACTGATGCACCGATTAAGGTTTCACGCTCATAAACAATTAATTTGCAAAATGCTGGATTAACTTCCATAATTCTATTTTGTTCGTCAATAATACAAAAACCGTCAATAGAATTTTCTAAAATTAGCTGATTACGCCGTGATTGCTCTTGTAAAGCCTGTTCAACTTTTTTACGCTGGGTAATATCACGCAAGGAAATCACATAAGCGGTCTCACCTTCCCATTCGCTTTCTGCAAGCTGCATTTCTACGATGCGGTTACGTTTTTCTATGTCAGGATTGCGTACTGGAATATTAACTTCAGCTTTATTTTCGCCATTAAAATGTGGAATAACACTGGTTGTTTCAAATTTTTGCCCAATTAAATCATAATATGGCATTTGATATAAATTTTCTGCCGCAGGATTAACAAAGCGAATATAACCTTGACAATCTAAAATTAACATGCCATCACTATTAGTTTCGATAATGGTGCGGAATTGTTCCCGACTGCGGTGTAATTCAATTTCAGCTTGACGACGTGCCATCGTACCGCGAATGCTATCACCAACCGCTTGTAATAAAAACATTTCGTGATTTGACCACTGTCTTTCATGTTGGCAATCATCTAAACCAATAAATCCCCAGAATTTTTCATTAAACATAATGGGGACTAATAGGACAGAAATGACACGTTTGCGCTCAAAACTCAGCCGTTCCTCTTCAGTAAAATCTTTGATTAAACCGCCTATGGTTTTGCCTTGTAACAGTCGTGTGTACCAACGTGGTAAAAATGCGCCATAATGTAAATTTTGTAATGCTAATTGATCTATAAATAATTTTTTACGTTTTACATGCCATTCAAAACGTTGACTCATCGCAGGTTTACCCGTTTCAGGATGATGATGATTTTCATAAATATACACCCGATCAACGTTGATTAAATCTGCCAATGTTTGCAGAGCATTTTCAATTGCATCGTTATAATTTAAGGTGGTTAGCAAATGTTGAGTGATATTGGCGACACTTTGTAGCACTTTATCGCGCTCGTGCAAGGCTTCTTGGGCTAATTTACGCTCGGTGGCATCATTTCCGATGAGTAAAATTTCAATTAATTTTTTATCGGGGTTGTAAATTGGCTTGGTTGTCCATGCAATCCAAACCCGATTGCCATTGACGCATTGACATTCATTTTCAATGTAAGCATAGCGTTGTGGTTGGGCTAAAAAATCTCTTAAATTAAAATTATCTGACCAGCGTTTTGGCTGCAATGGTAATAGTGTGCCTAAAATATTTTGTCCGATGACATCTTGCGGTTGATAGCCAAAAAATTGTTCAGCAAAAATATTAAAAAATTGAATCTCACCTTGCGGACTCACACGAATAATAATGCTATTGGCATGTTGTATGAGTTTGCGGTATTCGGCTTCTTGTGAGGCTAATGCTTGTTGTGCTTGTTTGCGTTCTCGAATATCTCGAATAATTGCCAGTGCAGTAAGTTCGCCTTCTAAAGTAAATAGGTGAATATTCAGCTCACTAGGTATTTTTTTGCCAGAGTGGGTATAAATAACAGTTTCAATTAAAATATGTTTATCTTTCAATAGTTTTTGAGTTTGATCGCGCAATTGTTCTGATGAATCTAAATGGTATAATTGCAACGGACTTAGTTCTAGCAATTGTTCACGCTGATAGCCAAATCGTTTACAAGCAATATCATTAACTTCAGTAAAATGGGTTGGTGTGCCGTCGTCGTGATAGCCATGTACTAAAATTGCGTCATTACCACTATTGAATAATTGTTTATAGCGTTCACGATTACGTCGTAACGATAATTCAGCTTGTTTGCGTTCGGTAATATCAGTAATTAGATTTAATTGTAAGTCTCGTCCGTCAATCTCTCCCAAGCGACGAATGCGTAACTCAATATCAATAAAATGTCCATTTTTATGCTTAATTTTCCATTCAGTACGTTGTTGAAAATGTCCATTGATTAAAATTTGGTATAGACGTTTAGCATGGCGGCGATTTTCTGGTGGTAAAATAATGTTAAATGGTTGTCCAATCAATTCTTCATGCGTATAGCCAAATAGTTGGCAGTAGGCTGGATTAACTTGTACATAGCATCCTTTTTCATCGGTCACGCAGATGCCAATAGTGATTTGGGTAAAAATTGTAAATAGTAGCGTTTCATTGCGCTTGAGTTGCTGCTCAATTTGTTTGCGCTCGGTAATATCGGTGATGGCGGCTATGATAAATGGGTTTTGATATTGATCTTGATGGCGTGATTTTTTGACCAACACAGTGAGGTTATTTTGTTTGGCATCTTGTACGCTTATTTCTCGTGTATCACCTTGTCCGGTCTCAAATATTACATCATCTTGCTGTTTTAATATACGGGCAATTTCAGGTGAAAATAATGCCTCGTCATTGCGCTTTTCTACCTCTTCACGACTATAACCAAGTAATTCACAAAATGCTTTATTAAATAATTGGCGGCGATATTGATTTTTCACCACAATTGGATTAGGAATTTCATCTAACACAGTACGCAAAAAATCGCGAGCTTCTTCTAGGGCTTGCTCGTGATATTTGTATGATGTAATTTCCACATAAGTACCGATCATACGATAGGCTTGGTCGTCTGCTGTGCGCAATGCGGTTGCCCTGTCTAGCACCCAAACATAGTAATTTTGATAGTGTTTAATACGATAAATTATTTCATAGCGTCGGGTGAGATTATTTAAATGGGCTTGGCGTTCACGTTTAACGTTAGGCAAATCATCTGGGTGAATGCAAGCGTACCAATCACTTAAAGTTTTTGGCATCGTTTGCAGCGTATAGCCTAGTAATTGTTGCCATTGAGTAGAAAAGTACACTTGTTCACTATCCACCTGCCAATCCCATACACCATCACCAATTCCACGCATTGCAAGCTCAAAGCGTTCTATGCGTTGAATGAGTGCATCAGTAACTTGTTGTTGTGTACTGACATTTTGTACAAAAATGAGTAAATAAATAGCTTTTCCTGCATTATCTTGAATTGCTGATACAGTTAAATTGGCTAAAATTGGTTGATTATTAGATTTATAAAGTTGAGTTTGTAGCTGATAGTAGTCATTTTTTCCCGTAATTAAATCAGCATAATGTTGTAATTTTAGCTGAATACGGTTTGGGTGAACTTGGTTAAAAAGTTGTTGTATTTGTTGAGAATTGTAGCCAAGCAATGTTTCTAAAGCAGGATTAGTTGCTAATGGTTTTGCTTGTAAATCGGTTAACATAACGCCTAATGCGGTATTTTTAAATAATTGAATAATGTGTTGTGCATTCTGCTGTTGATAGTAGCGGATGAATTCAGTAGGTGCTTGGGTTAAATTAATTGGAAACGTCAATTGCACCGGTGTCAGAATAATGTATAAATATTGATTTTGTGTATCGCAGGTGATCTCCCACGTAAACCATTGATTATTTTTTAAACGAGTGGTGAGATTTTCGATTTTTGATGATTGTTTTTTGACGGCATGATTAAGAACTGCTTGAATGAGTGGCGCATCAGCCGTGTGTACCCATTGGGAAAAGTGATGTTTAATTATGTCTTCTTGGGCATAACCTAGGCGTTGCAACCATGCTGTATTGACTTGTTGTACAATGCCGTCAAAGTCAATAATGCAAAATAGGTTTGCACTGTAGATAAAAAATTGTGCGGTAAGTGAAGTATCCATACTGAAATGTCCGCTAGTTGCTCCTTGCAAGGTTGTTTTGTGTCAAGGATATATAATTATAGTAAAAAACCTTATTTTTATTATCAACTTTTATTAGTAAATAAGAAAGCGTCAAGAAGCAAAAATAAGCACTATTGGATATTCAATTCTAGCATCACTAGATGTTGGGCTATTATTATTGATGGATAGATGTTAAAAATATGGTTATAGAACTGATCTGATATATTCAAAATTATCAAACTGAGTAGAATAGAATCAGAGAAAGCATTGATTGATACAATGTATCATGTTACGCTTTTTATCGCGCTAGCTTATATCTGGTAGAGCTTAATTACTTAATTAAACGAACACCTGTAATATTGTTATTTTAATTATAAATCTCTAATATCAGTTCTGTATAACATTAGTCAAAATAAATCGGCTATCTTGTACTTTTTTACAGATGGCTTTGCTGTGTTTCTTTTCTTTGAGGTTATTGGTATGCCAGTTGGCACAGTTAAATTATTCGACAAGAAAAAAGGTTTTGGCTTCATTAGCCCTGAATCTGGTGATAAAGATGTATTTGTTCATCATTCTGCTATTCAAGGTCCTGGGTTTAAGGTTTTGAAACAGGGGCAAAAAGTGCAGTACGAATGCTCAGAAACATCTAAAGGTCTTCAGGCTACAAAAGTCGAAGCAATAGACTAATTTTAATAGAATCTGGCAGATTATCTGTCAGGTTTTTTCGTAATATAATGTCATATTAACTTTTACTTGGTCGGGTTCTCGGAGTGGTTCAACACTCATCAACAAGACTTGTATGCCGTGCTGGTTATTTAAATCAGCTAGCCATTTTATCAAATCGCTAAATGCCACTTGTTCAAAATTCACCCTTACTTCAGTTTCCTTGCGCGGTTCGATGCGTTTGTTAAGTTTTTGTAAATTAGTTTTTTGCAGACTTTCATCAATCAAACTAAATAATGATTGTTCTAAAGTGGGGCGCGAAGTGACGGTGCGTAACTGTTGAACTTGCATAACCGCATCTCTCATCCAAGTTAGCGTTTTTTGTTGGGATTGATTAATATTTATCAGTTGCTGGCGTTGCAGTAATAATGGTTCTAAAATAAAAAAATAACCTAATATCAAGCTTAAAGTAATACCACCAATAATTAAAATTATATATTCTCTCGGTTCTAGCATATCAATTACCAAATCACCAATTAATCAAGAATTTTGATAAAGCGTAGAATACCAGTTTTTAAATGATGCGTTGAATAATTATCGCCACACAATAAAAAAACAACCCCCTGCGACCAAAGCCACAGAGGGTTATTTTACTAACAATTTACATCAATTGCTGATGAGACAACCTACTTTTATTCACCATCAACCGCTTCGTCACCTGCCAAGTCGATTGCAGTTGCTTCAATACCGCCTGTTGTTAGAGGGCGACCGCATGATTCATCTTCAAGAGTAATAGTGTACTCACCTTTAGGAACCTCAGAGAAGGTTACTGAACCATCATCGCCAGCCTCAGTAGTTTGAAAAACATTACCTTGCTCATCGATTAATTTAACTTCTTCACCCGCATTTTCTGATCCCACGTGAACTTTGACAGTACCTTCTGCCACTTTGCCAACAACAGTTATCGTACCAACAACATCGTTACAATCAAAGGTTTTCACGCCTTGACAAAACTCTTCATACATACCATCTGCTAAAGTAAAGATGTCACTCGTTGCAACGCCTTGTGAGTCAATTTTACCTGCGTCTTGCAAAGCTTTCCATGCGTCTTTTTCAATCAACGCTGTAAAGTAATTTTCACCACCTAATGTGAAGTCACTGATACGGTGGAAAGTTAAAGTTGCAGTACCGTCTGCGTCGGTTGTGCCAGATGCACCAACAACTGCGCTACCATTTTCACGGTATAACTCAACATCCCATCCTGCTAGTAAATCTTCACCAGCATTAACTTCACCGTCTTGGTTATTGTCAATGAAAACACATACGTCAACAAATGGTGTACGAATAACGCCCATATCTTCATAGTGACTGTCATTATCAACCGTAATGGTTTCAGACACACTAGGCTCAGAAGCAGGTTTTTGATTGCCATTTGTATCCATCCAATTGGTTTGTAAATCGTAAGTAACAGTGTAATCACCATTAGGAACGTTATTGAAGAATGCTAAACCATTTGCGTCAGTTCCAGTAGTTTTAATAACTTCACCGTCACTATCGAGTAATTTAACTGTCCAACCTGCTAAATCTTCCTCACCCGCGCTAGCAGTTGCGTCCTCACCGTCCATATTGCGATCATGGAAGATATTAACAGTGATAGAACCTTCCGCTGGTTGCCATACCGTTGCCGTATGAGATGTAACAGAACCTTTTTGACTGTCCGCTAACAACAATTTTTGTCTTTCCAAATCAAGCGCGTGGAAAATAATACCAGCAGGCATAGTGTAAGTTGCTGTTGCTGCAACAGTTGCAGTGCCCGCACCACTAGCTGCTACTGTAAAAGTTGCTTCACCATATTCATCAGTTGCGACTGTTGTCGCATTTAATGCACCAAAGCTCGTTTTTAAAGACACTTGCTTGCCAGAAACAGGCTGACCATCACGTTTAGCAGAAACAGTATAAGTTACCGTATCACCTTCATGAGCCGATACTGTATCTGTGGAAACAGTCAAAACAAGTGGTTTTTCATAGCTAGAGCAATTCGCACTAGCATTGTCTTTGACATCTGCAACAATCTCTGCCTTACGCGATACCACATCTTCAGGAGAGGTAAGAACAAAACCATCCGCGAAATGCCACACTGCAGATTGACGTGCTGCCGCTTCAGTGCTGGTAATTCCACTAAGTGCTGCGGGATAAGTATTTACCAAATACTTCAACTCACAACTCATTTTTTCATTACTGGTCTCGTAAGTTACTTTATAATCAGTGGGATGGTGTATGTCAGTACAAAAAGTGCCTGCGGTACTGATTACTTCACCGTCGTCATTGTATAGCTCTAGCTTAATGACACCAGCCCATGGGGTTTTTTTACCTTCATTCAACAAGCCTTCAACATTTCTACCTCTTCCAACAGCAACTAACATAGCGTTATATTCGCCCACTACAGCGTCACTAGAAGCAGAACCACCCGGCTCAAAAGAGGCTTGCGTTGTGGTTGACAAACCAAAAGTTAATAAAGCCGCCAAAATTGAGGCTCTAAGTTTCGTATTAACGTGAGACATACTATGCTCCTTTTGTTAAATCATGAATAAGTTTTAAATTTGTAAATTTTTAGGCTAAAAAATCTAACTAATCAGTCAATTTTAATTAAAACAACCACATTTTAAGACGTTAGGGAAAAAACCAACCGTATCAATCTTAACTTGTTTATTAACAATTTTCTAGCCTAATCCAGATAAATCTGTGGTACGGAAAATTATGACCCATTCACCCACTAAGTCATAATAAATTAAATATTCCGCGTTTCGTAGTTACATTTATAGCTCAAATCTAAAATTTTTAGACCCTTATTCTTGATAATAGGTTTTAAATGATTGACGATAGGCTATAACTTAGTTTGCGTATTAAAACATGACAAAAATATGACAAAACAACACCCATGATAACCGCTTTAAAGCCCACTGATTTTAAAAATATACTTTTATATTCAAATGGTTAAAAATATTAGGTCGCGTAATCTACACAATTCAACCATCTCTATGATACTACCAAAATGTCATCGTGGTGTCGTTATATTTAAATTAAATCTCGTATATTTTATATTTACCATGCAAAAATGTACATGCAATAATAGCTCCATAAAAATTTATCACCAAATATAAAATCCACCGGATACAACTCAATTGGCAACAAATTCTGATTGACTTCCAAGTAACCCCTCAAAAATTTTTGCAATTCTAGCAATTAAAAAAAATAAAAAATATTTCTGATTTTTTAAATGCAATTCTTTGAATTTAATCATATATTTGTTTAAAACAATTTTTATAGCTTAGATTTAAATCAGAAATTTGCTAATCAATTTAAATTTTTTTGTATTTTTTTTTGCAACATAACGAGAGATTGTCCGTCATATTTAATAGTAGCAAACTTAAAAAAATCTTATAAGTATTTATCTAAAGAGGAGGTAGGCGTTGTGTATCCATGGGAACTTTTACACATCTTATTTGGACAGCAACTAGATCGCTATTATTTTACTGTGCCGTACTCACGACTTGTACCTACTTTTTATGTTAGTGGTGAGATGTATGATCCACAAAATTTAGTGTGGGGCAATGTTTTCGCAATTGCTGAGCGAATTTTAACCGAAGACGACTTAGCTGAAACAACTGCATATTTATATGAAAATCAATATTATATGTGTAAAGGTAGTATTCCAGAATTTACTATTAATATAAAATTAAAATCACTGGATGAATTAGATCAGTTTTTAATGAATGAATTATCGTGTTTTACTCGCTTGTTTGGGCAATTGACAAAGCTAGGTCTATTTGACACTAAATCCGATCAATTACCAACTGTTGATGTAAAGGAAAGCATTAAATTTCATTATTTGTATCAGTTTCAACCAAAATCAGAAAAATATTATTACAACTGGTATTTGAGATTGGCTTCACAACACACCCAAGATGAACAAAGCTGTATAACGTTTGCCACTGAATGGTCGCAACGACGGCATAAAGCTTTATCCACGTATAGTGGATATTATATTTATTTACAAACAACTTATAGTATTGAGGGCAGCTTGTACGCTGTAGAGCAAATCTTATGCGACCCCTGTACGACAGAAACATTGCCAGAGCTTATGTATCGCTTTCAACATGAAGTTGAAATTGCAAAAAATTTAATTTGGGATAATGAACATTATTTGTATATTGAAAATGTAATTAACAATTATATTTATCACCACTATTTAAATAATTCTTCATTACACGCTAAAGCATTAGAAGAAATACTAGTTGATTTTTCACGTAATGCTTGGAGAAAAATTCGCTCCTGCAAAAATAAGGATAGATTTCGTAGTTTTATTTATAAAATCACAAAAAATAAAATTAATGATTTGTGGCGAGAAATGTCTGGCAGAGTTCGTTTACCTAGATGGCTTATTAACAAGGAGAAAGAAGACCCGATTTATAG
>CAYMCP010000026.1:29317-40374 GCA_964388965.1 uncultured Thiotrichaceae bacterium | reverse complement strand
ATTATTAACCCCAGAATCTTACGCGCAAATTGATAAATGGTTACAGAAATACCCAGAAAATCAAAAACAATCCGCTGTCATGGCTGCATTGATGATTGCGCAAAAGCAAAATGGCGGATATTTAACTCGAGAATTAATGGATGAAATCGCAGCTTATTTGGACATGCAGCCAATAGCGGTTTATGAAGTTGCTACGTTTTACTCCATGTACGAGCACAAACCCGTAGGCAAGCATAAAATCTGTGTTTGTACCAATATTTCCTGTATGCTCAACGGCTCTGATGAAATTGTTGACCACTTAAAACAAAAATTAGGTGTAAAAGATTTCCGCGAAATTACTAAAGATGGTAAGTATTCACTCAAAGAAGTTGAATGTTTAGGCGCGTGTGTCAATGCACCTGTGATTCAAGTCGCAGACCAATACTACGAAAATTTAACTCCTGAAAAAGTTGACCAAATGTTAGCAGAATTAAACTAACGTTGTGCTGTGATGAAAAATATTGCAGCACAAAAGGTAACAAAACGATGCAAACAGTTCATATCAATAAATTAGGTTCGCAAGTCGTGCAAATACCCATGTCTTGGGTAACTTATGAGCAGGTTATACATGATTTAGGCGAAAGTTATGCTGCGCGTTTGGCATATAGTCATGGTAAATTGGAAATTATGAGTCCGTCATTTTCTCATGCAAATTATCAGATTTTAATCCATGATTTTATCAAAATATTAGTTCATACTTTCAAATTGAAAAGAAGAAGTTTTGGACCTGCAACCTTACAACGTGCGGATATTCAAACAGGTATTGAGCCAGATTTATGTTATTACTTTGAAAATCAATCACAAATTAAAGATTGTCGTGAAATTGATTTAACCCAATATCCCGCCCCTGATTTGGTAATTGAGATTGGTATAACGACGGACTCAACTAAAAAATTGGATATTTGCAAATCTTTAGGTATTAAGGAAGTTTGGTTGTATGATGCAGAAAAATTAGCTATTTATATATTAGAAAACGGAAATTATCAAAAAACAGATAAAAGTAATATTTTTACTCAAATTAATCTTTGCAAAGTATTACCTGAATTTATTGAAGCCAGCTTAGAAGATGAAACTGAAGCTTGGGATAAATATATGGATTGGGCAAAAACGATTAGTTAGGTATCAAACTATGCAAACAGTTCATATCAATAAATTAGGTTCGCAAATTACTCAAATTTCCCCAGTTACATGGCGAACTTATGAGAATTTTTTGGAAGATTTAGGCGAGGGTTATGCTGATAGATTGTCCTATAGCGACGGTGTTTTGGAAATAATGAGTCCTTCATCTACGCATGGCTTGTACAATGCCGATATTCAATTTTTTATTTATGAATTGTGTTGCATTACTGGCAAGGGTTGTATGGCATTAGGCAACTTCACATTAAAACAAAATAAGCTTCAAAAGGGTATTGAGCCAGATAATTGTTTTTATATTCAAAATGAACCGGAAGTTAGAAATAAACAAAAAATTGATTTAGCGCAAGATGTCCCGCCAGATTTGGCGATTGAAATTGATATATCAACGGATTCGACTAAAAAATTAGACATTTATGCCAGTATTGGTGTGCCTGAACTGTGGTTTTTTGACGGTGATGAATTAGTCATTTATCAACTAAAACAACAAAATTATGAGATAACTCCAGATAGTGCAATTTTTCCCAATTTAAATTTAGAAACTCATATTTTACAATTAATTGAGCTAGGCTATGAAATTGGACATGCACAAGCTTGTAAAAAACTAATTGAAGAAATTAAACAACAAGGTTTGATATAGCAGATAAACGCTATCTGTTACACAAAAATAGGAACGTTCCATGACAGAAAAAGTATGTTATCGCAATATTGAAACGGACAAATCTTGGACGCTTTCTGTGTATGAACAGGCGGGAGGCTACAAGGTTTTACGCCAAATTTTACAAGAACAGCCCGACCCACAAGACATCATCGAACAGCTTAAAAGTTCAGGTTTGCGTGGACGTGGGGGCGCGGGCTTTTCAACAGGGTTGAAATGGAGCTTTATGCTCGGTCAGCGCAATAAACCAGGACAAAAGTATATTGTCTGCAACTCCGACGAAGGCGAACCCGGTACTTGTAAAGACCGTGATATTTTGCGCTACAATCCTCATGCCGTCATTGAAGGGATGATTATTGCGGGCTATACCATTGGTGCAACAGTCGGCTATAACTACATTCGAGGCGAGTTTGCAGAACCGATTGCTCGTTTTGAAGCGGCACTTGAGGAAGCCTATGCCAGCGGTTTATTAGGTAAAAATTTACTTAATTCTGGTGTGGATTTCGATTTATACACGCATTACGGCGCAGGCGCTTATATTTGTGGTGAAGAAACGGCATTGTTAGAATCCATCGAAGGTAAAAAAGGACAGCCGCGTTTTAAACCGCCTTTTCCAGCCAGTTACGGTTTATACGGCAAACCCACTACGATTAATAACACGGAAACTTTAGCTTCTGTGCCCAGTATTTTAGACAAAGGTGCAGAGTGGTTTTTGGAAATAGGCAAGCCTAACAATGGCGGTACCAAATTATTTTGTGTCTCTGGTCATGTGAATAATCCGCAAAACTTTGAAGTGCCAATGGGTATAGCATTTAAAGATTTATTAAAAATGGCAGGCGGGGTGCGCAATGGGCATCAATTAAAAGCGGTCATTCCGGGCGGGTCATCTACGCCTGTATTAAAAGCTGATGTTATAATGGATTTAACGATGGATTATGACTCACTCGCTAAAGCAGGCTCAATGTTAGGAGCGGGTTCGGTGATCGTCATGGACGAAACCACTTGTATGGTCAAAGCATTAGCGCGAATTTCTCATTTTTACCACGAAGAATCTTGCGGTCAATGTACGCCTTGTCGTGAAGGTACGGGTTGGTTGTCGCGCATGATGCACCGCATTGCGCACGGTCATGGCAAAATGGAAGATTTAGAAATGTTAGACGATGTGGCAAATAAAATTTCTGGTCGGACTATTTGCGCTTTGGGTGACGCTGCTGCTATGCCTGTTATTAGTTTTGTGAAAAATTTCCGCGAGGAATTTGAGTATTTTATCCAACATGGTAAGTCAATGGTAACAGGTAACTAGCTATTTTTTCTAACTTATTTTTATGATCGATGATGGAAAATGAGTTAAAAGCAGGCGATAGTTACAAAACGACTTAACAGCCCGCAAAAATAACAAAATGATTCCTTTACCAGAAAAAATTAAAAAAAATACTCCCAAATGGAATTGGGAGTTAGAAAAGAAATAAAAAAACAGTTTTACATTGCAGTGATGCTAAAGCCACAATCTACATAGGTAATTTCGCCTGTTACTCCAGAGGCTAAATCAGAGCATAAAAATGCCGCTACATTTCCTACTTCGTCGGCTGTGACGTTGCGGCGCAAAGGAGCACGACCTTTCACGTAATCCAACATATTTTTAAAATCAGCAATACCAGACGCGGCTAAAGTGCGAATCGGACCGGCTGAAATTCCATTGACTCGAATACCTCTCTCACCCAAGCTATACGCCATAAAACGCACATTAGCTTCCAAGCTCGCCTTTGCCAAACCCATTACATTATAATTCGGCATCGCACGCACCGCACCCAAATAACTTAAAGTCAACATTGAAGCATTGTCCGACATCATATCGCTACCTGCTTTTGCCAAAGCTGAAAAACTGTAAGAGCTGATTTCATGCGCTGTAATGAAACCTTCACGGCTCGCATTTTCCAAATAAGCACCTTTTAGCTCATCTCCCGGCGCAAATGCCACAGAATGTACAATGACATCTAATTTATCCCAAGATTGTTTTAGCGTATTAAAAATATTAGAAATTTCCTCATCACTACCAACATCGCACGGCATAGTAATAGTTGAATCAAATTCAGTTGCCATTTTAACTACGCGATCTTTCAATTTATCGTTTTGATAAGTAAATGCTAACATCGCGCCTTCACGGTGCATGGCTTTAGCAATACCGTATGCAATTGAACGATTACTAGCTAAACCCACAATTAATACACGTTTTCCAGCCAAAAATCCCATTAATTTCTCCTTGAGTACGCACTTAAACGCAGTAGTTTAATCGTTTCTACACAAAATCAAAATTCTGTGGATGAAAATGTTTCTTTTCCTACCCAATCTTGGGCAAATTGTCTTGCACTACGCCCACTGCGTGAGCTTCTAGCTAATGCCCATTGCAATGCTGCTTGGTGCATAGCTACTTTATCATATTCTGTTAAACCTAATTCGTGTACCCAATATTCTACAATTTGCAAATATTCTTCTTGTCCAAACGGGTAAAATGATAACCAAATGCCAAACCGCTCCGATAAAGAAATTTTTTCTTCAATGACCTCACTAAGATGTAATTCTCCATCAACATATTTCGATTGCAAATTTTCACTCATATATTCAGGCATTAAGTGACGACGGTTTGAAGTGGCATAAATCAATACATTGCTAGATGTGGCACTTAAAGAGCCATCTAAAATACTTTTTAACGCTTTATAACTACCATCACCCTGCTCAAAAGATAAATCATCGCAGAAAACAATAAACCGATATGTAACTTGATGTAGCGCGTCCATAATATCGGGTAAATCAATTAAATCTTGTTTATCTACTTCTACTAATCGCAAACCTTTTTGAGCATATTTGTTAAGTAACGCTTTGATTAAAGAGGATTTTCCAGTACCACGCGAACCCCATAATAAAATATTATTTGCCGGTTTAGCGTGTAGAAATTGCATAGTATTACGTTCACAAATGATTTTTTGATGTTCAATACCTTGTAAATCATTTAAATAAATTTGATGTAGATTATTAATTGGATAGAAATAACCATGTCCATCATGTTTGCGCCAGCGATAGGCTAAAACTTGCTCCCAATCTAAGGTTTGATCTACAGTTAAAAAATGATTTTCTAAAACAGTAAGTAATTTATCAATTCGTTTGAGAATTTTTTTCATAAACACCATGTAAGTCAGAATAGAGAAAAATTAGCTAAATTATACAAAAAATGTCACATTTTAGCTGGTAAAATCCAATACCATATTATTGAAAACTAAAGTAAAGTTGCGAAAGATATAAGTTAGATCAGATCGGATAAATACGCAATTAAACTTCACCTGCACAAGATAAGTATTTAAACTTGAATCTCACCGATAATATCGTAAACAGGTCCCAATACTGACATCATAATCCAACCTAATAGTAATCCCATAATCACGGTCATCGTTGGTTCTATCATCGTTTGAATTTTATCAATACCCTCTTTTACTTCTCGATCATAAAAATAACTTACATTAATCAATGATTTATCTAACTCACCTGTCGCCTCACCAATTTTAACCATACGCAAAACTAAAGGTGGAAATAAGTGTACACGTTTAAAACTTTCAGTGATACCTACACCATCGGCAATTTGATCAATAACTTGTTGTATTGCGGTTTCAATGACTAGATTATTAGCCATTTTTTTACTTAAACGCAAACTATCCAATACCGTGATGCCAGAACCGTACAATAAGGCAAAAAATGTAGCAAAACGCGCTAAAATAATTTTTTCTAAAATAGGTCCGATTAACCACAATTTTAATTTTAATCGATCAAAAATAAACCGTGCTCGACTACTGAAATGTAATAGTGTTTTGAGCGTAGCTAGTAGCGCGAACGGAGAACCTAAAATAATGTACCAGTAGTTTACGAAGAAATTGGAAATTGATACTAAAACTTTGGTATGCGTCGGTAAAGTGACATTCATCGAATCAAAAAATTTAATTAATTCTGGAACTAAATACACCATCATGAAAAAAACGACCGCAAAAATAGCAATTCCCATAAAAGCGGGATACATTAACAATTTTTTTGTTTTTGAAACCAGTTCATCATGCCATTTTAACGTAGAGCTTAAATGCTCAAATACAACACTCAGTTGACCACTTTGCTCACCTGCTAGTACTAAACTTTGCGTGACTTGATTGAATACGTCAGGATAATGTGCCATTGCTTCCGATAAGTTTTCACCACCTTGAATATGTTCAATTAAACTTGATACCACTTCACGAAAACGAGATTGTGATAAAGTATCACGTAAATCCTCTAAACTTTCAACAATTGGCACGCCAGCATGTATCAATTGTTCCATGTGAAAACAAAATGTAATTAATTCTTGACGAGTCACTTTACCAATGTGTTGTGAACGGGTTTTGCGGATTTTATAATGGATTAAATCTAAACCCATGCGCTCTAAACGAGATTCTAAGTCATCGATATTGTTTGCTGTTACTTGACCTTGAATCAAACGCCCATGATTATCCATCGCTTTATAAAAATATTGTTGAGACATGAATAATTGCCAATGTAGTAGGTTGATCTAAATTTTAATAAAATCAAATGATTAGTAATTAGTCATCGTACATAAAAAGGAGTTGACTAAAAGTTACAAAAAGATAAGCTAACTTAAACTAAATTCTTATGATTTTCAAATAATTATTATAATTGGCGTATTGATTTAAACGTAGCCTGTATCACACTTGTATCTAAAAATAGTATTTTTTGATATTCAAATGGGGATAGAAGTGCTATAGAATAAATTGGCATATTACACTGAAAAAAGAGGATACAAGAAACAAGGGAAATCAATCGCCTAATGGCGTGCGCTATCCGTTCCTGTCAAGATGGGTTTCTTGTGCGATTCGATGAAAAAAATACTTTTTTTATATTGTTTGATTATTTCTCCTAGTTTTGCTCAAAACCTCTGGGTCGATGCCAATTTAGGTAACGATAGCAATGATGGTCTGACACCTGAAATGGCATTGCAGACGATTCAAGCTGCCGCTAATCTCGCCCAAGCAGGTGATACAATAAATATTCAAGCTGGCATTTATCGAGAATCCATTACGCCATTAAACAGCGGTACAGCGGATAATCCAATTGTTTATAAAGCTGTAGATAAAGGCACAGTTATATTGCGCGGCTCGCAGCCAATTAAGAATAGTCAACCAATTGAAGGCAATAACATTGGTTTACCATTTACAGCCGAATTGGATAAAATCGTTAAAATAGATGTGAGTGCGTGGGATTTAACCCAGACTCCTCGCTTTGTGGTCGAATTTAATGATGAACAAATTAAACAACGCTATCCAATAGCGCATGAGCCTGACTGGGATATGGACGTAGAATGGAAACAGCATGAATTCTGGTGGACAGCCGACGGCGGTTCTGAAAGTGTGGTGTGTGTAGAAACCGATACCGCTTGTGACGCAGAAAGTCGCTCATTTAATCAGCTAACAGATAATTATAGTGATCCTTTAGTCGAAGCCGGTCATTTAGGTGCTTATGATAATTTAGTCGGGGCGACGATTACCATTGTGGACGCGGTGCAAGGCGATCATGTTTATCGGCGTAAAATTGTTGAGCATGAATCCTATTTAGGGCGAGTAACTTTGACTGGACAAGCTTATCGCCGTACCAAAAATAATCCCGGATTAGGTTGGGGTAGTCGCTATTACATTGAAAACCACCCCGCCTTAATGGATGCAAAAGGTGAATATTGGTTAGATACTACTACACAAATTTTATATTTATATACTGCTGAAATTAAAGCAGAAAACTTAGAATTTAGTGTTTTAAATAATGCTTGGAATTTGGCTGGTAAATCTAATATTGTATTGCAAGATTTGACAATTGAGTTGTACAACGGTACCGCGATTAAACAAGACAACGCTATTAATCAGAGTAGTATGAATAATCAATTTCAAAATTTGACCATTCGATATACTAACTATGGCGTGTACTTATCTCAAGATGTCGCATTGAATGCAACCCCAAGTGTCATAACAAAAAATTGTCGGCTTACGCAATCCGAACTTAGCAATATTGATAGCATAGCCGTATTAGTACAAGCAACCCGTTCTGAAACGAGTGAGCATATTCCGTTTACCTTCGCACCTATTACGCATATTCAAATTAATAATAATCAATTCAAAAACATAGGCTTACGTTCCGATTCTGATAGAGGTGTGGGAATTCGATTCATTTATGCCGACAACGCACAGGTCAAAGGCAACACATTGCGAAACATTGGGCATGATGGGATTCATTTTTTTAAATCGAGTATCAACGCGCCAGATAAGAATTATGAATTTACACCGGAAGAAATCAAGCTTGGTGATATTTTAATCCAAGATAATCATATAACTTTAGCCTGTTTAGCGGGTGGTGAATGTGGTGCAATCCAATTTTCTGGTACGCCTCCGCATCAACATGTGTTTAAAAATGTGCTGGTAACTGGCAATGTTTTACAAAATAACTACGGTTGGGCGAATATTGCTGAAAAACGAGATTTATGGGAACAAGGCTATTTTGCTTATGGCATATTTCTCAATGATGCAACTGGTATTGCCATGTATCGTAATACATTATCTAATAATTCATGGTCTGGATTGTTCGTCATTCGTAACTGGCGTGATGGAGAAATTTATTTTTATAACAATATTGTAGCGGGTGCACGGCGCGGGATTGATATTTGGAATAGTACCGCAGACGACGTACACGGAACGCAAGGTTTAGAAATTGTTAATAATATTATTGCTAACAACGGCGAAAATGGTTTTAGTCATACCGTGCGTGAAAATGAAGATAAATTTATAACCGATTACAATTTGTATTACAACAACGGCTGGACACGCGCCAAACCTACGTTAATGTACGCTTTACGCTTAAATCAAGCTTATCCCAGTTTAGTCTATTTGCACAGTTTGACGCATTGGGAGGGGAATAGTGTTGAGGATAATCCCGCTTTTATGTTATACGGCTATGCGACGAATCGGAATTTATTTCTACAGCGGCGTTTTTTAGCGATTCCAACTGATTTTAATCTTAATATTAATAGTGGTGCATTAGATACAGGTACAGCGATTGCGCAAGCAATTAGCACCTTATTAACTCAATTTGCAGTACGCGATAGCGCAGCACAAGGTAGCCAATATGATATTGGTGTAAATGAGTTTTTCTTTCAATCTTTACTTGGACAAGGTCTTAGTATTGATTTACAGACAGGCGCGATTGAAGATAGTCAAACCACATTTAATGGTAGAGTAATAACTGAAAATTTAAGCAGTAATGCGCTATACGTTTCGCAGACGGAAAATGTAGATATTGTAATTGATATAGAAGTGAGTCAAATGGATATTGGTAGACAAGCAGCATTATATCTAGTAGCGATTTTTCAATCAGAAGACGGTTTATTAGCGCGAACCGTGATGCGTCAAGGTGAATTATGGCAAGATTGGAATGGTAGGCGCGAGACCTTAAAATCTGATTCAACGATTGAGTTGATGGCAAATCAGCAGATTACTATTTTTAATGGGCAATTACGCCGTTTACAAGGGCAATTTCAGATTTTTGTAGGCTATTTGTTACCAGACACACAGCAATTGGTGTTCAATGCGGACACGCCAATTACCTTCACGGTACAATAGGTATAATAAGTGTGGATAATACTCAGTGGCGCGACGTTAGATATTGGCGACATCAATTTTTATCTAAAGATTTGCAAATATGGCTATTTTCGCAGGACTCTTTAACGCTACGTTTACGCAATCATTGCCAGCAAGCATTTCAAGTTGAGGTACTCACAGAAACTTGGCAATATCCTTTGTTGAGTGAAGCACAATTATTAAACATCCCATCACGCGAATATGTACGAATTCGTCACGTATGTTTGCACTGCGATCATGAAGCTTGGGTATTTGCCCGGACGGTAATCCCACGTCAAACTTTAACAGGTCAATATCGTCGTTTAGCACATTTAGGTAATTCACCGTTAGGCTCAATCTTATTTTCTAGCAATCAATTTCCACGTACTCATTTGCAAATTGCGCAATTGGACACTTCACATTTACTATATTACTTAGCACAACAACAGCAGCATTTTTCCGATAAATTATTGTGGGCGCGACGTTCAATTTTTAACTTATCTGGTAATCCATTACTGGTAAATGAGAGCTTTTTGCCTAATATGCTAAAGCATTTTAACTAAAAATTCAGAATTAAGGACTATTCATCCTAACGTATAGCCGGAATTAAAAACGCAATGAAATTGTTAAACAATCACGAACAAGGGCGTTGGGCGGAAGATACTGCGTATCATTATTTATCCCAGCAAGGATTAAAATTAATACAACGTAATTATCGTTGTCGAGCAGGTGAGATTGACCTCATCATGGAACACGATAGAACTTTAGTATTTATTGAGGTACGTTATCGAGCCAGCTCACGCTTTGGTAGTAGTGCAGAAAGTATTGATAGTCATAAACAACAACGTATTTATCAAACAGCAGAGCATTATCTTCAAAATCATCATGATTGTGCACAATTGGCTTGTCGGTTTGATGCGTTACTGATTTCTGGTCGCCCGCCACATTCCCATATTGAATGGATTAAAAATGCGTTTCAAGGTTAATTTTATACGATGGAGTTGTATTGAGGAATATAATTCCACTGATTTTCATGGTAGAATTATGAACGTATTCGTTGGACTATGGAATTTGTCTAACTGATTATTTTTTAAAGGAATATAACTCTAATACATAATGAGATATAAAAAAGGAGTGTATAATGAGAAAGAAATCATTAATGATTATGCTTCAAGCTACTATCTTCACTACCATTGGGATAGGTAGTATAGGAAGCGTCACCGCAACAGATGTTCAACCTCTTCCAGACGGTTCAGAAACTGGATTATATCTTACCCCAGAAGAAATGGAAGGTATGGATAGAGAACAGATTGCTAATATGCCTCCAGAAAACATGAGGGAAATGGATAGAGATCGCATTGCTCGTATACCACCTAACGCTATGGGTGGTATGAATAAAGATCATATCGCCAATATGCCACCTAACGCTATGGGAGGTATGAATAAAGATCATATCGCCAATATGCCACCTAACGCTATGAGTGGTATGAATAAAGATCATATCGCCAATATGCCACCTAACGCTATGAGTGGTATGA
>CAYMCP010000026.1:0-29217 GCA_964388965.1 uncultured Thiotrichaceae bacterium | reverse complement strand
GGTATGAATAAAGATCATATCGCCAATATGCCACCTAACGCTATGAGTGGTATGAATAAAGATCATATCGCCAATATGCCACCTAAAGCGATGGAAGGTATGAATAAAGATCATATCGCCAATATGCCACCTACAGCTTTCGCGGGCTTGACCGCAGAGCATATTACCAATATGCCACCGGAATCAAGGGCTGGTTTAACGGCAAGTCATATGGCGAATACACCGCCCGATGCCATGGCTGGTTTAACGTTGGCTCACATTGCTAATACGCCACCTGAATCAGTTAGGGGTTTAACTCATGAGCATTTGAAATATATTCCCAAAGAATTGCTAAGTAGTGTAACACCAGAACAGCTCTCTATGGCGCCATACGACTCTTTTCGTGGATTAACAGCAGAACATGTGCAGTATTATACGCAGCATATTGACATGGAAAAATATCTACAAGCATCGGGTTATGACAAAGCCCGCGTACTCGCTAATTTAAACCCTGATGAAATTTCTTTTGATGACCTGAAGCCAGTTATACCCTCAGGTTGGAAGATAGAAACGGGGGGAATAATGAAACCAACGGCGAATTCTGTTCTTGCCTTGCCTTTCAAAGGTCAGCCAGATTCATTACCAGAAGGTTTAAAAATGCCCGAATTATCTGATTTAAGCAAAGGTTTTGGTTTAGGCGGCATGTCACCAGTAAGTACGTTGCAGGAGATTGAACAAGGACTTACAGCAGCGCAATTACCTGAATCTAATCTAACTCAAGATGATAATGGCATCTTAAATGTTAAGGGGACAGGAGAGTATGCTGGAGCGCATTTAGCCTTTATTCCCGATAATCGTGGTATGAGACAGGGACCAGAAGGAACAGTACCCGGACTCACTTTGAGCAAAGATGGTAAATATGTGATTATTTCTCCAAATGAACGTGAGATTCCGATTATTCCAGCACCCAAAGACCCTAAGGGAGTATTAAACGTGCTCTCAGACGGTAGTGAAGTGGAAATGAAAGAAAATGGCAACGTTTTGCTCAACATGGGAGATGAGACACTCTCAAGCTTATTCGATCCACTGGTACAATCTGGAAGCGACAGAGCGAAGGGATTTCATAGATTGCATAAAACTCATGGAGTTTTGGTTTACGAAGATGGCACTTTTCAAAATGTAAATGCTGCTTTTCATTCATTAGAAGGATTTCTTGAAGCCATAGCGAATTTGCCCGGTATAACGGAAGTAGAACCTAATGCTGTAAATGGCATGGTCAGGATCAAGTACAATGGTGCTCCTATTCGTTTAACGCCATGGTTTGTTGTGGAAAAAATGGAAGAATCTGGTCCCAAAATCGAAGCCATCGAAGATAGTGCTGAAAGTGATGGGATTGAACTTATTTTTGTGGACGAGTCTGGCAATGCTCAAATTTTCTCTGCTATTGAAGAGTAAATTATCTTGACTGTTTACTAACTTTGTTCTTTTTTAATTAAACTTCCTTGTCCCAACGTTCTCCGTTGGGAAGCAGCAAGGAGGCTCTGCGTCCTGATTTATTGTGAGTTGCAAATATTTAGTTAAATTATTGCCAGAGAATATTAATGATTGATCGTTACCATGCTTTTTATCAATTCATGCAACAAGCAGGCTTTGCGCAATGGCTTGATAAACTAAAACCCCAAGTAGAAACAGCTTTACAACCAGTACGTCATGGTCATTTGTCAGCATGGTTAGAAATTTTGTCTAATCTACCAAATTTAACGCCAAGCTCTGTTGATTTTACTGCTGATGTAGTGCGTGTCGGCGAGGTGCAAGATTGTGATGCTAAAACGCGCAATAAATTAAAACAATTACTTAAAAAATTGCATCCTTGGCGTAAAGGACCTTATCAAATTCATGATATTTTAATTGATACAGAATGGCGATCAGATTGGAAATGGCAACGGCTTGAACCGCATATTACAAATTTAACGGCACGTTTAGTATTAGATGTAGGTTGTGGTAATGGTTATCATTGCTGGCGAATGTTAGGGGCAGGTGCAAAACTCGTTGTTGGTGTTGATCCTACTTTACTAAGTGTTGTGCAATTTCAAGCTATTCAACATGTTGCAGGACAATATCCAATCTCCGTATTACCAATTGGTATTGAGCATATTCCACCGCAATTACAAAAGTTTGATACAGTATTTTCAATGGGTGTTTTATATCATCGTCGCTCACCTATCGACCATTTATTGGAATTACGCGGCTGTTTACGTCAAGGCGGCGAATTAGTTTTAGAGACTTTAGTCGTAGACGGCGACATGGGTTATTCACTCTTACCTAAAGATCGCTATGCCAACATGCCTAATATATGGTTTATTCCAACTTGTTTAACGCTAGAAAATTGGTTACAGCGTTGTGGATTTCACAATATTCGCCTAGTGAATGAAAATGTTACAAGCATTAAAGAACAGCGTGCGACGGAATGGATGACATTAAAATCATTATCAGATTATCTTGATCCTCGTAATCCTACATTAAGCATTGAAGGTTATCCCGCGCCAAAACGTGCTATTTTTATCGCAGAACGAATGTAATATCACCTTCGCAAAATAAGTTTTATGTGTCAATAAAAAATCCTTATATTCGTAAAATGGTGGTAATATCATGGTCTAGGGACGGGTTGATAGTTACGTTTTTTATTTATTACAGCTTGAGATTAATGGTATGCTAAAATGTTAGCGTATTATAGCTAATTTTACCTGAGTGACCATAAATCCAAAATAGCACTCTCAGCATTAAATTGTTACAATTAATCAAACCAGTTGACTAGGTAGGTCTATATGAAAACATCAATCTTTTTTACTATTTTATTTGGTTTTACTGTTTCTTTCACAACGCCGTACTCTTTTGCAGAAACTACCGCGATTGTGGGAACAACACAATATGAACCGCCCGATGTTGGTAAGCCAACGCGCCGTACTGGTGCAGGTACACGCGGCAAAGGTGATACCATCCGTTTAGAGGTTCTAGCACCAACGCATACAGGGCACACGACGCAATCGCAGCCGACATTGTATTGGTATATTTCTGAGCCTGAAGAAGTGCGTATCTTAATCCAAAATATGCAGCCACAATCTATAGATGATGCCAATATGATTTTAGATAAAACCATCACTGTAGACAATGCAGGTGTACAAATTTTGTCTCTAGCAGAACACGAATTTAGTTTAAGTCCGAGTTCGATTTATGAATGGTCAGTGAGCTTGACTAAATCGCCAAAAACCATTGCGAGCGGTACAATTCGCTGGGTACAACCCGACGACGCACTCGCGGCAGAAATGGATACCGTGCAAGGAAAAAGTAAATATGATTTATTCGCATCACATGGATATTGGTACGATACGATTCATGGTGTTTCAGAGATGATCAATCAAGATGTAGAAAACGCCCAATATAAAGCAGACCGAGTTGCATTGTTGGAGCAAGTAGAATTGTCGCAACTAATTGCTATTATTCCTTGACATCCTTCCCACCTTAAAGGAAAGGTATTTACAAGAAAGAGTCTACCCCAGCATCGATTTAGCGAATGCGGGGGGAGGTTTTCGTAGGAAGTTGTTTGTATATCTATCTATTTATTTTTTCCGTAATAATAATGGCAGACTTATACGCAAATATAAATACATTGACCATAAAGTTAATAATGCTGCTAAACCTAAACAAATCATACCAAACCAGTACAAATTTATTCCCGCAATAGGTTGTTGATATAACAGTAAAATCAATGCTAGCATTTGTGCTGTTGTTTTTAATTTACCCACCATTGAAACCGCAATTTTAGAACGCAATCCTAATTCTGCCATCCATTCTCGCAACGCGGCAATGACAATTTCACGACTAATAATGATTGCAGCCGCAACTGTTACCCAAATTGAATTATACGTTTGTACCAATAATATTAATGCAACAGAGACAATTAATTTATCTGCTACAGGGTCGAGAAACGCGCCAAAAGCTGAAGTTTGTTGCCATTTTCTCGCCAAATAGCCGTCAAGCCAATCTGTTATCGCAGCTAAAGCAAAAATTACTGTAGCCCAGACGGTCGCAGTCTCAAACGGTAAGTAGTACACCGTAACGAAGATTGGTATTAAAATAATACGTGTTAAAGTGAGGATGTTAGGTAGATTCATGAGTGAATAATTAACAATTCGGGCTTTAAATTCAAGATGCTAAGGTATTCGATAAGTATCTTGTGTTATTAAGTCTATACCACATTCTAAATCTTCAATCCAATCAAGCAGTTTGTTGACCATTTCCTTACCTTTAAAAGAGCGTCCATGTTGCGGTACTATCCATTCTATATCTAGTTCACGAATCATATTCGCCCATAAGCGACAAGCTTTATTACCACCCATATAGCGTTGGTGAAACCATTTCATGTGTTGAATATGTGCCTCAAAATCAGTAACGGGATTATTATGGTTAGCATCGACTAGGGACGCGCCTAAGTCACCAGAAAATAGAATTTTGCTAATAGGGTCGTAAAAGTGAAAATTTCCCTCAGAATGTAAAAAGTGTGCGGGTAAGGCTTTCAATTTTGCATCGCCTAAATAAATATTCATACCTTGTTCTGGAATGCCAATTAAACGCTTTTTTACCTTACCGGGCTGGGCAAAATGTGGAATAAATCGCTCCCACAAGGCAGGTACGATAACTTTACAGTCACTACCAATTAACCATTTACCCAATGATGAGATAACATCAGGGTCTTGATGTGAACCGATAATGTACTCTAAATTTTTGGTAAATAGATATTTATAAGATTGCATAAACAAGTCGTTATAAGTCAAATCCCCACCGGGGTCTAATAATGCAGAATGATTGCCGTTGACGATTAGAAATTGATTCGCTTGAATACCATCACCACACACTAAGTCATAAAACGCAATACATTTATGCCTGCCATCATTATATAACTCAACAGCCATTTAAATTCCCCAAAACTTTTAAAAATATTGAAAAAGTAAAATCGGTCATTATTAGCGTACAACCAATTTAGAAACCTTTTCCAACATCCACCCTATGCACTCGTAGGTATTCGTCTATTTTTATTAGCATCATATAACGATACAACTTAAAATGCTATTTTTGTCTTAAATTTTAAGCACGAAAGTTGTTTTACCAGTAACTACTTTGTATTCAATTGGTGCTATTTTTCACGGAAACGCTAATTTTTAATATAATTAACTTGCTGAAAATTGCGTTAGTAAATCTTGTCGTAATCGTGCCAAACAGGTATGCCAATCATCATTGTCGCCTTGTCGGTAGACCTTGAAACCGGGAAACCAAACAGAACGGTCACTATTTCCAGGCCACCGCCATTCATAAGGTCGTGGCACTAAAACTCGTGCAGTTTTACCTAAACCTGCGATTAAATGCATGTTAGTATTACTCACTCCAACATAATCATCAAATCGATTTAATAGGGCTAACATACCCTCAAGATCATCATTTAAATCAGTAAAATCATGCAACGGTTGACCTAATAATGCTTCTAACTGCGCAATATCTTCGGCTAATGGTGCGCGTTGTACATTGATAAAATGCACATCTAAACCTTGTAAACTTTGCCCTAACGCCTCTAAGTCTACCCGTTTAAATAATAAATGTTTCGGTAAATCTTTTTCTAAATGATCTTCTTTCTTCGTACCCGCTTGCCAAGTTATACCAACAATTGGTTTATCATTAAATTGTGCTAAACGTGCTTCAATTTCTGCCACTTTTTCGGACAACGGTGGTTCAAGTGGTAAAGGTGGCGGCGGTGTATCATCGGTTTTCATTTGGAATGATAAAGGTAAATCTCCAACCATTAACATAAAATCATGTTCAGGTGGTGGTTGCTGCTGTCCCAGCATATTGTCAATCCAAGGCTGTCGCGCCAATAAATCAGCTACCTTACTACCAGCAACGTAAGAAATTTTCGCGCCTTGTCGTTTCAACTCTGGCACAAAACGTAAAAAGAAGATTTCATCACCTAAACCTTGTTCGCGGTGGATAAAAAAGTGTTTATCTTGTAGCGATTCCACTCTGGAGAGCACAACAACTGAGTATTGATCTAACTTATGTTTTGTAAAATATTTTAATTCTTTGGGACGATAACCGTATTCATACCAGCCATCAGTAAACTCTTCTATTTGCAGTAATAAAAATCCACGTAATTTATGCAATTCAATGTCTTTGGGATACAATTCAATCAAATGAGTTGCATAGTCTACCGCTTGTTTTAGGTTATTTTGTAGACGATAGCTGTATACCAAGCGATGTAACGCTTTTTTGTATGTTGGTCGAATAGCGACAGCTTGTAAATACTTTTCAATTGCCGCGTCTACTTGCTTAGAGCTCGCATCGACATTACCCAAACTAAAAATAATTTCTGGGTTATTTGGACTTAACTTTAACGCATTATTTAAACAAACTTTCGCCTCGTCATAACGATCTAAGCTGTTTAATGCTTCACCTTTATTAATATGTGCAATGATATAATTCGGGTCGAGAGCTAATGCTTTTTCACAAGCCTCTAAAGCTTCTTCTGCCTGCTCATTACGACGCAGTACGTTACCTAAACCTGCATAAGCTGCAACAAATTTCGGATCAAACTTGATTGCTCGCTGATAATATTTAATAGAATTTTCATAATCCTCATTATCACAAGAACTAGTCGCTAAATTATTTAAAATTTTAGGATTTTTAGGCTCTAGTTTGAGTGCTTTTTTATAGTAATTAATAGCCGATTCAAATCGCTCAAGTTCTTGCAAACACGCACCTAAGTTGAGATAGATAGAAGCTTGTCTTGGTTTCAACGCTAAGGCTTTCTCATGATAACTAAGTGCAGTTTCTACGCGCCCCATTTCCTTTAGTACATTACCTAAGTGACTATAGTAATCCGCATTTTTAGGATTAAGCGCAATGGCTTTGCGAATATAGTGCTCTGCTTGAGTAGGTTCACCCGTTTGTGCGAATAGAACACCAAGCAAGTGCAAAACATCTGGATGATCGGGATTTACTTTTAAAATTTGTTGGTAAATCGTAGCAGCCTGTGCAAACTTACCTTGCTCATGATAATGTTGGGCGGTTTGCAGTGCTTGATTCAATTGTACATTTTGAGAAGGGTGAATAATTTTTTTTTTCATTATAATTTGCTTGCGTACGGAGAGACATTTATTAAATGAACTTGAATTACAGAAAAAGTATACTCGTTCTTAATGAAATATTGCAATCTTATTCAACAATCTGATGTATTTTGATATGATCGCCCACGCTAGGCTTTTTATCACATACAAAGTGAATTAACATGGCGTATGTCAACACTTGAATAAACGTTCTTAAAATTCATTTATAGCTTTTATTTCAATGAGTTATAAAAATATTTTTCGTAACTGTGAATTTAAGTTGATAATTGTTGAGATAAAACTTAACATTTACCGACAAAGAGCGTAGTATGATTTTCGCGGTGCAACAAAGACAAAAATGGTGGTTTATGACAAATGTGGGTTTAATTAACGTGTATCTGGAAGGGTTTAGAGCAGCTCATTATGACAAACTTTCAGTAGCGGCTTGCCCCTACAAAGATGATACCAAAAAGGTAGATTACTGGCATAAGGGTCATAACTATGCTATAACATTGAATTTTTCCATTAAAAACATCTCTTTACAACCCAAATAGTCCTACTAAATCCCATATATCGCTAATGTATGGGATTTGTCATATTGCTGCAATACAAGCATGACAACATTTAATGAATGAACCCTATGAACAATTGACTTATGGCTCCTTCCAATTTATCGTCGAAACAATTCCGTACTATATGGATTTCAGATGCGCATTTAGGTACGCGCGGTTGTAAAGCAGAATTTTTGCTTAGCTTTCTGCGTGAGTACGATTCCGAATATTTATATCTTGTAGGTGATATGGTTGATGGTTGGAGATTGAAAAAATCTTGGTTTTGGATTCAAAGTCATAATGATGTCGTGCAAAAAATTCTCCGTAAAGCGCGTAAAGGTACAAAAGTCATTTATGTCCCCGGTAATCATGATGAATTTTTACGTGATTATGCGCAATTAGATATTAGATTTGGTGAAATTGAGCTTGTCAGCGAGGCGATTCATACCACCGCTGATGGACGCAACTTCTTGATTTTACATGGAGATGAACTCGATGGTGTCGTTAAATATGCAAAGTGGCTAGCGATACTTGGTGACCGGGCTTACAACGTTATGTTATCAATTAATCATGTATTCAATATCGTTCGGCGTAAAATGGGTTATCCCTATTGGTCACTGTCTGCTTATCTAAAACACAAAGTTAAGAATGCAGTCAATTTTATTAGCTCATTTGAAAATAGTCTTGCAGAACAAGCACGGAAAAGAGGTTTAGATGGCATTGTTTGCGGACATATCCATAAAGCAGAAATTCGTGATATTGACGGTATTTTGTATTGTAATGATGGTGATTGGGTTGAGAGTTGCACTGCATTAGTTGAAAATTGGTCAGGTCAGCTTTCAATTGTACATTGGACAGATAAACAGCAACAAGGGCAAGGATACTCAGAAATATTACTTGAACCAGTTGCTACTGCGACCTTTTCTCAAACAGCCACCAAACAACACGCGAAATCTCATGAAAATTCTCATTGTCTCTGACGCATGGTTACCACAGATAAATGGCGTGGTACGCACGCTGTCTACCACGAAAAGTATTTTAGAAACGATGGGGCATGAAGTTAAAATGATTACCCCGGATTTGTTTCATACTATTCCGTGTCCGACTTATCCAGAAGTTCGTTTAGTGATCTCTCCCACTGGTCGGAAAATTAAGCAGATTATCGAAATATTTCAACCTGATTATATCCATATTTCAACTGAAGGACCTTTAGGTTTATCTGCGCGTCGTATTTGTCAGAAACTGAATAAAGCTTTCACCACTTCATTTCATACTAAATTTCCAGAATATGTTTATGCACGTTTTGGCATCCCCATCTCGTGGACGTATTTGTTATTGCGCTGGTTTCATGGTTTATCTAAAACTGTGATGGTTGCGACCGCTAGTATGCGTAAAGAATTGGAAGGGCAAGGTTTTCATAATTTGGCACATTGGTCACGCGGCGTAGATATTGAATTATTTCGTCCACGTCAGCACAATATTTTTGCTGATGAAGAACGTCCAGTTGCAATTTATGTAGGGCGCGTTGCCGTTGAGAAAAATATCGAAGCGTTTTTAAAAATGCAATTTGAAGGCACAAAGTATGTGGTTGGTGCTGGACCACAATTAGAGCAGTTAAAACAAAATTATCCAGATGTGCATTTTGTCGGTACGAAAAGTGGTGAAGAATTGGCTCTTTATTATGCTAGTGCTGATGTGTTTGTATTTCCGAGCAAAACCGATACCTTTGGTTTAGTATTATTAGAGGCTTTAGCTTCTGGTACACCTGTGGCAGCTTATCCAGTACCGGGCCCTATCGATATTATTGGTAAAAATTCCGCGTTTGGTTGTTTGGACGATGATTTGGCTAATGCAACTCGTAATGCCTTGAAATTAGATAGAAATTTATGTCGGCAACACGCGCTACAATATTCGTGGCAAACTTGCACTCAACAGTTTATTAATAATTTGGTAACACCAAACAAAAAAGTAACCGTTAAAAATAAATCTGTTTTAAAAATGGAGAGTAATTAAAATACACAAATTTCGCAATTTTAATTTTTTCTATGCCCTAAGTCGAAAAAAGTGAGTATTTTTAAAACATGAGAATTTGGGAGTAGCGCACTCCCAAATAGTATGGAGTAGTTGATAATAATCAGCAGCTTACGAACTAATTTAGATTAATTGTCACATCAATATCTACGCAAGTTTCAGGCGTTTTCTGACCGCAGCCGCCTTCTATTTCCACCTGTTTTGCGAACAACATTGCTTCACGCTCTTCAAACCATTCTTTAGCGTACTCGCAACCCGTCCACTGTTTAAAGTAAGGTCCGCCAATGGTGTAATGTACTAGTGACGCATCATCACGCGGCTCGTCATAACCGACTAAATGATTCCATTTTGACGGAATATCTCCAATTAAATCATCATTTTCCAACCATTTGAATTGATGTAATTCCAATCCTGTTGCAGTATTAACATACTCTGGAGTTAAGGCTTTACAGCGCACATTGTTAAATAAAATCACGCTAGACCAGTTCTTTTTTTCATACTTAGTTTGTTTGGCGTTTAGAAATTTAATCTCTTCTTTAGGCACATGATTGTGTTTCACCACTTGCACAGCGTAATGGTTATTGCGTAAATTCCACAAGTTAGCGATGTCGTCCAACACTAACATGTCACAATCCATAAAAATAGACCAACCTTCATAATTTGATAAATAAGGCGTAAGGAAACGTGAAAATGAAAAATCAGTAGATTGTAGTGGATTACGCTCACGAGTCATTAAATTGCTTAAATTCTGCAAGTTGAGAGGAATGATAGCAACAGGCATAGTCGCACGCGCTAAAATGCTATGACTTAAAACATGAAATGCAACCGTTTCACGCGGATCAAATCCAATAAATACTTTAATCATAAGTTTTTCCTAAAAAATCAGCTTATATTATCTATCATTCTAAGCTAGATAAGCAGAATTATCCACAAAGTCCGTCCGTTTGTATTTTATCGACGCAAAAAACCAAGACTTAGCACCGCTCTTTTTTTAGCACTAAATAGAATTTATTTTGTTCCGAGCGTCGCAAGCTGTTCTAATTCATAAAGTGATTCAATCGTTTCGCGTTTGCGAATTTCATGTATTTCCTTACCATTTACTAAAATTTCAGCCGCACGCGGGCGAGTATTATAATTAGAACTCATAGTAAAACCATAGGCTCCGGACGAACGTACTGCTAAAAAATCTCCTTCCTGAACAGCTAATTCACGCTGTTTACCTAAAAAATCGCCTGTTTCGCAAACCGGTCCAACAACATCATACACTTTAGTGACTGTATTAACTCGTTTATTCACTGGTAAAATATTCTGCCATGCTGTGTATAGCGAAGGTCGAATTAAATCATTCATTGCTGCGTCTACGATAGCAAAATTTTTATCCTTAGTGGTTTTTAAATATTCCACTTTCGTGACAAGCACCCCAGCATTTGCCACAATTGCGCGACCGGGTTCAATTAAAATCTCAAGATTTTTACCGTCTAAACGCTTAGAAAGTTGCAAAGCTTCAATATATTGCTGTGGTTCTGGTGGCGTTTCATCTCGATAACGCACCCCTAAACCTCCTCCCAAATCAATATGTTGTAACTGAATACCAATATTTTCCAATTTTTCAACTAAATTCAAAATTCTATCCAATGCGGCAATAAATGGTTCATTTTCAATCAATTGTGAACCAATATGGCAATCAATACCGACAATGTTGATATGAGACAAATTAGCAGCATGTTGATACACTTTTAAAGCACTATCCACATCAATTCCAAATTTATTTTCTTTCAAACCGGTGGAAATATAAGGATGCGTTTTAGCGTCAACATCAGGATTAACACGTAATGAAATCGGTGCGATTTTGTTCATTTTTTGTGCAATCATTTGAATGCGCTCTAGTTCTGATTCCGACTCAACGTTAAAACAACGAATACCAACTGCTAATGCACGTTCAATTTCGCCATGAGTTTTACCCACACCCGAAAAAACAACTTTATCCGCATCACCACCCGCTTTTAATACGCGCTCCAACTCGCCAACGGAAACAATATCAAATCCACTACCCAATTTTGCCAATAAATTTAGAATAGCGATGTTAGAATTAGCCTTAACTGCGTAACAAATTAAATGCGATAACTCACCAAAAGCCTTATCAAATGCGTACCAATGACGTTCCAAAGTAGCAAGCGAATAGACGTAACACGGCGTACCATAAGACACAGCAATATCGGTCAGTTTAACTTCTTCTACACATAAATCATCACCGCAATAATTGAAGTAATCCATTGATTATCCTTTAGATAAATTATTAATTGTTTGTTGTTTACTGTTAATTGTTAATTGCTCATCATTCGTGGTAGACCGAGAAAATGAAGAGATGAGTAATTGATTGATTTTAAATTTAATTCCGCAGTTTGCAATATCTCTAGTATTGATATGGTTTTTTCTAATCCACGACTACGCATGAACTTAAACATATAGTACACTTCTATTAGCATTTTAATAACTGCTATTCCAGCATGAACGACAATACAGCGAGTGATTTTTTTCAGCTAGCACCAAGTTTGTTTTGCATTTTAAACAATGCGGCAATCATCACACAAGTCAACCAACTTTGGAAACGAGACTTAGGTGTTGCTGTGGGAAACGATTTCCGCCGTCATGTTCATCCTCATGATTTAGAAACCACCGAATGCCATTTATTCAAGCTTCAAACTCAACAAACTCAAGTCAACTTTTCCAATCGTTGGTTAGATAATGAAAATGTATATCGCTGGATAGCGTGGCAAATACGCAGTGTCGAACACGACGGACAAAAAAATTGGTATGCAATCGCTACCGATATTACCGAACAAAAACAAGCAGAACAAATATTAACCTTCCAACAAGAACGCCTTGAGTTAGCAATTCGTGGTTCAAATCATGGTCTATGGGATTGGGATTTACGCACCAATGAAGTCTATTTTTCGCCGCGTTGGAAAGCATTACTTGGCTATTATGAGCATGAAATTCCTAATCATTTAGATGCTTTTTTACAATGTATTCATCCAGAAGATTTCCCTAGACTCTGGCAAACTTTAGAAGCTTATTTAGACAAGTGTACTGATAGATTTGAATCTATTTATCGCATGTTGTGTAAAGATGGTAGTCAAATGTGGGTATTAGCGCAAGCGGCGGCGTTATGGGATGAGCATGAGCAACCATATCGCATGGTCGGTACTTATGTTGATGTCACGCCGTATAAAGAATTGGAACATGCGTTACAGGAAAGTGAAGATTTACTTACCGCCATTTTTGATGTTACTCAAATTGGTATTTGCGTCACGGATGAAGCAGGTTATTTTATCAGAGTAAATAGAGCATATTGTCAATTATACGGTTATAGCGTAGAAGAATTAATTGGTGAACATTTCAGCATTGTGTTTCCAAAAGAAATACATAGCCTCGCAATGCAAAAACATAAACAATTTTTAAACGGTGACGATAATCAAAATTATAAAGAATGGCAAGTTTTAACTAAGCAAAAACAATTAATTGATGTTGAAATTACGATAGGTCGTTTAAAGCGTCCTAATGGTAAAAAATTTAAAGTCACAACTGTAACTAATATCACAGAACGTAAGCAGGCTGAGGCTGAACGCAATCGTTTATTTAACTTATCAGTAGATATACAAGCAATTGTTGATTTCAATGGTTATTTAAAAGAATTAAATGCGGCATGGGAAGTCACTTTAGGATGGAAAAAAATCGAATTACTATCAAAACACATTGTTGAGCTAGTACATCCAGATGATTATAAACTACTTAAAAAAACTGAAAATCAATTGCGTCAAGGGGAAAGCGTTTTAGATTTACAAACGAGAGTTTTATGTAAAAATGGCGATTATAAATGTTTAAGTTGGAATATCTATCCAATTTTAGAACAAAAAATATTTTACACTATTGTTAGAGATATTACTGAAAATAAACTAGCTGCGGAAAAAATACAGCAACAACAAGATTTTATCAGTTCAGTTTTAGATACTATTCCTAATATTATCTTTATAAAAAATCAAGCGGGTGATTATGTTTTTGCTAATCAAACCTATGCAGATTTATTAGGAACGACTGTGGAAAAAATTGTAAACGCCAAATTCGACCAACACGCCTTAGAATATGCAAATTCAAAAATAATCTACGCTGAACAATTACAAAACAAACCAGATTTTGAAGAATTATGTTTTAATGTTGGTAATAAAGAATTACGTTGTTTTCACGTTGAAAAACGTCCTTTTATCAAACAAAATGGTGAAAGTTTAATTTTAGCAGTTGGCACGGATATTACCGAGCGCAAACGTCAAGAAGAAGCCTTGAAACGCAGCGAAGAACGTTTACGAATCGTCACTGCCGGCGCACCGTTAGTGCTATTTGCATTTGATGAAGACGGTATAATTACCTTTGCACGCGGTAAAGCATTAAGTATATTTCAATTAGATGATGACCAAGCAGTAGGCAGTTCTGTGTTTGATTTATGTAAAACCTATCAGCTAGATGATTATATAGATTCAATTGAAAAATCATTAAAAGGAAAGCCGGCTACATCATTAATGAAAATCGATAATTACATCCTGGAAAGTACATTAAGTTGTTATTTTGACGAACAAGGCAATGTGACAAATGTGATTGGTGTAGCAATTGATATTACCAAACGTTATGATTTAGAATTGCAATATCAAGAACTTATTGCTGAATTAGAAACAATTTTAAATAATAGCGTTGTCGGCATTGCGTATGTGAAAAATGAGTGTTTTGCACGTATTAATCAAAAATTGAGTGATATTTTAGATTACCATAGTAATGAACTATTTGGTTTACCTTTTAATGTGTTGTATGCCTCGCCACAAACTTATCAGCACATCAAAGAACGAGCGCGTCACTTGTTTGAACAGGGACAGGATTTTGACGAAGCGCAACTGATTCGCAAACAAAATGGGCAACTTATTTGGGCGCGAATGGTCGGAAAAGCGGTGGATGCAAAGGATTTAGACAAAGGTTTAATTTGGATGATCGAAGATATTACCCTACAAAAGCAAGCTGAACAAAATTTACGCTTGACTGCAACCATTTTTGAAACCTCTGCTGATGCTATTTTAGTTACTGATTTACAAAATCATATTTCACGGGTCAATCCTGCATTCACTAAAATTACAGGCTATAAACCTGATGAAGTGCATGGACAGAAAATTAATATTTTATCTTCTGGTCGTCACCCCGCGAGCTTCTATCAGAAGATGTGGAAAAAAATTAAACAAACAGGGCATTGGCAAGGTGAAATTTGGAATCGGCGTAAAAATGGTGAAATTTACGTTGCGTGGCTTTCAATTTCGGTCATCACTGATGAAAATGAGTCACCACAACACTATATGGCAATTTTGAGTGATATTTCACGTTTACAAGAAGATATTGAAGCAGTACGTTATTTAGCAAGTTATGATTCATTAACTAATTTACCTAATCGTTTGTTATTTCATGATAATTTACTACAAGCTCAGGCATGGGTAAAACGACATGGTGGTTTATTTGCGCTATTATTTATTGATTTAGACGGTTTTAAACCAATTAATGATAAGCTTGGTCATGCGATTGGCGACCAAGTATTACAAAGTGTCGCACAACGGATGCTACATTGTGTGCATGAAACGGATACGGTGGCGCGGATTGGTGGTGATGAATTTGTGATCATCTTAGCAGAGATTTATCAAGTACAATATGCTGAATTGGTTGCAAATAAACTGTTACGACATTTGGAAAGTCCATTTTTAGTCAACGATCAAGAAATTCGTCTTTCTGCCAGCATCGGAATTAGCATTTATCCAAAAGATACTGATAATGTAGATGATTTAATTGAATATGCTGATATTGCAATGTACATGGCGAAACGACAGGGTAAAGGACGTTGTTATTTTTATACCGATACGCATAAGTTTGATTTGAAAAAATGATCTGTTTTATTATATAAAATAATTAATTTTTTAAAAATGCAAATGTGTTACTTAAACAACAAGTGAGGTCGTTATGTATAAACGTTTTATTGCATTATGGATGCTAGCAATTACATTAAATTTACATCCCACAAGCCAAGCAGCATTACCAGCAGAGGTAGACGGGCAACCACTACCCACATTAGCCCCCATGCTAGATCAGGTAACGCCTGCTGTGGTGAATATTTCTACTAGACAATGGCGACGTACACAGGATAATCCACTATTAAACGATCCTTTTTTCCGCTATTTTTTTAATATACCCGGTGAACCAAAAAGGAAAGAAAATCAAAGTTTAGGTTCTGGCGTAGTGATTGACGCTAACAGAGGTTATGTTATTACTAATCATCATGTGATTGATAAAGCAGATGAAATTACTGTGACATTGCGTGACGGACGTAGTTTACACGCGGAACTTGTTGGCACTGATTCAGAGACCGACGTGGCTTTATTAAAAATAGCCGCAGACAATTTAACTGCCGTTTCCTCCGCCAATTCAGACCAACTCCGCGTAGGGGATTTTGTTGTTGCAATCGGTAATCCGTTTGGTTTAGGGCAAACTGTGACCTCTGGTATCGTGAGTGCGTTAGGTCGTTCTGGTTTAGGTATCGAAGGTTATGAGGATTTTATTCAAACTGACGCATCCATCAATCCGGGTAATTCTGGTGGTGCATTAGTCAATTTACGCGGCGAACTTGTCGGTATTAATACCGCTATTCTGGCACCGAGTGGCGGTAATGTCGGAATTGGTTTTGCGATTCCAATCAATATGGTCAATCGAATTGTACAACATTTGTCAAAATATGGTGAAGTCAAACGCGGTATTTTAGGAGTACATTTACAGGACATGACACCTGAATTATCAGATGCGTTTGGTATTCAAAATGTACGAGGCGCATTAGTTGTTGAGGTTGTCACTGATTCACCTGCTGATAAAGCAGGCATTCGCAAAGGTGATGTGCTTACCTTAATTGATCGTAAATCTGTCGATAATTCTAGCGATGCGCGTAATCATATTGGTTTGTTGCGCGTTGGCGACCGTGTACGCATTACCTTGTTACGCAAAGGCCGAATTTTACACTTATACGCAGTTATCGAAGACCCCAATACTGTTACCAGTGCGCTGGGGATTGATGGAGGACGTTTAAATCGTTATTTAGATGGCACAATTTTAACTGATACACGCGGTATGGTTGAAATAAAAGCTGTTGAGCGCGACAGTATTGCATGGCAAATTGGTTTGCGTAAAGGGGATGTTGTTTTAGCATTAAATCGTCGTCCAATCACAGAAGTTGATGATTTAGCACAAGCACTTAGTCGTTATAATTCACCGTATGCCATTAAAATCCGCCGTGATGATGATATTATTTCCTTCGTATTCCGCTAAAATTAAAACATTCGGTGGATATAAAAAAAAGCCTGTGGATTCCTCGTCCCAATGGTCGCCGTTGGAATAAGGAATTTCTCAACATCTATACCTGTCCAACATCTTGTTTTTTTAGGAGTTATGCAGTTTAGAGGCATACTTTAACTGCGTAACGCCTATTTAGTAAAACTGTTCAAATCATTGATTATAATATTGCTATAATAGCCTCCTAAACAAAGTTGTTTAGCACGCTATGAGCGCGTTATCCAACTTAATCCTATTGCAGCAAGATTTACGAAATAGCAAGCTATTAAAGTCTGTATCGGCTAGAAACTCCTAATATATCTTGCTAGATTTTACTAACCAAAAGGTACAAATTATGGTGGTATCAGTAGCACGTACAAAACGTCAAACTCGTGTTTGGATACAAAATAATACACCTTATATCGTTGTGATTTCGATGATTGTAGCCTTAGTGGTGGTTTTTTTGTACCCACGTATTTTCATTACCATTAGTGCAGGTCAGGCCGGTGTATTATATAAACGTTTTACTATTGGCACTGTCACTGACTATGTCTATCCAGAAGGATTACACATTATTTTTCCTTGGGATGAAATGCACATTTATGACGGACGAGTCCAACTCGTTAAACATGAATTTAAGGTCTTGACTAATCAAGGTTTACCTGTATATCTTAAAATTGCAATTCGTTTTCACCCAGAATATGAGTTAATTGGTGTATTGCATCAAAAAATTGGTCCCGATTATGTCAATAAAATCATTATCCCGCAAATTGAATCAGTAATGCGGCGAAATATTGGTAAATATACACCAGAGGATATTTATACCAACAAAGAAGGTGTATTAAGTAATATTATCGTATTAGCATTGGAAGAAACTGGACGCAAATATGTACGCATTAGTGATATTATTATTCGTAGTTTGGATTTGCCAGAGCCTGTCGCCCAATCCATTGAAGATAAATTAGTTTATGAAGAACAATATAAAGCATATCAATATATTTTAGCGCGAGAACTGCAAGAAGCAGAACGTAAACGAATTGAAGCAAAAGGTATTCAGGACTATCATCATATTATTGCAGAAAGCTTAGATCAGGATTTGCTGACTTGGGAAGGCATTCAAGCTACAACAAAACTCTCTGAATCTGAAAATGCAAAAATATTAATTTTTGGTAATCAAGGCACAAATGGCTTACCATTAATATTAGGTGCACCACTCAAATGATGCGTTTTTTATCTTTATTCTGTGTCATTATTTTTTGCGTACAATTGGTTGCCTGCGAAAAACCTGCTCACAAGTACAGAGCCGAGCGCGAGGAAAAAGCTGAAAAAGCACACGCACGTAAAGCACCAATTAAAATAGGTATCGTTTGGGATAAACGTTCGCAAAGTTTATTTTTTGAAGGCGCACGTTTTGCGGCAGAAGAACTAAATGCTAGAGGTGGGATTTTGGGGCGCAGAGTGGAATTAATTGAAAAAGATGAGGCGGTTTATTTACAAGCGGGTTTTCTCAGTTTTGTTAAGAAAATGCGTAATCACGCCCAATTTGCAGCGCAAGCTATTGCCGAAGAATTATCAAAAAATACCGATCTTATTGCTGTTATTGGGCATACTGCTTCAGAAACTTCGATTGCCGCCTCAATCAGTTATGAATATTTTGGCGTACTGTATTTAAGCCCTGGCGCAACCAATATCGAGCTTACGCGACATAATTTTGATTATACATTTCGTATGATTCCAGATAATTATCAACAATCAAAGCAATTAGCAGGCTATATTTACTATAGTTTAGAAAAGAAAAAAATTGTAGTATTGTACGACAGAACAGAATATAGCACCCAAATTGCAGAGTCTTTTGCAGAAACAATCGCAGACATGCAGCTTGATGCAAAAATTGTTTATCGTCGTTCATTTTTTAGCTTTAAAAAAGGGTTTAAAGATATTATTTCTGATCTCAAAGGCTTGGAATTTGATATTGTGTTTGTCGCAACGAATGAAGAGACGGGTAGTCGAATTTTAAAAGAAGCGCGTAATATGGGAGTTGATCATCCCTTTATTGGTGTTAATTTAATGTATCATCCACGATTGATAAAGTTAGCAGGCGAGGCGGCGGAAGGATTTACCGTCCCTGTACCTTTTAATGAATCATTTAACTTAGCACACGGTTTCATGAGCCGTTTTAAAAAACGTTATAATACAAAACCAGACGCATGGGCAGCACAATCCTACGATAGTATTATGTTATTAGCGGATATTATTCGACAATCAGACTCTACTTCTCCTACGGTTTTAGCGACGCAGTTACGTTACATGGAATTTTATTGGTTAGGTATCACAGGTCCGCATTTATTTAGTGAGGATGGAGAAATTAATGGAAAGCAATATAGCTTTTATACCGTGCGGCGTGGAAAATTTGAGCTTATCCCCGGTGCTAATGTACCGTTTATTTTAGAGCTTCTTAAATTCAATGAACAAAAAACCATAGAAGATGAATGAGGTAATCATGTTAATCAATGTTGTTTTATTATCCATTCTCCCCGCATTTTTAATTGGATTATTGGGACAAAATCGTAAAATGGGTTTTTGGGGATATTTTTTTGCTTCTTTACTACTAACACCACCAATAGGGTTATTATTAGTATTGGCGTCCGATGTTAAACCGACAACATAAAAAACATCGAATTTTTTAAGTTTTAATAGAAAAAACGATAAAGTGACGCTTGATTTTAATAATTAACTGCTAACTGATTGATAAATAACTGACAATAGGGAGCGTTCATGACAAACCGAATACCTGCAACAGGCGAGTCTTTTGTTTGTGCTTGGGATGGTAGTAGGGATGCTTGTTTGGCTCTGTATCATGCGATTAGAGCAGGTGCAAAACCACAGTTCTTACTCACTATGTTAGATAAAACAGGTGATTATGCTTACTCATTACCGATTCCGCGCAATGTATTACAAGCACAAGCCTTGTCTTTAAATATCCCCTTGCTGACTAAAACCACAGATGAAGAAAATTATCAAAAAAGTATGTTAGATGTGTTGCAAGAATTAAAAGCAATGGATATTAACATTGTCATTTTTGGCGATATTTCATCAAATAAGCATCGTGGTGATAATGAATTATTGTGTCAACAAGCAGGCTTAAAAATTTATTTACCCTTGTGGGATACGCCAAAATCACGCATTTTAGCGGAATATGTAACAGCAGGTTTTAATGCTATGATTATTACAGCTTCTCGACGAATGGGGGCGAGTTATGCGGGGCGTTACTTGGATACGCGTTGTATTGAAGCATTAGAGGCTTTACCAAACGTTGATCCGACGGGAGAAAATGGCGAATATCATACAATTATGGTAGATGGACCTATTTTCGCCGATCCGATTCCAGTCACGTCGAATGCAGTTAAAATGCTTGATGATGATTATTGGCGTGCAGATTTAAGTCTGTTATCAATGAATTATTAACTGGTTAAGTTCATGTTTCGCTAAACCTGACAGACTGTAGTCTATCAGGTTCTGTTGCAATCAGATTTTGTTATAATGTGCGAACGGTCAAAACGCCTTTAACTTGTTTTAAATTATCGATTAACTGCTGCGTCACCGGTGCAGAAACGTCTACCAAAGTACACGCAATCTGATCGCGCGAACGATTTAGCATGTCTAAAATATTCAAATCAGCACTAGCAATTAATTTAGAGATTTGCTCAATCATGTGCGGTACATTAGAATTCACCACTAATAAACGATGTCCACCATTGCGTGACATAAATATTTCGGGAAAATTAACTGCATTCGTAATTGTTCCATCTTCTAAAAATGCTCGAATTTGATCAGCTACCATCATTGCGCAATTTTCTTCAGCCTCTTGCGTGGACGCGCCTAAATGTGGGAGCGCAATCACACCTTTTTGTCGTAACAATTCATTGCTCGGAAAATCACACACATACGTGCTCACTTTACCTGTTTCCAAAGCCTCGCATATAGCTTGATCGTCTATAATGCCGCTACGTGAAAAATTTAACACTGTCAAGCCTACTTTCGCATTAGCGAGACGATCAGCGTTGATAATACCCCGCGTTGCGTCAACTAATGGAACATGTACGGTGACAAAATCCACTTGTGCTAATAAGTCAGCTACACTATTTGCTTTTTTAATGTCAGCAGATAATTGCCAAGCATTTTTAACTGTAATGTGCGGATCATAACCGATTACTTTCATATCTAAACCGACAGCAGCATTAGCTACTTTAACCCCAATCGCGCCTAAACCAATAATACCTAAAGTCCGACCAGAAAGCTCAGAACCAACAAATTGCTTTTTACCCGCTTCAACACTTTTAGCTAATTCTTCGTCCGTGCCGCTTAAATTGCGCGTATAATCCCAAGCTGGCAATAAATTACGTGCGCTGAGTAGTAAACCAGACAATACTAATTCTTTTACTGCATTCGCATTCGCCCCTGGTGCATTAAACACGGGAATACCAAGCTGAGTCATTTTATCCACAGGAATATTATTCACACCTGCCCCTGCGCGTCCGACTGCTTTTAAGGTTGGTGGAATGTTCCAATCATGCAATTGGTACGAGCGCAATAAAACAGCATCAGGATGTTGAATTTCCGATGCAATTTCATAGGTTTCACGCGGTAGACGGTTTAAACCTTTGGTGGAAATATTGTTAAATGTAAGAATTTTATACATGTTAAGTATTCCGTTGTTCAAAATCTTGCATAAAGCTAATTAACGCATCTACGCCTTCCTCTGGCATTGCATTGTAAATACTTGCGCGCATTCCACCTACTGAACGATGACCTGCCAATGTTACTAATCCCGCTTCCTTAGCTGCTGCCAAAAGTGGTTTTTCCAATTCTGGATTGGCTAAAGTGAAAGGTATATTCATCCATGAGCGATATTTCAAATCAACTGGATTCTGATAAAAATCAGAGTTATCGATAGCTGTATATAATTTTTCGGCTTTACGCTGATTAATTGTAGCCATATTTTCCAAGCCACCAATATCATTTTTTAGCCATTGGAACACTAAACCCGCTAAATACCATGCGTAAGTCGGTGGTGTATTAGGCATAGAATCCGCCTCAAGCATCGCTTTATAATCTAATACCGTCGGACAAATGTCAGCCGCTTGACCGATTAAATCATCACGCACAATCACCACTGTAATGCCCGCAGGACCTACATTTTTCTGCGCACCTGCATAAATTAACGCGAATTTGGATACATCAAGCGGACGCGATAAAATAGTGGAAGACATATCTGCAATTAATGGTATATCTCCAGTTTGTGGAACTTGATCGAATTCTAAACCGTTAATCGTTTCATTAGGCGTGTAATGCACGTAAGCCGCATCTGGATTAAATTGCCATGTACTACTATCGGCTATTGTGGTGAAATTGTTATCGGAGGAATCGGTAACTAAATTGACGGTACAATATTTTTTTGCTTCCTTAATCGCTTTTTTAGACCATTGTCCCGTATTAAAATAATCAGCTTGTGTTTTACCACGTAATATATTCATCGGTACGGCGGCAAATTGTCCGGTTGCACCACCTTGCATAAATAAAATTTTATAATTCTCTGGCACATTTAGTAAATCGCGTAAATCGTGAGTTGCCTGTTCCGCTATGGAAATGAATTCTTTACCGCGATGACTCATCTCCATAGCCGACATCCCACTCCCTTGCCAATCTAACATCTCTTGTTGAGCGCGTTGTAATACTGCTTCGGGTAAAGTCGCAGGACCTGCACTAAAATTATACACTCTTGACATATAAAATCCTTTTTTAAGTAATTGCAACAAAATTTCTCTGAAAAAACAGCAATATATTATTTCAATTTATATAGAACAGGATAAAGTTAATCAAAATCAAATTATCAACAAAAAGATTAAGATGTTGCTTTATTCTATTCGCGCTGTTACCTATTATTACACCATATCAGACCATAGTTTTTCTAATTGATAAAAATCTCGTACAGTTGGTAACATCACATGCACAACGACATCTCCTAAATCGACTAATGCCCATTCACCCAACTCTATTCCTTCGCGGCCTAGTGCGCGTATACCGCTTTTTCTAGCTTTGTCTTCAACATTCCTCGCAATGGCACTCACCTGACGAGTAGAAGTACCACTTGCAATCACCATAATATCAGTAACCGAACTTATTGCTCGCACATCCAGGACTTTAATATCTTGCGCTTTAAGGTCTTCTAAAGCGAGTGTTACAATTTCAAGTAGTTGTTCAGGCTGCATAAGACTCCAAAAAATTAACGATAAAGTTGATGTGTATTGATAATATTTAAAACGGATCGTGGTAATAGGTAGCGTGGATTGCGACCATTAGCTAGTAAATTACGAATTTGAGTAGCAGAAATGGTTAAAGGTGGAATATCTTCGACAACATAAATTTTTCCAGCCGCTTGCGTCAACAATTCATCTAAATTTTTTACATGGTTCATATCTAAAAAATCACGTATAACATGCGCCATAGGTAACAGTTTACCGGGTCTTCTGACAAGTAAAATATGTGCGTAATGCAATAATTCTTGCCAACGGTGCCAAGTATGTAAATTCATAAACGCATCCATACCTAAAATCATATAAATAGGGCAATTACCTTCTTCTTCTCGAATACTTTGTAATGTATCTATTGTGTATGAGGGACCAGAGCGTAATAACTCACGATTATCTGCTTTAATGCCTTGTAAGCCGTCAATTGCTACTTGTAACATTTCTAAGCGTAATTCAGCACTGATCGCAGGTGATTCTCGATGGGGGGGATAAGCTGATGGAATCAGGCGCACCTCAGCTAAGTTAAAACTTTCGTAAAGCTCTAAAGCCAGACGCAAATGACCGTGATGAATTGGGTCAAATGTTCCACCTAGCAAACCAATTGGTTTTTGTTGTAAACTTGCTGTCATGTGATGATATGCTCTGTAAATTACGATGGGATTTATTTTAACAAAAGTCGCTCACATTACTAGGGCAATCACATTAAAATTTTTAGCTGTTTAAAATCATTCTGCAGTTGTTCCGTGCGCAAAATTTATTCTGCACAGGCAAAACAAGTTCAATAATCAATCCTCCCCGACTAGCGAACTCCAAAACTACGGATTTTCGCCGTATTTCCCTTAATGATTCCTTGTCCCAACGGAAACCGCTGAGGTGAGGAAAAGAGATTGTATACTCTTACAACTTTGCACAACATAATTTAGAATGATTGATTTACTCTAAAATTATATTATCATTTTGATTTAAATACTTTTTTTATTTATGACATGATAAAATTACACATATATTTATCAATAAACTATATAATATGATCAAAATAACGAACCCATTACTGACTCGTAATATATCGTTATAGCCGCTTGGCAATGGCAAATTTGCTAATTAATCATATCTGGCACTTTTCCGTAGCGTTGAGTTATGGAATAAAACAAATTTATTATGGCTACTGATAATGGCACAGCCTACCCAATCTGAACAAGAACAAGCTTCACAGTCTTCCTCTCCCTACATGCCTTTGCGTTATACGCTAATGGGAGCATTTTTACTGCTAATTATCCCGATTTTGATAGCAATGTCCGTATTCGATTACCTAAATGCAAAATATGATTTGGAAAACGCTTATCAATTATTACAAAAACAAACTGAAAATAATATTTTAAATGCAATTCGTCTAGTAGACAGTGGCTACAGCGTGTTAGACCAATTTTTAAGCCAAGATATGAAAACGAAATTTAAACCCTTTATTAAAGCCTATGAACAGGCAGGCAAAGACCCTGCAAAAGTGGATTTAGAAGCACTTAAATTGCAATTAGGTGGCAAAATGGATTTATATATTATTAATCGTGACGGTATTGTTGAATATACGACTTATCCAGAAGATTTAAATTTGAATTTCAAAGAAAAAACCCCAGAATTTTACAAAGTGTTACAAGATATTTTTGCTAAAGGTGAGTTTGCAGATGGAAATTTCGGTACTGAAGCGAGAACAGGTATATTTCGCAAATTTGCCTACATGCCCACACCAGACAAAAAATACGTTTTAGAGTTCGGACTTGTTTCTGATGAATTCTCAAGCTTAATTGGTGAATTAGATTTAACGAAAATTACCTCACGCCTTCGCGCTATTAATCCAACTTTAGATGAAGTACGCATTTTCAGCCGACACGGACATGTAATTGGTGCAGAAAAAGATGAAAAAGCATCCGAAAAAATTATTAAAATTGTTAAACAAGTCTACGAAACGAAAACACCTGTTGAATTCTTTGATTCACAACGTAAATTAATAATTCGTTATCTATTTCTAAACCTAGACAAAAAAGAACTTGATACGGAACCCAGTATGGTTGGTGGCTCAATATTAAAATCAGTATCCGATCCCAGCAAAGTGATTGAATTAACTTATAATACTAAACTGGTTGATCAGGGTTTAGAACGTATCGCAATGTTTCATACTTTTTTGGGAATTATTGCTATTTTACTAAGTATTTTATTCACTTTTTTCATTTCTGCATGGATTACTCACCCAATTCGACGCATTGTACGCAGCGTAAATCTCATTGCTCAAGGCGACTTATATCATCCAATTGAAGTAAAAACCAATAATGAGCTGAAACTTCTTAAACAGAGTATAACCATTATGGTCAATAATCTACTTAAATATATGAAGCAAGTCGAGCAACAAAATGAAAATTTAAAAGAATTAGACCGCTTAAAAGATGATTTTCTATCCAACACTTCGCACGAATTACGCACACCTATTAATGGTATTATTGGTATCGCTGAGTCTATGTTAGATGGTATTGCGGGCAAACTACCACCAAAAGCTATTGAAAATTTATCTATGATTGTATTTAGTGGGCGTAGACTGGCTAATTTAGTTAATGATATTTTAGATTTTTCTAAATTAAAACATAAAGGTATTACTTTACAAATCAGACCAATAGAGATTAGAGTGCTTGTTGATGTGGTGATATTCCTCTCTAAACCGCTTATTGGTGATAAACAAATAGAATTACGCAATAAAGTGGAACAAGATATTATCGTGGACGCGGACGAAAATCGCGTACAACAAATTTTACATAATTTAATTGGGAATGCGATAAAATTTACTGAGTCCGGGAAAATTGAAATTTCAGCTTCACAATTTAGCGAGGGTTGGTTAATGATTTCAGTTACAGATTCAGGTATAGGCATTGCGCGTGAAAAGCTTGCTAGTGTATTTAATCCATTTGAACAGGCAGATGGCTCAATTTCGCGTGAATTTGGTGGGACTGGTTTAGGACTTTCTATTACAAAACAATTAGTTGAGCTGCATGGCGGTGAAATCCGGATTCAATCTACTGAGGGACACGGTACGCGAGTGAGTTTCACTTTGCCATTATCCAAAATGGACGCTGCTGAACGTTGTAACGAAACAGAAACTTTATTAGAGCGTTTACGCGAACCTTCTACCCCGCTATTGACTACTCATATCAGAGAGATAGAACCGAATCAAATATTAGAAGAACCTGCTATTTTCTTAGAAGAAGATAATCAAGAAGTGCAAAAAATTCAATTAAATGAAATGTTTTCTGTATTAATTGTTGATGATGATCCCGTTAATCTACAAGTTTTAGAAAATCAGCTTAAAATTGAAAATTATTCTGTAACCCGTGCGTTAAATGGTAACGAAGCATTAGAAGCAATTAAAAAAGAAAAATTTGCCATAGTATTGTTAGATATTATGATGCCGAAAATGTCTGGATTTGAAGTTTGTCAGATCATTCGAGAAACTCATCCAGTTAATCAATTACCGGTGATTATGTTGACGGCTAAAAATCAAGTTTCTGATTTAGTACAAGGTTTAGAATCTGGTGCGAATGATTATTTAACTAAGCCTTTTTCTAAAGGTGAGTTATTAGCGCGGATTAAAACCCATATCCAATTATCCAGAATTAACATTGCTTACAGTCATTTTGTACCACTAGAATTCTTACAACTTCTTGAAAAAGAAAGTATTGTTGATGTGCGCTTGGGCGATCACGTACAAAAAAATATGACTGTATTATTTGCAGATATTCGTTCATTTACCACACTTTCGGAAAGCTTAACGCCTAAAGAAAATTTCGATTTTATTAATGAATATTTAGGGCGAGTTAGTCCGCAAATTCGTAAATATAAAGGTTTTATTGATAAATACATAGGCGATGCGATTATGGCTTTATTCCCTGAAACAGTGGATTCTGCGGTAGACGCGGCGGTTGAGATTTTAAAACATTTAGAATTATTAAACGCTGATCGGGCAGAACGGGGGCAAAAACCAATTAAAATTGGTGTTGGAATGCACGTCGGAACATTAATGTTAGGTACGATTGGTGAAGAAAAACGTATGGAAGGTACGGTAATATCGGATGCGGTAAATTTGGCTTCACGTTTGGAGGGTTTAACGAAATTATACGGTGTGTCTATTTTAATCAGTAATGACGTTTTGCAGAATATGGAAAATCCAGACGCACATTTTTATCGTTTCTTAGGTAAAGTGCGCGTTAAAGGTAAAAATGAGCCAGTGCAAGTATTTGAATTAATTGATGCAGAGCCTGACCGGGATATTCGAGAAGCTAAAGTAACATTAGAGCCAGAATTTAATGCAGCATTAAGTTTATACTATCAAGGCAATTTTATCCACGCGATACCGTTATTTGAGCATATTTTGTCGGTGTTACCTATTGATAAAGCATCTGAATTTTATTTAGAGCGTTGTCGGTATTATGTTAGAGAAGGTACGCCAGAGGGTTGGGAAGGTATTGAAGCATTAACGCAAAAATAACAGTAAGTCTAAGTTCTTAGTTATTTAATTGTGTAAAAGCTTCAAAAGTTTACTTTGCGTTATTTTGTAATTCAACTCTGATTTTTTTTATACGCTTTGCAATTACGGGCAATTTTTCGGGCAAGTTGCTCAAAATCTTGATAGGCGTTCTTAGCCGCTTGAATACTACCACCAACCGCACCATCAGCAGAAGTTAGTCGAAAAATTGGCTTATGTGCTGCTTGCGCCAAAGGCATCAAGCTTTTGTAATGTTTCACTAATGCTAAACAGTATACATCATCATTAATGTTTTGCTCAGTTTCAGGCATATCTAAAATTGTACGTCGATATGTACTAGGAATGCGATCAATCCAACGTTGATAGGCTTTAGCGGGTTTGTCTGGACGCGATGAATGCTGCAAATGCTGTAAAACCACGTAACCTACTGGTTGCATTTTGGCAATGGGTAATTTTAAATCATTACTCGGATTTTTTTTAATGCGCTCGTGCCATTCTGAACGCCAACGGCGTAGGGTTGGACCTAAATTCTGCAAACCTTGTAACGAAAATAAATCAGGTGATAACGGTACTACAACGTAGTCTGATGCAATCATTGCCGCCCGATTAATTGCACCTAAATTAGGTCCTAAATCTAATAAAATAACATTAGGTGAATAAGCCGAGATGGTGTATTGTATCAATCGCCAAAATGCTGAAGTCATGCGAAATGACAGCTCTTTGCGATCCATACAGCCTGGCCATTCAGTAGATAAATTGCCTTCAAATCCAGATAAAAATAAATCACCAACTAGTAAGGATAAACCGGGAGAAATATCTTCTAATCGCGGTACGGCAATATCACCTACACCGCGCACCAATGGCTGAACACAACGATAAACCGTATTAGGTTGGTTATTCAGTAACCAAATTTCTTCTAAACGTTCTTCCTCTAAAAAGGCGGCGGTTAAATTTGCTTGGGGGTCTAAATCAGCAGCAACGACTCTTAAACCTAGATCGTGATAAATCCAAGCTAAGTGGTAGACTAGTGAGGTTTTTCCTACACCACCTTTGTTATTAAAAAATGCAATGATAGGGACGCTCATGGTATTTCGTTATTAATCAAACTGCGGGGTATTGTAACCGAAATTGTTTGAGAATTTTTGATTTTCACAGTACACCATCAGGAAATTTGGATGAATTTTGTTAATTTTAAATTTTTCCTCGTCCCAATGGTCTCCGTGCATAGACCTTAGCTTGGTTGATGAAAACTAACTTAAACACAAGCACTTGATTTG
>CAYMCP010000025.1:26482-41858 GCA_964388965.1 uncultured Thiotrichaceae bacterium | reverse complement strand
CAGTTAGGTAGAATTCACAGCCCCCTTACGCAAGTTTAATGGCGAGGGTATTGTTGCAACTCACAATATTTGTAACTCACAATAAATCAGGACGCAGAGCGTCCATGCTGCATCCCAACGGAGACCATTGGGACGAGGAAATGAGACAAATTTTTATTTGAACTGCGTAACGCCTAAGTGTTTTTAAAGTTTCTTAGCTCAATAGCTAAAAAAATCTAGCATTTCATAAGTGGGCGGATTTTTTGACAACGTTTTTATAGAATTTTAGAGTAATTTCCTGCCAACAAAATGATTTCTCATCCTAACATTAGCGTTTTAGGTTAAAATATCGTCTATATCAAGCATTACCATAAAACTATCACTATGAAAATCACTTCTCGCACTCGTTTATCTTTGCGTATTAATAATTTAATTTTTATGTTATTACTATTAACAATAACAGCTTTATTAGCATGGTTGAGCACGGAATACGTTTACCAAGCAGACTGGACACGCAATGCAAAACATACTCTAACTCACCCTAGTCAAATGATATTAAAACAATTTTCTGATCCTATTGAAATAACTGTTTATATCGAAAATGATGAAATGAATCGTAAAATGGTTGCGGATTTAATCGCCAAGTACCAGCGCGAAAAACATGATATAACAATAAAATTCATAGACCCTTACACTGTACCAGACAAAACTAAAAGCTTAAATATCAAAATGACACCGCAAGGAAAATTATTTGCTGTGCTGGAATTGCGCTATCAAAATCGCATCGAAATAATTCAGCAACTAGCCGAGTTATTGACTGAACAAGAAATTTCTAAAACTTTACAGCGTCTAGCGCGCAATCAAAAACATCACATCGCTTTTTTGCAAGGTCATGGCGAGCGTAAACCATCAGGAAAGGCAAATCATGATTTAAACTCGTGGGCACAAGAATTAGCAAGTACGGGTTTTGAAATTCAATCCTTAAATTTAAGCCAACAAACTGAAATACCTGAAAATATTGAATTACTCGTTATCGCAAATCCACAAGTAAATTTATTAACTGGTGAAATTGATCTAATAAAACAATATGTTGAACAAGGAAGGCATTTGTTATGGATGTTAGAACCCAACGAGTCACTTCACGGATTAGAACCGTTAGCAGAATTATTGAATTTAACGTTAGTAGCTGGGGTATTAGTCGATCCAAATAGCTGGGTTGGCTCAAATAATCCGGGTATGTTAGTGTTGCCTGCTTTGTCATACCATAGCCCACATGAAATTTTAGCTAATTTTCAACAAGATACTTTATTTCCTAATGCGGTCGGTTTGCAACTTACTCCCTCAGAGGAATGGGAAACAGTTGATTTATTAACCACAGCACCCGAAATCTGGTCAGAAACGAACACACTTGAGGGCGAAGTCCTGTTTAATCAAGATCAAGATATTGATGGTCCTTTAACGATTGCTATTGCTATAACTCGTAATCTTGAGCAAATACAACAACGTATATTATTGTTAGGGGATGGGGATTTTATTTCTAACACATTTATTGGTAATGGTGGTAATTTAGAACTTAGTTTGCGTATGTTAAATTGGTTAGTACAAGATGATGATTTCATTGAAATACCTGTGCAGACTAACACGGAATCTAAATTTTATCTCAATCCAACTACATTTAATTTACTTGCTATCTTTTTTATCATTATATTGCCAGTTAGTTTATTAATTACTGGTATGTTGGTCTGGCTGAAACGGAGAAAAATTTAATGCAAAATCGGTGGTTATTAAATATTTTATTGGTTTTAATTGTATTGAGTTTGGCAACAATTGCGCTATTAAAATGGAAAGCCAATGCACCGATGTCAATAGAGCCGCTCATTAAAATAAATAAAGACCAAGTACAAAAAATCAGCATCAGTTATGCTAAATCTGACATCGTATTGGCAAAACAGCAGCGCCAATGGCAAATCATTACACCATTACAATTGCCCGCAAATCAATTTCGCATTGACAATATTTTACAGTTTCTCACTACCAAGCATTATGTACAATTAAAACCGCCGATTAATCTTGAGGAATTGGAGCTAGAACAACCAATTATACAGCTAACAGTAGATGGTATTAAGTTAGGTCTAGGAAGAAAATCGCCATTTAATGATAATGACGGGAGACGTTATGTATTATTGAACGGTAAAGTATATTTAGCTATAGATACCATTTCTTATTTTTTAACGGGTGATGCAACATTGTTTGCTAGTCTATCTCCATTAGGAGAACAGGCAGTGATTACTAAATTAAAATTGCCTAATTTATTATTACAAAAGCAAGATCAACAGTGGAAATTGCTTACTCCAGTTAATGAATCTATTGATGGCAGTGCGGATGCAATTTATGGTTTAGTCAAGGCATGGCAAGATTTACAGGCTTTTAGCGTACGACATTACGAGCCAAAACCTGCACTGGAACAAATTGAAATTACCTTGATGGAAGAGCAAATTTTACAATTTACTGTCATTGCTAAAGAACCTGAATTCATCCTTGCTTATCCCGCTAAAAAAGTGCAATATCAAATTGGTAGCGAACAAGTTGCACAACTATTTTTATTACCCGAAAAAAATAAATAGTGCATTAGTATAAAGTCTATTTAAGGTCTGTATTTTTAATCTTTTTACTATTTACCTAGAGCATCTTGGCTGTATTCTGACGAAAATCGTTAGAGCAAGAAATTATAAAAATCTAATAGTATTTAAAACAATATTTTTTACGAAAAATTACATATAAAATTCTTTAAGTATCCTTATAAGGTACTGTTCTATGAAAATTCAAACTAAAATTAATATATTTGCTTTTTTGTTACTCGCGCTGCTTGCTGTTCCCATCGTAATAATGGGTTATTTTTCTATTAATCAAATTGTTTATAAATTGAATCACGAATTGTTTAGCAAAGAAATTAATAATATTAATAAAGAAATTGACGATTTATATGAAACTTTAGAATTTTCTGGAGTATTGGGTATTGAAAGTTATATCATCAGTTCACAACAAAAATTACTAGAAAAATTCAAGCATTACCGTTATGGTCAAACTGGACATTTATACATTTTAAATCCGCAGGGAAAAGTAATACTACACAAGGATTTTGAAAAAGGAGAACAACTTTATTACCCTTTTGTCAAAACGATATTGCGACAAAAATATGGTGAAATTCAATACACTTATCGAAATAAATCACGTTATGCTGTCTTTTTGACTACCGGCAAATGGGATTGGACAATTGTACTTTCTGTAGCAGAATCTGAAATTTTTCAACATCGTGCGACTTATTTAAAATTTGTTGTATTATTTGGTTTGATTTTATTTCTCACATTATTGTTATTATCACATTTATTTACTCGCCGAACGAGTAAGCGTATTGATGACACCCTAGCATTTTTAAAACAGATAGAACAGGGTAATTTAGATATGCGTATTGGCGGAAAGGCGAAAGATGAAATTGGGATGATTCAGATGGGTATTGACTCAATGATTGAAAAAGTTTCAGAAATCAATCAGTTAATGAGCTGGGAAATCGAGCAACGCAAATCAACTGAACAAGCTTTACGTGAAAGTCAGTCTATTTTAACCAATGTTTTAGATAATTCACCTTCAGCAATTTTTGCTAAAGATTTGTCTTGGCGTATTACGATGGCAAGTAAAAAATTAGCAAATTTATTAGATTTACCTCAATCTCAAATTATTGGAAAGCCAGATTATAGCTTGTTTCCTAACATCGAAGTATTACGAAAAATTGATAAAAAAGTAGTAAGTAGTCAAAAACCTGTTATTGCAGAAGAAAATATCACTTGGGGTAAAAGTGAACATACTTATTGGACAACGACTTTTCCACTTTTTGATAGCAGTCACAAATTATATGGCATTGGTGGCATTTTAACTGATATTTCTGATCGTAAACAGGCAGAAGCTGAATTGCGTGATCGTGAAATACGTTACCGTAATTTGTTCAATTCTTCACCGATTTCATTATGGGAGCAAGATTTTTCCAAAATAAAACAACGAGTTGATTATTTACGTACCACGGGTATATCAAATTTTGATAAGCATTTTGCTCATCATCCTGAGCAAGTTTATCAATTATTGGATTTGGTTGATATTATTGATGTTAATCAAGCTACATTAAATTTATATCAAGCTAAAGATAAGTTAGAATTAATTAAAAATTTATCACATTTGATGATTGATGCTTATGATAGCTTTAGTGCGCTATTTTCCGCATTGGCGCAGGGGCTGACCCATTTTGAGGTCGAGGCTATACATCGTACTTTAACGAACGATAAAATTCACGTCGCTATGCAGTATTCCGTTGTTGCCGGATTTGAGAGTAGTTATAAAAAAGTATTAGTGTTAATTCTCGATATTACCGAGCGTAAAAAATTTGAAAGTCGTTTACGACAGGCAAAAGAAGCCGCCGAAGTTGCTAATAGAGCTAAAAGCACTTTCTTAGCTAATATGAGTCATGAATTGCGTACACCATTAAATGGTATTTTAGGTTATACACAAATTTTAGCGCGTGACGAAACTTTAACGAAAAAGCAAGCTGAAGGTATTCAAATTATTCAGCGTAGTGGTGATTATTTGTTAAATTTAATTAATGACGTGTTGGATTTAGCGAAAATTGAAGCCGGACGCATCGAATTATTTATTAAACCATTTAATTTTAATGAATTTATTACGGGCATTGTTGATTTATTTAAAATGCGTGTCATGCAAAAAAATATTCAGTTTGAATATAAAGCGTTGTCAGATTTACCTGACACAATTGAGGGTGATGAAAAACGTTTGCGTCAAGTTTTAATTAATTTATTGGGTAATGCCGTTAAATTTACTGAAGAGGGTTGTGTTAGTTTAAGAGTGAGTTATCAGCAGGATTTTATATATTTTGAGGTGTTGGATACGGGTATTGGGATTGCGGAAACAGAAATAGATAAAATTTTCTTGCCTTTTCAACAAGTTGGTGAAGATGCCTATAAAGAACAAGGGACAGGTTTAGGTTTGTCTATTACGCATGAGTTAATCGATAAAATGGGAGGACAATTGCAAGTGCGTAGTCAATTGGGTGAGGGGACAAGATTTTGGTTTGATTTGCATTTGCCAGAGGTGAAAACTGAAAATGAGCAAGATAAAAGTCATTTGGTGGTGGGGGGTTATACTCCAACTGGTTATAAACAAGGACAATATACGATCTTAATTGTAGACGATAAGAAAGTGAATAGAGATATTATTGTAAATTTATTGCAACCTTTAGGTTTTCAGTTGTTACAAGCGGAAAATGGACAGGTAGGTTTAGATATTTTGAATGATCAAGCCGTCGTAGATGTGGTATTAACTGAGTTGTATATGCCAGTGATGGATGGTTTTGAGATGATGCGGCGAATTCGCAGTAAGCATAAAAGAATCCCTATGATTGTGTTGTCTGCTGATGTATTTGAAGAGCATCAACAGAAAAGTTTTGATGCAGGTTGTAATGTTTTTATTACTAAACCATTGCAAATTAAAGTATTATTAGATTATTTACAACAATACTTGGCTTTGGATTGGACTTATGTTGCTCAACAACAGCCAACTGATGAGGATGTTGATTTAAATGATGTTAATTTGACTAGAGAGCAAGCCGCAATTTTGTTTGATTTGGGTATGATGGGTGATGTGCAGGGCATCACAACTTATTTAGATAAATTGGAGCAAGAAGATGTAGGTTTGCGCTCATTAGTTCGAGAAATACGTCACATGGCAAAGAATTTTATGGTTGATGAAATTTGTGATTATATTCGACCTTTTACGGAATAGATTAAAAAAATTAATTTTTTTCGATTAAGCCGCAATAAAATTTTTATTTTACTAAGCCTGCGAAGCCCATAAATGCTAATGCCATGATACCTGCTGTAATGAACGCAATCGGCGCACCTTGAAATGTTTCGGGCACATCCGCCGCAATAATACGCTCACGAATCGCCGCAAATAGTACCAACACTAGAGAAAATCCTATTGCCGCGCCAAATCCATATACCGCTGAGGCAATAAAACCGTGTTCTTGTTGAACGTTTAATAATGCTACGCCAAGCACTGCACAATTGGTTGTAATTAAAGGTAAAAAAATCCCTAACATTTGGTATAACATTGGGCTAGTTTTGTGTACGACCATTTCAGTAAATTGAACGACACTTGCAATAATTAAAATAAAAGCAATTGTGCGTAAAAATTCCAACTCAAGCGGCGTAAGCAAGTATTGGTTGACTAAATAGCTGCTGATGGATGAAAGCGTTAATACGAAGGTCGTTGCTAACCCCATACCCGTTGCTGTTTCTAATTTGCTTGATACGCTCATAAATGGGCATAAGCCTAAAAATTTGACTAAAACAAAATTATTGACGAGCACTGTGCTGATAAAAATTAATACATATTCGGTCATAGGTTTGGTAATCAATACTGAGTTGAGCGCATTGTAAAAGACTGTGAGCTAATAATGCAAGCTTACTTTCTTGGATACGCTGTGTCTTAATGGTAAAAATAATTATAGATTTCAGATGAATTCTACAGGAATCGCTTTGATTTAAAAGGAAAAAAAATCATCCCATTGTGTATCTAAACGTTGACATGCGGTGTTTAGGTCTACCGCTTTAAGTACGCCGTCTTCGGAAGTTAAAAGTTGCTCTGTGATTAATTTTTTAACTCCGTCATCGACTTCAAAATCAATATTAATATTGTATTTTTCATGTAAATGTTGTTCAATAATTTTATCTAATTCGGCGACTGTCCACAATTTATCAGGTTGGGTAAATAGGAAATAATACGCTAATATAGCCTCTTTGCATTCTTCATCTTCAGCTAAATTGTTCAAATGTCCAAATACACCAAAATTGTTATCTAAGTTGTGAAAATACAAATTTTTTGATAATACCATCATGTACTTAGTTTGATGATTAAATATGTTCATGATTTGGCGCACAATCACGGCGACAAACCCAAAAAGTGCGAGTAAAAAACCAATCGGATTGCTTGCAATTAAACTCATTTTACTTAAAAAAGCGATTGACCCACCAATAACGCCACCGCTACTTGTTACTGCGATTTTCAGTTTATCAAATGGTTTAAAATGGATTTTCTGGTTTGGAAATAGCATTTCTAGGTCATAACGCGGAATATTTTTAAATAATTTCACAAAAATGTGTTTTCCAATCTCCGCTGTGCTTTCTAAGTCCCTAGAATAGAAACGTTTTAGTTTTTGAATTGCTTGTTTCTCAGACAGGTGAGGCTGTTCTTGCATCAATTCGCGTACACGTTGCACTTTTGTTTTAAAATTAAGTAGTAAAAATAATCGCTTATAAATGGGAATTTCAAATTTAGTTTTAAATAAAAATAATGTTTTCCAATTTCGACGATATTCAATTTTAGTAGCTGCACCACGATAATAAACCAACACATCTGCATAATCGTCTAAATTAATGCTCACATTAACCCCGTAAGGTGAGGCTTCAGTCATTGCTAAGTTGAGGTCTTCTATACTTAATGCTTCGTAGTTTGCTTGATTAAGCAATGATTTTACATTTTTAATCAATAAATGACGTAATTGCTGATAGTCTTGTAAAGTATAATCTTTTTTAGTGATTACATCGATGTCTGGATTAAAAGGCTGATAAGCGCGTTTAATTTCATCCAATTGATTTTTAAATTTATAGTGATATAGAGCAGCAAATACGTGACAAAAACTCTGAAAAGCCTTTCTTTGTTCTTCCGACCAGCCCGGTGTTTGAGATAAGTCGTCTATAATCTCTTGTAAATCAACAGAAATAAAGCGTTGACGTTCTGCATCAATAATTGTGTTCATCAGCTTTGTGCCCACGTAAGTTGTTAATTATAGGTTTTCGACGCATTATGATAACAAAATACGTTAAAATGCACCTTCTTTTCACAACAATCAATCAAACAATTATGATTCAGCAATACGATACTATCCGTGCCGTTATTTGGCAAGATGATGTACTTAAACTTTTGGATCAACGTAAGTTGCCGTTTGATGAAAGTTTATTGACTTTGGAAACTGCCGCCGAAACCGCACAGGCAATTAAAGATATGGTTGTGCGTGGTGCGCCCGCAATTGGAGTGACAGCCGCATTTGGTGTGGTATTGGCGGCACGTGCTGCGTATGCGAAAAATCCTACGAATTGGCAAGCTGAGATTGTGGCTGATTTGGATATTTTGGCAAAAGCACGTCCGACTGCGGTAAATTTGGTTTGGGCGTTGGACATTATGAAAGGGTTGTTTGATCAAATTCAGGGTGATCCAGAGCCTGTTTTATTAGCCAAAGCGCAGCGTATTCATGAGGAAGATATTGCGGCTAATCGCAACATGGGCGAGTTGGGTGCAGCATTATTCAGCAAAAATTGTCGGGTATTGACGCATTGTAATACGGGTTCTTTGGCAACAGGTGGTTATGGTACGGCATTGGGTGTCATTCGTAGCGGTTATGCAAATGGGAAAGTGACGGCAGTATATGCCGATGAAACTCGTCCTTGGATGCAGGGTGCGCGTTTAACAGCGTGGGAGTTGGTACAAGATAACATTCCCGTGACTTTGTTAGTTGAGGGTGCAGCGGCTACGTTAATGCGTCAAGGTAAAGTGGATTGGGTTGTAGTGGGTTCTGATCGGATTACGGCAAATGGCGATGTGGCAAATAAAATTGGCACGTATAGTTTGGCGGTTTTGGCACGTCAGCATGGCGTAAAATTTATGGTTGTCGCGCCGATGTCTACTGTAGATTATCAGTTGTCTAATGGTGATGCTATTGAAATTGAACAACGTGAGGCAGCAGAGGTATTGAGTATTGGCGGGAAAATGATTGCTGCAACAGGTGCGAATGCTTGGAATCCGGTATTTGATGTGACACCTGCTGAGTTGATAGATGCAATTGTGACTGAAAAAGGGGTTGTGGAAAATCCAACTACTGAAAAAATGGCGATGTTATCCAATAGCGGGTAAAACGCGGTCTTTCAGAACAGGGATATAAGCGCAACAGGCAAAGCTTATTTTATTCATTTTATTTCAGAACATACCAAAATGCTAAGACACTGCTATTTGCCTAACGCAAGTTAAAATCAGTTACAATGCGCGATATTGTAGACATTATTTAAGGATAGCGTTTTATGTGCGGTATTATTGGTGGTGTTGCTGAACGTGATGTTGTGCCTATTTTACTAGAGGGTTTAAAGCGTTTGGAGTATCGAGGTTATGACTCCGCAGGTGTTGCCGTTATTGATTTTCAGTCGAATAGTTTAGAAAGACAACGGGTACAAGGTAAAGTCAGTGTTTTAGCTGAGGTATTGCATCAAACTTCGCTTTGTTCGTCTACTGGCATTGCGCATACGCGCTGGGCGACACATGGTAAACCGAGTAAGGAAAACGCTCATCCTCACATTTCGCGTGATACGATTGCAATTGTACACAATGGAATTATTGAAAATCATGTTGAATTACGCGCTAATTTAGAGCAACGCGGTTATGAATTTTCCTCTGAAACGGACACGGAAGTCATTGCGCATCAAATCCATTATTTTCTACGTTCTGAAAAAGATTTGTTATCTGCATTCAAAAAAACGTTACAACTATTAGAAGGTTCTTACGCGCTAGCAATTATCAGTCAATTGGATAATGCAACGTTGTTAGCGGCGCGGTATGGTAGTCCTTTAGTGATTGGTTTGGGAATTGGGGAAAATTTTATTGCATCAGATGTGGCGGCATTAATTCCTGTGACTCAGCGCATGATTTTTTTAGAAGATGGCGATATTGTACGTTTACAGCGCGATAATGTGGAAATTACTAATTTATCTGGTCAGATAGTGCAACGCCAATTGTATCAAAGTCAGTTACAGTTAGACGCGGTTGAACGTGGTATCTATCGACATTACATGCTTAAAGAGATTTTTGAGCAGCCACAAGCCCTACACGATACGTTGACGGGACGTGTTAGTCAGAATAAGGTACTTGAGGCGGCATTTGGTACAAAAGCAATGCAGATTTTTCCTCATGTAAAGGCGGTGCAAATTATTGCTTGTGGGACGAGTTATCATGCGGGATTAGTTGCAAAATATTGGATAGAGTCATTGGCGCGTTTACCTTGTAATGTTGAGGTAGCAAGTGAGTTTCGTTATCGGCAACCATTGGCGAATTCAGAAACCTTAGTTGTTGCTTTGTCGCAATCTGGCGAAACGACTGATACGTTAGCGGCTTTGCGCGAAGCAAAAAGTTTGGGATTTGGTGCGAGTTTAGCGATTTGTAATGTGCCAGAGAGTTCTTTAGTGCGTGAGACGGATTTAGTGCTCATGACGCACGCGGGACCTGAAATTGGTGTTGCTTCGACTAAGGCTTTTTCGACTCAATTAATGGGTTTATTGTTATTGACATTAGTTTTAGGTCGTTATCACAATCGGCGGACAGAGTTTGAAATACAGGTTTTAAAATCGCTCAATTCATTACCACAGCTCATTAAACATACGATTGATATATTAAATCCACAGATTAAGCAATTAGCGGAATTATTTGCGGATAAACATCATGCGTTATTTTTGGGACGTGGCGTGCATTATCCGATTGCGATGGAAGGTGCTTTGAAATTAAAGGAAATTTCGTATATTCACGCTGAAGCTTATCCGGCGGGTGAGTTAAAACATGGTCCTTTGGCTTTGGTGGACGGGAATATGCCAGTAGTAGCGGTCGCGCCGAATGATGCGTTACAAGAAAAATTAAAGTCAAATTTACAAGAAGTTCATGCGCGTGGTGGTCATTTGCTGGTGTTTGCCAATCATCGAGCTGTTATGCAAATGTCAGACTATATTCAAGTGGTAGAGTTGGGCGAAATAGATGATATTTTATCGCCTTTTGTGTATACAATTCCTTTACAATTATTAGCTTACCACGTCGCATTAATCAAAGGCACGGACGTGGATCAGCCGCGCAATTTAGCAAAATCTGTCACCGTCGAATAACAAAAAAATGATGTGTATAAAGGTGTATTTGCTTGATTTTCCTTGTGTTGATGCTATATTAGAAGACAAGTGGAATATTCCTTGCATAATATCACTTAATGACCAACATTAAAAATAATGGAATTTGGTAGAGTGTTTATTGTTTTGCACAATTTTCGAGAGGGTTTTTAAATGCGTTACTCAACTTATTGTTTAGGTGGGGGAAAAATATGTTTCAATCCATCTGCCTACTCCCAACTATTACGAATCCCCATTTTAGTTTTAATTTTATTTATTGTTATGGGTATCACTGCGCCTAATGTGAGTTGGGCAGTTATTGCTGTGAATACTACGACTGATGAAGATACTGATAACTCTGATTGTTCTATACGTGAGGCAATTATCGCGGTTAAAAAAGGCGAAAATTACAATGGTTGTACCTACGATGCTGATCATATAATTCAAGTCCCCGCAGGTACTTACACCTTAACAAACGGTCAGCTTGAAGTTAATTTTGCAGAAACACTTTCTATTGTGGGTGCAACAGCAAGCCCTGCCGATACCATTATCGAGGGTTCAGCTACTAAGCCTAGTGATACTGGTCCCTACACAGGCGATAAACGAGTATTCAAGATTGCCGCTGCTAATGCCATAGTCACCATTGAAAATATTACCTTACGGCATGGGCAAGATGACAATACTGGTGGAGCTATTTACAAAGGTAGCGACGCAAGTATTACTCTGACATTAAAAAATTGCAAGGTTGTAGACAACGCTTCTAAACATGGTGGGGCTATTTATAATCATGGTACACTTATCATTGATAATACGGAAATATCTGGTAATTTGGCATATAATGGAAATGGTGGCGGTATACGGAATTTCACCAATGGCGTGATAGTAGTTAAAAATAACTCAAAAATCATAAATAACAAAAGTACACTCTGCGGTGGTGGTATTGTGTCGAATAATACTACAGCCGTTACCATCGAAAACAGTCAACTCACTGGCAATCTTTACAAATTGCAACCAAACGATCTTGTCGGCGATACTTCCGGAATGACTATCACAGCTAGCACCATCACCGCAGCTTATAAGAGTTGTCAAATGTCCACACTCGTGCAAATTGACGGATATGCAAAAGCAGATGATGCCAGTCAACTAAGCACGGATGAAATTAAGGATGCTTTTACTAGTGATGATGATAAAAACCTTGTTAGTGATGCTAACCTAGAAGGCTATAAAACAGCAGTCGAGGACGCGAGCGAAGTACCTGACGAAGCTGCCTTGAAGAAAATAGTAGAGAATACAAATGCTGGAAAAACAGCGATAGGTGTTATCCAAGCCTATGCAGCTGATCCGACTGATTTGACTAAGGATATTACTATCAATGATCTGAGCAATGCTGGAGCAAGCAATGTTTCTGCTGCTAATTTAGAGGCGTACAAAGCGGCTATCGTTGCAGCCAAAAATGCAGGAGTAACCATTGATGCTGGCGAGCTACAAAAAATTGTTGATACAACGAACCTCCAAAAAATACAAAGTTTTGCAAATGGCTCTGATAATCTTGCCATTGATCAACTGACTGGCACTAATCAATTAAAAAATGTGGACTCCAGTAAATTTGCACAATATCAAGCTGCAATTAAAGCGGCAGGTGGTAGTGGTATTAGCAGTTGGGCTGCACTACAAGCCATTATTGACAGCGTTAATTCAGGTTCAACCAGTAATGACACAAGTTCAGGTAGTAGTTTTAGTGTCCCTCCTCCTCAATCTGATTATTACAAATTAAATATTGCCTCAGCCAACGGACATGTCACCAGCGACAAAAAAGACATTGAAGGCAAAGCGATTGATTGTAATAAGGGTGAAGGTCATTGTAGTGGTTCATTCAAACGAGGTACAAAAATAACGCTCACCACCACAGCACCAGTCGGCTTGATATTCGACTCTTGGGGCGGTCATTCAGATTGTTCAGACAGTAAAGTCATCATGAATGGTTCGCGTAATTGTCAAGCCATATTTTACGGCGACCCAAACTATGTAGCCCCAGAAACCGACAAAAACACCGATACAAGTACAAACGGTACAGCAAGTGGAGACGGTACAGGTGATACAGGTTCAACAAGCGCAGTTTATGTTAATAGCTTTAGCATCCGTGCCAAAATTCAGGGCAAAAATGCTTGCTATCTAAATGCTTTCCCACATCCAAATGATGTTGTTGTTGCAGGATTCATTTTGCAAGGCATAGGCTCTGAAACCGTATTTATTCGCGCATTAGACCTAGAACAAGGTACTAACCCTAAAATTATTCTGAGTAGGACTGTACTTGGTAGCGACGGCATTTTGCGTGGCGTGCCTATCACTAAAAATGATGCTTGGGAATTAGACCCTAATTCGCAAAATATTCCATCATCATTAAAACCAGAAAAACAAACTGATGCAGCATTATTAGTTCGTTTAGCTGAAGGTGCTTACACGGTGACAATGTGCATGAGTCCAAATAATGAAATTGATTCAGGGGTGGCTTTAGTTAGCGTCACATTACTGGATAACGTGCTACATTTTGGTAGTGTCAGTGGACGTGGCTACGTCAGTGGCGGCGCGGATGACGCAATTGCAGGCTTTAGCGTATACGGCAATCTCCGTCAAACAGCACGTATTGAAGGTTATGCTCTAGGTCAAACGCCCGATACATTCATCGATAGCAAATTGGATATTGGTAGTATTTATTTCGACCCACAAATCAACCAAGTCAGTGGCAATCGCTTAAAATCTGTGTCAAGTTGGCGCGACGAAGTGAATGGAACGATTGAAAATATCAACAATCATCTATCTCATACCGATGCGGCAACCTTAATGAGCTTTGAACCCGGTCACTACACGACGACACTTAGCTCAGAAAATGGTGTAACAGGTTTAGGTATTATGGTAATTGATTTTGCAAATTAATTGCTCAGCCACAAAATGCTAGGATTATCTCCTAGCGACTGAAAATGAGTGAAATTAATCTAAGCCCGTAATAAATAACAAAACGTTACGGGCATTCTACAGTCAACTGACAAACAATCTCCACACTACAAAATGTCCTGCCAGAATTTCTTAACACTATCAAGCCATGACCCTTCTTTTGGCTGATGTTTGTGACTCGTATCGCGCAAACTGTGCTCAAATTGGCGCAAGATGTCTTTTTGCTCATTGGTCAAATTCACGGGCGTTTCCACAATCACCCGGCACAATAAGTCACCTGTTGCACCACCACGTACTGGTTTAACACCTTTTCCACGTATTCTAAAGATTTTATCAGTTTGGGTTTCAGGAGGGATTTTTAGTAATACTCTACCGTCCAAAGTAGGCACTTCCAACTCACCGCCTAATGCTGCTGTAACAATACTAATCGGTACTTCACAAGATAAATCACTATCTTCACGAGTAAAAATAGGATGAGGTTTTACCGTTATTTGTACATACAAATCACCCGGTGGACCACCATTTACACCCGCTTCACCCTCATTAGACAAACGGATTCGATCACCATTATCCACACCCGCCGGAATTTTAACTGACAACGTTTTATAATCTTGTACCCGACCTGAGCCATGACAATTAGGACAAGGCTCTGGAATCACTTTACCCGTACCGTGACAGCTAGGACAAGTCTGCTGAATAGAAAAAAAGCCTTGCGTCATCCGCACTTGACCCACACCACCACAACGTGAACACGTTTGCGGACTCGTGCCCGGTTTTGCGCCAGAGCCATTACACATTGGACAGGTTAATTGGGTTGGAATGCGTAATTTTTGCTCTGTACCTGCAACAGCTTCCTCTAGCGATAAAGTCAAATCATAGCGCAAATCTGAACCGCGATAAACACGAGAACCACCACGCCGACCTGCGCCTGCGGCAGCACCACCGAACACACTCTCAAAAATATCACCAAAATCGAAGCCGCCACTAAATCCACTCGCGCCGGCTCCCATAGACGGGTCTACACCTGCATGTCCAAATTGATCATAAGCTGCTCGCTTCTGCGGATCAGATAGTACACTGTACGCCGCCTGTATTTCCTTAAATTTTTCTTCAGATTCCGCGTTATCTGGATTGCGATCTGGATGATATTTCATAGCAAGACGACGGTAAGCTTTTCTCAGCTCATCGCCACTGACATTTTTTGGAACATCTAAAACTTCATAATAATCACGAGGCATAGTTACTAATCTTTGAGTTTAAAATATGGCTAGACTGTTTAATGGGTTGTATTATGGCAAATTTCTACCTACAGTTTATCAAATTTTGCTTAATAGCGTTAGTTTTGGCATTCTAATTCAGCAATTCTCATTTTGACTTTCCTCGTTTCCTCGTCCCAACGGTCTCCATTGGGA
>CAYMCP010000025.1:0-26382 GCA_964388965.1 uncultured Thiotrichaceae bacterium | reverse complement strand
AGCAATTCTCATTTTGACTTTCCTCGTTTCCTCGTCCCAACGGTCTCCATTGGGATGCAGCAAGGACGCTCTGCGTCCCCCAGCAAAAAAGTTTAAAAATAGAGGATAGGCGTTACGCAGTTCACACGAAAATTTTACGCTATATTTGCAACCCACAACAAATCAGGACGCAGAGCCTCCTTGCTGCATCCCAACGGCGACCATTGGGACGAGGAAAACGAGACAACGAGACAAATTTTTATTTGAACTGCGTAACGCCTATCCTACAATATGCACTAATGCGCACTGGTTTTTCAAACAATTTTTAAAAATTATATTTCTAATCATATTGATTCTTGAATTTATTTGATTATACTGAATAAAGACATGATATTATTTAGATTCCTCATCAAAATGCGTGTTTAAATCAAAATATGCGATTAAATCAACTTGAACTGAGTGCTTACGGTAACTTTACCAATAAAACCCTAGATTTAAATCAACATCAAGGTTTACACATCATCTATGGTTACAATGAAGCAGGTAAGAGTACCACCCGCCGCGCCATTAATGCGGTACTATTTGGCATTCCAGAGCGTACTCAAGATGCCTATTATCACAACAATGAAAAACTGCGCATTGGGGCAAAATTACAAGATGGTGAACAATTTTTACATATTTATCGCCGTAAAGGACGAAAAAATACTTTACTAGACATCAACAACGAACCCGTAGACGAAGAAATTTTAAAAAATCTACTCGGTGGTATGACTGAAAATCAATATAACGCCTTGTTTTGCTTAGATCATGAGCAATTAATTCAAGGTGGTGAAGACTTACTTAACGGTGGTGGTGATGTTGGTGAAAGTTTATTTGAAGCCGGTACGGGAACGTTAAAACTTCATGAATTACTTACAGATTTAGACAGAGAAGCTGATACATTATTTAAAGCGCGTGGCAGTAAACCAAAACTTAATCAAACCATCAGAAATTACAAAGAAGCTTGTCAAAAAGTTAAAAGCTCCACTTTACCCGCGAGCAAATTCAAAGATTACGATACACGTTTAGAGCAAGCCTATGAAACGCAAGATGAATTAAATCAACGATTACAATATTTACGTGCTGAACAAGCCCGATTAGCTCGAATTCAACGCACCCGACCTTTATTACAACATCATACAGAATTGCTGCAACAATTAGACAGTTTACAAGACACCATTATCTTGCCAGACGATGCCAAAGCACAACGCATTGAAGCGAATCTAGCTTTGCGTACCGCTCAAGCACAAGCTAAACAAAGTCAGCAACTTATAGAACAATTACAAACCCAATTAGCCACTATCAACGTTCCCGGTGAGCTATTAGGACAGAAATCTACTATTGACACGTTACGCGAACAACTCGGTAGCCATTTAAAAGCGGCGCGTGATTTACCCGGCGTACGCACAGAACGGCGAACAGTAGAAAATGAAGCGCAACAATTATTAAAACGAGTATATCCACAATTAGCATTATACGATTTAACTGATTTAGCGATTACCGATCCACAACGCGATCAGATAAAAGAATTAGCAGACAGTTATCCAGCTTTACGCGAAAAACAAGCGAATATTTTAGAACGTTTAGAAAAAACCACCCAACAACTCTTACAATTACAAAAAAACTTAGACCTCTTACCCTTGCCCCCCGATTTGACGTATTTGAAAGCATCGTTAAATTTAGCGTTAAAACAGGGCGATTTAGAGCAATTACTAGCGAAAGATGATAAAGAAGTACGATTACTCACTGCGCAAGCTGAAATTAATTTAAAACAACTTGGTTTATGGACTGGTACATTAGAGGAGTTGGAACAATTACCCTTACCCAATTTAGAGCGTATTGAAAAGTTTGACCGCCATTTTAAAGAATTAGAAAATGATCGACAACGCATTAAAGAAAAATTACTTGATGCACGTCAACGTTATGCTGCTGCTGCTCAAAAAATTAATGCGTTACGCTGGGCGGGCGAAGTACCAACAGAAAATATGTTAATTCAAGCGCGTAAAGAGCGTGATGAACGTTGGCAAAGTTTAAAACATACGCAACCAACACAAGATATGTTTCACGGTTTTGAACAAGCAATGAAACGAGTTGATGAATTGTCTGACCGTTTGCGTCGTGAGGCACACCGCGTAGCAGAGCAAGCAACATACATGGCAGAAAGTGATGCTGCTAAACATGAACAAGAAAATCAAACTTATAGGTGGCGTAAAAGTGATGAATTATTAGCTGATTTGCAAATCAAATGGGAAGCTTGCTGGCAAGATGCGGGTATTAAACCTTGGTCACCGAGTGAGATGCGTAGTTGGCTAACTGAATGTTTAGCATTACGTCAACAAATTAATGTATTGCGAGAACGGCGACAACAATTAGAATCACGACAAGCATTAATAGCAGATTTATGTCACGAATTAAGTCAAGCATTAGCTCAATTGCCAGAGGGCATAATCCCACTGAATCGTTTAACGGATTTAATTGAGCAAGCGCAAGCGAGTATTGAAGAAGTCAATCAATTAAAATTGCAACGTGATGATTTAAATCGACAAATCAAGATGATGGATAATGAGCAACAGCGTTGGACATCGGCGAAAGATCAAATTCAGCAAGCATTAGATGATTGGCAGCGGGATTGGTTAAAAGCAATTGAACCATTACAATTGGAAGCAGAAACCCGTCCCGAAACCGCGCGCAATGTGTTAGATACGTTAGATAAAATTCTTAATAAATTGGATAAAATTAATGGGTTACAACGTCGTATCGAGCGCATGGAAGAAGATGCAATTAATTTTCAACAAGAAGTCAATAAAATATTAGCCGTACTTGCACCAGAATGGATTAATCAAGAAGTAGAGCAGGTGATTCCAAAATTATCAGCGCGCTTGAGTCAGGCGGAAAAAGATGCGACTTTATATGAACAAATTCAACAACGTTTACAAGCTGAACAGCACAATTTAAATAAAGCACAGACTCAAATACAGCAAGCGCAAGTTAAATTAGATACGTTATTGACGCAAGCACACTGCACAGATTTAGCCGCATTAGAGCAGGCAGAGCAATATTCTTTGCAAAAACAAGCTTTATTACACGACGAACAGGAAACGAAAAAGCGATTGTCTGAATTGGGTGAAGGGATGTCAATCAATGAGTTAGCTCGTGATGTGCATAGTGTGGATATGGTTGAAGTGCCGGCATTATTGCAGCAAAATCAAGAGCAAATTCAGCAGTTAGAAACGAAACGTTCAGAGTTAGATCAGACAATTGGGGAATTGCGCACTTTGCTCAAGCAAATGGATGGTAATGATGCTGCGGCGCAAGCGGCGGACGAGGCGCAATCAGCATTAGCAGAAATGCAAGATTTAAGTGAGCGTTATATGCAGGTGACATTAGCCGCGTCGATGTTGCGCAAGTCTATCGAGCGTTATCGAGAGCAACACCAAGCACCGTTATTGACTCGTGCAAGTGAATTGTTTAATCATCTAACATTGGGTAGTTTTCAGCGGTTGCGGGTCGGCTATAACAACTACGATCAGCCAATTATTTTAGGTGCGCGTCTGTATGAAGATGAAGGTATTCCTACAACAGCAATGAGTGACGGAACGCGCGATCAATTGTATTTAGCACTGCGTTTGGCGAGTATTGAGCATTACATGCAGAAAAATATTACTTTACCATTAATATTAGATGATATTTTAATTAATTTCGACGACCTACGCGCTAAGGCAACCTTAGAAGTTTTAATAAAATTAAGTCAAAACATGCAGGTTTTATTTTTCACTCATCACAGTCGCTTAGTGGAAATCGCCAGACAGTGTACGCATCAGTTACGGGTACATGAATTTAACTAAATTAACATGAGTTCGACGTAATGAAAAAATTAATTGCATAAATCAAATCATTATTATATCGAACTCACATTATTTTTTAAGCTTCTTGATGATATTGAACGATGCGCTCAACTTCGTTTTTAGAGCCTAAAATGACAGCAATACGTTGATGTAAATCAGTTGGTTCCACTTCCATAATCCGCTCACGACCGGTACTACTCATACCGCCTGCTTGCTCAATAACCATAGACATTGGATTAGCTTCATACATTAAACGTAAACGACCGCCTTTATCACGATTCTTTTCATCCAACGGATACATGAAAACACCACCACGCGTTAAAATGCGATGCACTTCTGCCACCATTGAGGCAATCCAACGCATATTAAAATCCTGACCACGCACACCAGTCTTACCTGCTAAACACTCGTCAACATAACGTTTAATCGGTGCTTCCCAAAAACGCATATTTGAAGCATTAATCGCAAATTCAACTGTATCTTCTGGGATACGCATTTTAGGATGAGTCAAAATAAACTCGCCAATGTTTTGATCTAAAGTAAAACCGTTTACTCCATTACCCGTAGTCAACACCATGATAGACGAAGGACCGTATAACGCATAACCTGCACAGACTTGTTTCGTGCCGGGCTGTAAAAAGTCTTCTGTGGTTGGGTTTTGCACGCCGTCGGGACAACGTAAAATGGAAAAAATCGTGCCAACAGAAACATTTACATCAATATTAGAAGAGCCATCTAGTGGATCAAAAGTCAACAAATATTTACCGCGTGGGTAGCCGGCTGGAATTTCATAAATATCATCCATTTCTTCCGATGCCATCGCCGCAACGTGACCTGCCCACTCATTCGATTTGATAAATACGTCGTTTGAAATGATGTCTAGTTTTTTCTGTGTTTCACCTTGCACATTCTCAGACTGCGCACTTCCTAACACACCGACCAGTTCGCCATGATTGACTAAGTTAGAAATCACTTTACAGGCTGTAACAATATCGTTTAATAATGAAGTGAAATCACCCGTTGCGCCTTCGATATGGCGTTGTTCTTCAATGATAAATTGTGTAATTGTAGTACGGTGATTGTGCATTGGATTATTTCTCCCTTGGTAAGTAAATTATATTATTATTAAATTATGATATAGTGTAACACAGAGTTGATAATTTTAGATTCAATTTGAGAGATTTTATCAATTCATTCGTCCTGTTTTACAGCCAAAGCCATATCAATTGCTTTAAGAAATTTCTTTATATTCAACGGCTTGACAATATAAGTCAAAAAATTTTCGGTACTATGTCCAGTTGCTTTAGTATTATCCATCGCGGTTAAAGCAATAATCGGAATATTTCGAGTTTGCTCTGTTGCTTTCAACTGCGCACTCACTTCAAATCCATCCATTCCGGGCAAATTAATATCCAGCAAAATAATATTAGGATGGTGTAATTGTGCCATTTCTAAACCCATTTCACCAGTGTGCGCCGAGATCAGAGCGATGTCAGGACGTGATTTCAAAATTTGTGAGACCAAACTTACGTTAGTGCGACTATCTTCAATATATAACAAAATATTTTTACTTCCATCAATTTCTTGAGTCTGCTGCGGTGCAACGCCGGTAGGCAAATCTACAAAAAACGTTGTACCTTGCCCTTTAACGCTTTCAACCCAAATATTTGCATCCATAATTTCTAATAAACGTTTCGTAATCGTTAAACCAATGCCCGTACCCTCAATTAAATTAACGCCACTCATACGAGTAAATGGCTCAAAAATCTGCGATTGCTGCTCCAGTGAAAGACCAATACCCGTATCTGCGACTGAAAAACATAGGTGTTCTTTGTTGTGCGGTTTGATTTCAAGTGTAATCGTACCTTCTTCTTTATTGTATTTTACAGCGTTAGATAATAAATTAATGATCACTTGTTTAAATCGTGCGCGATCTAATAGTGCGTACTGTGGTGGTAAAGATGAGGTATTATTTATAATTTTAATTTTGCGTTTTTCAGCCAATGGTTGAGCAATACTTAAACATTCTTTAATTAAATCAATAAGTTCAATTTTTTCAATATTGACTTCCAATTTACCCGCTTCAATTCGGCTTAAATCTAACACTTTATTAATTAATTCTAACAAATGCCAACCTGCTTGCAAAATGTTACCTACATACTGCTGCATATCGTCAATATAATCTGCATCAAAATTTTCCAATGGCTCATTCAAGTCATCTTTGAGTAATTCACCATAACCTAAAATTGCATTCATAGGCGTACGCAATTCGTGACTCATGCTTGACAAAAATTGTGATTTAGCTTTACTAGCACGTTCAGCCACTTCTTTGGCTGCAATCAAATTCTGCTCTGCTTTGCGAATATCGCTGATGTCAACGAAAATCATCACAAAACCCACAATTTTTTTATTCTTAGCAATTAAATTTAATTCAAATGTAACTGGAATATCGCCACATTCAGATTTAATAAGCGCGTGATAATCTTGAAAACATTGCCCCGCTTCTAATTGCGCTAATAATTTTTTAGTATCAATAGGTTTATCAATATCATGATTTTGATGTAACTCAAAAGATTGTAAAACATCCTGTATAAACAAAGTGTTATCATGCAATCCTAGTGTAAAACGCGCAACTGGATTAGCAAATACTAACTGTTTTTCTATATTAAACGCACATAAGCCGTCTGGCATCGCATCGATAATGGTTTGCAGTTGCAAATTAGCTTGCTGTCCAGGAGGAGCTTGTTCATCAAACGTAGTAGAAGCTTGTACTTGTCCTGTTTCGTACAATTTACGGTCACGTTCTGCATTTTCGTAAGACAAGTCTACACGTTGTAAAAACGCTTGCCACGCTTGAGCATCTTGTGGAGGTGTCTCAAACTGAAGTCCTGCTTTACGCAATTGACGTTGTAATAAAGAGTGCATAGTTTGTTTTCAACAATTATGAGCATAAACCAAAAAAACATCTTAATGAAAAGAAGCATGTAGCAATGTTTTGGTATAAGCCTGCTGTGGGTAGGTAAACAATTGCTCTGTCTCCCCGTGTTCAATGAATTGACCTTGCTGCATAACAATAATTCGATGTGATACGGCGCGGATAACTTTTAAATCATGACTAATAAATAAATAACTCATACGATGTTTGGCTTGCAAATCAGCTAATAATTCTAACACCTGTTTCTGCACCGATACATCTAAAGCACTGGTTGGCTCATCTAACAAAATCAATTTAGGTTCTAAAATAACGACACGAGCAATCGCAATCCGTTGACGTTGACCGCCAGAAAATTCATGCGGATAACGCCACAACATATTTTCTTCTAAACCGACCTCTTGCAAAATATGGATAATTCGTTCACGTCGTTGTTGCTTAGTCAATTGTGGAAAGTGAATTTTCAAGCCCTCGCCTACAATATCTTCAACCGTCATCCGCGGCGATAATGAAGAATAAGGGTCTTGGAATACGACTTGAAAATCTTTGCGTAGCGGTCTTATTTTATTTGATTTTAACGTATCTAAACGTTGCTGATTAAATTCAATTAATCCTTTACACTGCTGCAAGCGCAATAAACACAATCCCAATGTTGTTTTTCCAGAACCCGACTCGCCGACAATACCCAACGTTTCACCTTGATATACATTTATACTAACATCGTCTACTGCTTTGATTTCTGCCAATTTTTTCTTGAACAAACCACTGCTTTTGAGATAAAAATGACAGTTAATTTTCTCTGCTTTAAGCAATATTTGTGCTGTTTTGTAATTAAAATTAGTTTGTCGTTTGGTTGGCTGACTACTGAGTAAATGTTGTGTATAACTGTGTTTGGGTCTAGCAAATAATTCATTAACATCAGCGGATTCAACCAAATCACCTTTTTTCATGACACAAATGCGCTGCGCAAAATGTTGAACTAAATTTAAATCATGAGTAATTAAAAAGATCGCCATGTTAAATTCTTTTTGCATACTATCAAGTAATTCAAGGATTTGTAATTGAATGGTCACATCTAATGCAGTCGTTGGTTCATCTGCGATCAATAATTTTGGCTGACAGGCTAATGCCATTGCAATCATAACCCGTTGACGTTGCCCACCGGACAAAGTGTGTGGATAAGCATTAAAACGTTTATGTGGTTCTGCAATACCTGTTAAATCTAATAATTCAATCATACGTTTTTGAGCCATTTTTTTACTGATTTTTTCATGCAGCATCAAAGGCTCAATTAATTGCGTACCAATAGGGTAGACAGGATTAAGTGATGTCATTGGCTCTTGGAAAATCATCGCAATGTCTTTACCCCGAATCCGCCGCAATCTAGCTTCACTCCATTGTAATAAATCTTGTCCTTCAAATTCAATTTGTCCACTAGGAAAGTGTACTTGCTGCATATCGTGCAACCGCAAAATAGATAGCGCAGTGACTGATTTACCAGAGCCAGACTCGCCAACGAGCGCAAACTTTTCGCCACGCTGAATTTCAAAACTAATTTGATTTACCACTTGGCTTGCTTGTTTTAGGTCGCGCCCAAATGCTACTGATAAATTTTTAATATGTAATAAACTAGGCTCAGTCTTAGATGTTTTGATCATGTCAGATTATTTGATAATCGTTAGAATGTATCATTGTACGACATAGCGGAAACGAATTACTAGCCTATTTAGTTTCAATAGATTACAATTTTTCAACCTCAGTCGTTTAAAGTTGCCAATATGAATCCGCTGCAACAAATTGTAGTATTAGCACGATACACTTTAATCGAGGCTATTTATACACGATTTTTTATTATTCTATTTACCTTCATTGGTCTAAGTATTAGCCTAGAATTATTTTTACAACAAATTGTTATCTTTGAAAAAGAAGCGACTCAAGTTATCCTAATAGCAACATTTTTACGTTTTGCTGCCATTTATTTAATGGGTTTATTCGTCATCAGTAGTGTCACTCAAGAATTTAACCAGCATAGTATTTATTTATTGATGTCTTTAGCTTTATCTCGCACAACTTATATTTTGGGTAAATTACTTGGTTTTTCACTATTAGGCTTCATAATTTGCTGTTTATTTGGTGTATTACTATCAGCGCATGTTGAATTTAAACAATTAATTTTATGGATAATTTCATTATATTGTGAGCTATTGTTAATAATCAGCTTGGCTATATTTTTCAGTCTTAGTTTACAGCATACTTTACCTGCATTAAGTAGCTTAATCGGTTTTTATTTATTAGCACGTAGTATTGATGCAATTCAATTAATGTCACATAATTTGCAAGACAGTTGGGTATGGTCAGAACAACTTTTATATTATCTTAGTCAACTACTTGCGTTGTTGTTACCAGATTTAAGCCGTTTTACCCGTTCCGAGTGGTTAATTTATCACAGTGCGCAATGGGATAATATTGTAAGCTTACTTATACAAACAATTATTTATTTAATATTGGTTATATCTGCAAGTTTATTTGATTTTTATAGAAGAAATTTATGAAAAAACAAAGGCATCTACACGCTGTTCCGACATTTATTTTATTGTTACTATTCTGTGCACTTACATTACAAATAATGTGGCAACATGCTTGTTTAAAAACAAATTTTACCTTAAAACCACTGCCGCCTGTACCAACACAAAATATGTTAAATCTGCAATCTTTGGGTGATAATGTTGCAGCAGCACGTTGGCGGATACTTTGGTTACAATCATATAGCTCACAAAATGGGCAGCATATTAGTAATAATAATATTGATTATAAGTATTTAACTGCGTGGTTAAGCGCGATTTTAGCGCAAGATGCAACTACCCAATATCCACTTTTTCTATCCAGTTATCAATACATCTTGGTGAATAATCCACAAAAGCAACGACAAGTGCTAGAATTCATATATCAGCAATTTTTCATTGATCCAAAAAGACGTTGGCGTTGGCTTGCTCAAGCGACTATCAGCGCAAAGTATCGTTTACAAGATTTGTCTTTAGCTCTAAAATACGCCAAAGTTTTAACGAGTTACGCAGCAGATATTCCCAATATGCCTGATTGGGCAAAAGAAATGCAGATTTTTATCCTAGAAGATATGGGGGAATTATCTCAAGCGCGCTTATTAATCGGTGGGTTGTTAAGCAATGGGCTTATTACCGATCCAGATGAAATTATTTTTTTAAACGAAAAACTTCAAGTTTTAGAGCAGTCTACCGTATTACAACAATGAAAATTGTGTGTTTAATTTTGAATTAAAATGAATGCTACCAAATTATTTAAGAGCATAACAAAGGGAACTAAAGTAATGAAAAAACAAGCAGGTTTTACACTGGTTGAAATTGCGATTGTACTAGTCATCATCGGTCTATTGTTGGGCGGTGTACTCAAAGGTCAAGAAATTATTATTAATGCTAAAGTAATTAATGTAGAAAATTCGTTTACGGGCATTTCTTCTGCTATTTATAGCTATCAAGATCGTTACCGCGCCTTGCCCGGAGACGATAAGGAAGATAAGACTGTTGTCCGTTGGGGTGCTGGAGTCAAAGGCGGAGATAATGATGGTAGAATTGAAGGTAAATTTGACGGTGCGGGCGAACCTGAATATTTTTGGTTACATTTGCGTAACGCAAAATTGGTTGCAGGAGCTGTTGACGATTCCAGTCATCCGACTAATGCTTTTGGGGGGTTGGTGGGCGCGTGCAGTGAAAATGGTGCAAATATTTCAGGTATACATGTCGGATTCCAGAATATGCCCGGTAAAATAGTTTCTATTTTGGAGTCTCGCTCTGACGATTCCGATCCTGCAAAAGGTGGCATTCAAGCGGCTGAAGGACCTAATTACTCTGCCGCAACCGCTTATGATGATAGCAAAGATTATAATGTTTTCTTTGAGTTATAAAAGCCGTGTCTGAATTTTTTGATTCACGGCGCAAGTAATATTTTCATGACATGGGCTTGTTGTGCCTGCCCAATTCCATAAATCCCCTCAGTCAAATTATACCGACCATCAATTAAGCATTCAGGATTCAGTTTGCGTTGTGCTAATAAATTTAATGCCGGTTGGAACGCACCACAACGTGAGCCTAAAAGTTGGATTTCGTTAACGACAATGCGAGAAAAATCAATATTTGCATTGCCCTTATACGTGCTTTTTAAAATGATTGTGCCCTGTGGACGTACAGTGTCCAGCGCACTTTTTAAGCCAGAATCCGACCCTGTCGCCTCAATCACTAAATCATAATATTGCAAGGGCAATGCTGTCTCTAAAATCCATTGAATGCCTTGTTTATGCAATAAATTTCGCTGATGCGGATAACGTGCTGCAACCTGTAAATCACAACCTGTTAATGTTAAAGTGTGCGCTATTAATTGTCCTAACCGTCCCGCGCCGATAATTAATACTTTGTTTGTAGATTTGACATGATATTGATTTTGAATTTCCAAAGCAGCAGCCAATGGCTCGGTAAATACCGCTTGTTCATTACTTACATTTTCTGGTACACAATGCAAATTTTGTAAAGGTAAAGTTAAATATTCGGCAAATGCACCATGATATTGTTTAATGCCTAATACTTTTCGTTGCTGGCAATGGCTCGGACGCAAAGCAAGACATTGAGCGCATTGTCCGCAAGTGATGTTAATTTCTCCCACGACACGCCGTCCTATCCATTCTGGTCTACGCGCTGCTTGTACGATTTCGCCAACAAATTCATGTCCCAAAATGCCAGTAAATGGATAATAACCGCGCAGCAATTGTAAATCGGTTGCACAAATTCCTGCCAATAATACCCGAACTAAAACCCCATTTGATTCATTTAATTGAGGTAAATCAACGTCTTCACGTAGAGTTAATCGTCCATTTTCCAACCACAATGCTTTCACTAAAATTTCCGTTCACTTTTTGATGAATTGTCCAAAATAGGCAAATAGACATGAAACGCCGCACCTTTCCCTTCAACGGATTCCACCTCAATACGCCCGTCATGTTTTTGGACAATTTTTCGCACAATGTCCAAGCCTAAGCCACTCCCTTCACCTGCTTGTTTGGTGGTAAAAAATGGGGTGAAAATTTTATCTTTCATATCATCTGGAATACCATGCCCCGTATCTGCAATCGTGACTTTAACATGGGTTTGCCCTTCCAATTTAACATAAATATCTAAAATACCTTTATATTCCATAGCCTGCAATGCGTTATGAATCAAATTTGTCCAAATCTGATTAAGTTCATCTGAATAACACCAAATTTTTGGTACATTTTCAGCGTAATGGCGATTAATCTCAATATCACGTTTTAATTGATTTTGGTACAAAGTTAAAACGGTCTCAATTCCCTCCGTGACATTGACATCAACTTTTTCACCGCTATGGTTGTAACGTGTATAAGTTTTTAAAGCAAATACGACTTTTGCAGCACGTTCTGAGGCAGTTGCAATCGTCTTAGCACTGGTGCGCAATTGCGTTAATTGAGATAATTTAATTAAAATATTTTGTGATTCAGTATTTTTCAAAATAGGTAAATACGGCTCTATGTCATCATATATACCCATATCAAGCAGATAATCGGCAATCGAAATAGCTTCTTTAACGTTATGCGCTTCCAGTTGTTCAGTTAAATAATGGCGAATTTTACGTTTTTCACGAGTGGTTAAAATCGGTTGCTCCTGGGACGCTCTTTTTAACATTGCAAAAAATAATTCTTGTTGCTGTGTTTGTGATAGCGTTTGGAAAAATGTAGGCAAAGTGAGTAAATTCTGACTTAAAAACTCAATAATATTTTGCACCGAAGACCGAATTGCACCTAGAGGCGTATTCACTTCATGCGCAACACCGGCGACTAATTGACCCAAAGCTGCCATTTTTTCTGACAAAATTAACTCTTGTTGTGTGATTTGTAATTCCTGTAAGGTACGCGCTAATTCTTTATTTTTTCTCTGTAATGCAGCCTCAGCTTGCTTACGCTGGGTAATATCTTCTTTGACTGCCATAAAATGCGTTGTTTTGCCTTCTGTACTGCGGACTGGCGTAATGTTGACAGATTCCCAATAAATTTCTCCATTTTTACGTTTATTCGCTAATTCGCCGTGCCACACTTTACCTTGATTTTTAATCGTATCCCACATCTCACGATAAATATTATCTGATTGTAAACCCGATTTTAAAACACGCGGATTATTACCAACGACTTCATGATAAGTATAACCTGTTGATTTTTCAAAAGCTGGATTAACAAATTCAATATTACCGTCTAAATTTGTAATCATTATTGTATTGGCACTTTGCGCAATGGCAGTAGATAATTTATGCAATTCTTCTTCAGCTTGTAAACGTTGGTGCATGTCGCGGACAATTGCTACAAAACGTTGTCGTTGCTCGTCAATTTGAATATGTTGCAATGACACTTCAAATGGAATTAAATATCCTTCCTTATGTCGATAAAAACGTTGTGTAGTTAATGCTGCTAAATCGCCTTGTAACAATGGATTAATGAGTGTTTGGAATGCTTCCTTAGTCGTTTCAGGCTCTAAATCAAGCGGTGTCATTTGCCAAAATTCATCCTCCTCATAACCTAACTGACGAACCGCACCTTGATTAGCGTAAATAAACTGTAACGTATCACTTTCAAACATTAATACACAATCTAAGGTCATATCTAACGTAGTTTTGAATTGATTAAGCTCATGTACGACCTGTTGTAACTTAGCTTCGCTTTGGATAATTGCTTGTTCTGCTTGTTTTTGTTCGGTTAAGTCAATGTGCGTACCAACAAAACGGTATGGTTTTTCACCTTCCCAAACAGCAATCCCGCGCGTTAAAACCCATATATAATGCCCATTTTTATGTAATAAGCGAACAGTGATTTCATAATGCTCAATTTGTTTGGAAAGATATTGCTCAATTTGTTGTTGTACTGTCTGTTTGTCATTTGGGTGCAGCCTATCAAAAAATTCTTGTGGTGAATCAGTGATTTCAGCATCTTCGTAACCTAACATTTGCTTCCAACGCGGACTGAGATAAATGCTATTGGTGGTTAAATCCCAATCCCATAATCCATCATTTGCCCCCAGCATGACCAGTTCAAAACGCTCTTCATTGTATCGTAATTTTTCTTCTATCTGTTTTTGCACTGTAATATCTAATAAAATACCGTTAAAAATAATTTCCTGTTGATTTTCTGTAGGACGCGCAATGCCTCTGAACCATTTAATTTCATTATGTTCTAATTGTAATCGTCCTTCATATTCCCACTCTTGAATTAGCGTAACCGCTTGTTGTAGACTGGTTTCAAATGCTAATTTGTCTTCTGGATGGACTGGGAAAATACGCCAATCTCTTTGAAAAGCAGCTTGATTAATACCATACAATTCCTCACAACGCGGACTGACATAATACAAACCAGATTCACCATTTTTACGTTGATACCATTGAAAAATAATGCCCGGAATATTTTCAGCTAAATCTTGCAAACGGCGTTCTAATGATTGAATTAATTTTTGCTCTGTTTGATGTAAGATAGTTTCCGTTTTTTTACGTTGTGTAATATCTCGAATCGCGCCGACAAATTTACGTTGTCCATCAATAATTAATTCATTAACAGCAATTTCTAATGGAAATATCGTCCCATCTTTATGTAAACCTTGAACTTCTCGAATTGTACCAATAACATGTTTATTATTTGTTTCACGATAAGCTTGTAAATAATCATCATGATGACTTCTATAGGGTTCTGGCATGAGTACGTTGACATTTTGTGCGAATAATTCAGATTCGGCATAACCAAAAATTTCACCAAGACGTGGATTCATCATTTCAATTTTGCCATATTCGTCGGTAGTTATGATACCGTCGGGGGCAGTCTCGATGATGGCACGGATATGTGCTTCACTATTGCGCAGTGCTGATTCCGTATTTAAACGTTGTTTATAATTTTTATAAGCTTCGATAATGCTGGCACAAGTCGCAAGAATTGGCTGTAAGTAATTGATTAGCTGATTATTATAACCAAGCGGATTATTTGCTAAACCAATTACACCAATCAGTTGCGAGCCGCGATATATCGGTAATCCCAAAAAAGTATTTACTGGAGGGTGACCTTCTGGTATGCCCACGCTACGCGCATCTGTTTTCGGATTGTTAGAAATAATAACGTTGCCAGTTAAGACAACTTGACCAAATAAATTGTCTAAGTTATTAAATGTTAAGCCTTCTTCCGTTTCTAATTTATCATATAAAGCCCGACTTTCGTCATTCCACGCAATGTTGGTCACTGCAACGAGTCTCAAATAGGGTGTTTTATCTGTTTTGTATAAAATTTCAGCGATAAAACCGTATTCGCTAAATGTTAATGCTAATAATTTATCTAGTAAGCGTTCAAATGCAAGCAATGAATCCATATTAATGATGAATTTAGATTGTACATCCATAATGCCGTCGAGTAATACGGTACGTTCTTTAACACGTTGTTCTAATTCAGTATTTACTTTTTGTAATTGCTCATGATGATATTGAATGATGCGACGACTGCGGTGTAATTCGTAGAAAAATATGACCAGCACGAAAATAACAAATGAAACAATCACTAATTGCCAATAATAGTAATTTTGTAATTGATAAAATTTATCATTTTCTGCATAAGATATTAAATAGGCTACAAAGTTACCAGCAATGTTTGCTATGGGGATAAAAGTAATGACATAGTGAGCTTTATTGATATTAATCGTTTTAACAAATGTTTTACCATCACGCAGTAGCGGATAAATTTGTGGGTGGAGTTGTTTGTTAATGTACTGAAAACGCTGTTTGTTAATGAAATGGCTTTTTTCCAATTTGACATCTAAGGTTTTCGCATATTCTCTATCAAGTAAATAGTTAAACCCTAGTTCACTTTGGATGTAATTACTTTGCTCTGATTCTTGCACTTTGTGTAGTATAACTTCTTTATCTAAGATGAAATGGTAGAGATTGGGTTGGATATTTTCCATTTCCTCCTTAATCGCCTGAAAAGAAACACTGGTTTCAACGCTACCAATATGTTTATTTTCGTTAAATAGAGGATAAATATAGCGAAAAGCTTGAAAAATCGTTCCTTCTTCAAATCCTTGTATCGGAATCTTTTGCGTATTAGCTAACTCAAGCGAGTGGCGCATAGGAAATAAATTATCCCCATAGCGACTGGGACGATGGAAGCGCAAAAAGCTTTCACCGTTAGGTAGGTGAAAATCGAGTTGTTTTAAACCACGTTGTTTTAAACGCCGATAATTATCTTCAAGTTGCCCATAAAGCTGGTGACGAATTCGTTTTTTAGTTTCGGAGTCGGCGGTTGCGGCTTGGGAAAAAATGTTGATTATTTCTGGGCGGTTGATTAATTCGTTAAATATAGTTTGTGCAACCAAGCCATAGGTATTAACCACAACTTGGTAGGTTGTATTTAATTGATTAATATGAGTTTCTTCTAATTTCTGTTTTTGGATTTGATAATTGTGATGTAATATAAAAATTATCAATGATTCTAATATGATACAAAATAGTAAGTAGTATTTATATAAATATATTTTTTTTAGCATGTTTTTTCCATTCTTAATATGCTTTAACTAATGCTGCTTTTATATCTTAAAACAAAAAAATTGGGATATAAAGATGAGAATTTAGCATGTTATCACAAGAGGATATGCTGTTCTCGCTCCATTTCCAAAGCAGAATATAAGCAAAATATGGGACATGCGTACACTATTGGAAAATTATCAAGTTTGAGGTTTAAATTTGGTAGCATTTGGAAATTCAAGATTTTCTCGTTCCTACATGCCGGAATGCAGTCCGGACGCGGCGCGTCACGAGTCAATTCGACGTAGCATGTCGTGAAGGCATTGACATAAAGCTTGTGGGAACGAGACAATTAAGACATAGCAACATTATTAGAAGCGTAACTTACTAATTTATATTCATTTCTTCGAGTACTTTCACGCCGATTTCGCCGGCAGTTTCTTTCCATTCTCTAGCCATCTGGATTTGAATTTCATCTAAACTTTGTTGAAACTCCACAGTTGGTTTTAATACAAACACCCCCTTTTTTGCTAGAGTACGGGTTTTTTCAATCGTTTCTTGCTGACTCATTTCCCAACCGCGCTCTTCAGCATGACGTGAGGCTGTTAAGATTGCATTTTGTATATCTGGCGTTAAACCTTCAAATGCGCGTTTATTCACAAATACCATATTTTTAGGAATCCAAGCCTGAATATCATAATAATGTGATACAAAATCCCAACACTGACTGCTTACACCCGTGGATGGCGAAGTAATCATTGCATTAATTAAACCCGTACCAAATGCTTGTGGAATTTCTGGAGATTGCACAGTAGAGGGATTGCCGCCTAGCAATTCAACTAAACGAGATAGTAACGCATTATAAACTCGAATCTTAGCACCCTGCATATCTTCGATTACACTAATTGGTTTTTTAGTATACAAACCCTGCGGCGGCCAAGGCACTGCGTATAATAATTTTAAACCTTGTTCGTCTAGTAGTGCCTCAATTGCTGGACGCGAAATCCGCCACAATCTCTGTGCTTGATCGTAACTGGTTGCTAATAGGGGTAAAGAATCTAGTTGAAACAATGGGTCTTCGTTGCCTAATAGAGAAATCAATATTTCACCCATCGGTACCTGACCACTGCGCACAGCGCGTTTAATTTCGGGATGTTTGTATAACGACGCGCCAGAATGCACTTGAATATTGAGCCTACCCTGTGTGAGTTGTTTGACCTCAGCGGCAAAATCGTGAACGTTTTTGGTGTGAAAAACGGTGTCAGAATATGGTGTAGGCATGTCCCAAGTTATAGTATGTTCTACATGTTTTTTGTCATTATTATCACAACTTATGAGAAAAAAACCTATCCATACTAATGCTAAAAACTTAATTGATTTCACTCTCATTTCCCCTCATTTAGAGCTTTAATTTTTACTACGCAAACCAAAGAAATTTTCAATTCTGTCTAATAATTTTCTATATGCCGCTTCTTCTTCGACATTATCATGATGTTCTGTGTGCATTTGTGATTGTGTCATCATTTGGCGTTGTGTCAAGACTTTAGTGACTAATGCACGTACATCAGGTTCATTTTCAAGTAATGGCTTAATATCTTCTTTAGTAATTTCAAATAGATAAGTACCTGTTAAGGCAATAATTGTGGCGGCGCGATCTTCGCCGGTGAGTAATGCCATTTCACCAAAAAATTCACCTGCACCCAAACGCGCCACTTCAATCGATTCACCTTCAGGAGATTGTACACGTACACCTACGACACCTTCTACAATGATAAATAGTGAATTACCTGCATCGCCTTGACGCACGATAATATCTCCCTCACCAAAGCGATGTTTGTGCATACATTCACTAAGATAATTTTTTGCCTTATCTGAGAAAGGTCTAAAAAGTGTGACCTCCTGAAGCAATGTAATTGGTTTCGTCGCCGCCTCCTCCCCCCTTTCTTTTACCCCTTTAAATAAATGTATTTCTTGCCGTTGGATGGCAGGTGCAATGCCTGCACGGTTTAGGTGAATCCATATTCGCAACCATACCGCCTCCTCGTGTAGTAAACGCCACGCATAATCGCGTACCACGAAATAGACTAAATAGTCGGCTGCCCAATCGCTCAATCCTCGAAAAATAATAAAAGGTTCTGGTGTTTTTAAAACGACTTCGGTGGATAAGACAGCATCACGAATAATTTTGCGTACTCGATCTGGGTGATGCGAAGGGTGTACATGCACAATAAAACGCAGCCAAAAAGTATCATCAGGATAATCGTAGTTATGAATGGTAGATTCTGCTGCCATACTGTTGGGAATACTCAAAATACAACCCATACGGGTAATAATTCGCGTTGTCCGCCATGTAATATCAACAACTTTTCCTTCTTCAAATGTTCCAATTTGTACCCAATCACCTACTCTAAATGGGTGCTCAATATTAATTGCCATTCCTGAAAAAATGTTAGAAATATTAATTTGAATCGCTAAACCGATGATCATGGCAATCACACCAGAGGTTGCCAATAAGCTAGTTAATTTTTGGTCATACACAAAAGCGACAATCGCTAATGCGGTGAGCATATAAATCGAGAACGATACGAAACGCCGACCAATACGTGGGATGGCGCGTCCGGTACGCTCTTCAACCGGTGTCCACAAGAAACGTTCGACTGCTAAATGTAGTAAAACGGCGGGAATAACCCACCATAAAATATCGTAAACTTTGGTAATAACATTGATGTCGCGGAAAATATTTTCTTCTACCACCCAACTGAGCAATACCACTTCACTTGACATGAGTAGCAAAAATGAGAAGACTGCTTGAAATACCCAAATTGTTTTGGAGAAATATTTAAATGTCGTGCGTCGAAAACCAAGTAATAAAATAACGATACTGCTGAGTAATAGAATGCCGTCAGCCGTTTTGCGCGAGATGGAACGTCTTAATGTAAAAGTGTTGTTGACAATTTGAATGCCCATATTAAATTGAGAAAATTCAATTGCGCCACCGATAATATTTAAATATTGTAAGCTACCTAACGCATTTTCCCTAATTGTTTCTTGAAAAAACGCCAAACTTTCCAATGACCAATCTAGTGAAGTGTTAAAGACTTTTGACTGCCGTAATTTTGCTAATGCTTCCTCTTCGTCGCCCATACCAACATAATCAGTCACATAAATTAAATTGTTACGAGTCAATTCTTTATGGCGAAAACTCACCCCTAATGTGTGTTCGCGCAGGGCGTAGGAACGACGTAAAAAATCAATTTTAAATCCTTCCTTAATGCGATATAAGCGGTGGTGCATATCGCCAATTTGCTCAATATTAATCGGACGGTAAAACCGATAAGTAATTTGTTCACTGTTTTCTTTTTCGTTGCTGAACACGGGCAATTTAATATCTTTTTCATCCATGTCTTCCGAGCTTAACAATTGAATCGAATTTACGGCATTAACAAAATCAAGGTGTTCGGGATGAATATCTTCACCGCGATAACGTAGCCAAAGATAAAAATCTAATTTAGCTTCTCGATTACGCAAATCTAAGTCATGTATCTCATTGATTTTAATACCAACATAGACCACATTGGTTTTATATAAATATTTATTATCAATTGTCAGTATATGACCATCTCTAACAGCTTTCTCTAAGTCAACAATTTCATTAGGATTGCGCACATCCTGTAATTGAACTAATGCGGAAACGATACGATTATTTTTGTAGGTACCGACTGCAACCGGTTTTTGCGCATCGCCAAATTCATCAAAATAATTAAATCCAGTTGCTCCCTCTATGGCTTGACCAGAATTATTCATATTTTTTAAAAAATCACGGATTGCTTTCCTATCATCCACTAAAGTTTCTGGTTTACCTGAAATACCAGTTTGCTCAATAGCTTCTATGACAACCATTGCCGCATCGTAGGCAAAAGGTACGCGCAAGTTAGCCTCTTCAGAAAATGTATTTTTATAAATTTTTTTAAATTCTTGTGCTTTTTCGTTTGCCGTGTCGTAAATTAGGGGCGTGGTGATATAAATACCATCGGAATAATAACCGGGTTTTTTCTTTTCCTCTGGCATGTCTTTGAAACTATTTAGGAAGATTTTAGAATCGAAAGCAGCAGGAACGATAATAGGAAATTTAAGCCCTGCATCTTTAATTCGAGCAATTAATTTTGCACCATTTTCAGCGAAGGTAGCTAGGAAGATAAAACCTACTTCTGCTTCCGTTTTTGTTTTTAGCTCATTGACAATTTCGTCTAAGCGTGTATCTAGGTAAGGTGATTTTACTTCAAATTGATATGAAAAAGGTACACTACTGCCTAATTCGGTTAGCGTTTTTTCCAATACGCGCGCTAAATCTTGACCATAAGCATTATCGTGATGAATAACACTTACTGCATTTTTTTTAAGGACTTTTTTTAGATAATTAGCAATATAACGTCCTTGCAAATCATCATTAAAGATGGTACGAAAATACCAATCATTTTCATGTGTGACTTTAACGTTGGTAGAACCGGGTGTAATGGCTGGAATACCATATTCCTTATAAACTTCACCGCCAGCAATCGAACAAGAACTATAGTAGTGACCAATAACCGCAACCGCTTTATTTTCTTCAATTATCTTTTTTGCTATTTGTTTTGCCGTTACTTTACAATCATTTTTATCGTCGTACACGTCCAAAACAATACGTTTACCATTGACACCGTTTTGCGCTTTATTCAAATGGTTAACGTAAAGTTCAACGCCTTGCTTCAGGGTAATCCCTTCTTCTGCGCTAGAACCCGACAGAGTGCCTACGAATGCAATATGTATTTCTTCATCTGGAGCTAGTACTTCTTCACTATTTTTATAACCAAACCAAAGCAAAATGGATAAAAATAAGATACCTAGCAACAATGGTCTTAGTGATTCAATATTCATATTCTCGTGTAATCCAGCCTATGGGTAAGACTGGTTTAGGGAAGATTTATAATCAAAACTACATATTATTTTTTAATATCTTTCATTATTTTACACAATATTGTCAATCATAGCGTGGGCGTGCAAAATTTATTTTACTGGTAAGCACGTTGTATCTAGTTAGCACTATTTTTGTAGAGCTAGCTTTTTCGTTGCATTATAGCGCACGTATTGTATCTTATCCTAACATGTTTTAAAAACGATTGTTTGACTTGACGACAATTCTCCTTTCCAGAGTATATTTTTTTAAAACAATAATATACGCAACAGATATGTGTAAAATTTATGTTTATAAGTCGTTGAAAAAATAAATGAAAAATGAACTTGTTAGCTTATTACCAAATAGTTGACTTAGCAAGTTTTACCAAATAGGTAAAGAGGAAAACATAAGAAAGGAGATATGCTACATTTTTTAATTATTGGTAATAATATTTTAACCAATTAAATATGGATAGTGATACCGCTTGTAGAAAATATATTTCCACAATAATTGCCATGTTATATAATGCGATATAATAGGTTCCATAAAATGTGTATGCTCGCTACCTATTACATCATTTAACTCTTTTCATCTTAACTTTGAAGTATGAAATCATGCAAAATTCATTAAAAAAACTTGATTTACCGCTAGAACGTGATGTTTTTTTACGCACTCTAGTCAGAGAATTATCGGGCGTATTGGAAGAAGTAGTTGGTTTAGAGCAAGCTAAAGGCTTTATTAGCATTGTAGGGCAGAATATTGGCGAATGGATTAATAGTGAATATTGCCATAAACTAAATGTTGAGCGACTCAACCAGCAACAAGTCATAGATGTTTTGGTAGATTTAAAGGAACGCATTCAAGGCGATTTTTATCTCATGTCTCAAAATGAAGAAAAAATAATATTGGGCAATAAAACCTGTCCGTTTGCCGATAAAGTTAAAGACCGTACTTCACTATGTATGATGACCTCAAATGTTTTTGGTTATATTACTTCACAAAACTTAGGTTATGCTAAAGTCTGTTTGGAAGAAACCATTGCTAAAGGCGATGCAGGTTGTCATGTTGTGATTTATTTAACACCACAAAATGCAGAAGCTCAGGAAAAAGAAGGTAATGAATATTATCGAGGATAATTTAAATAATACGGAGATAATTAAGCATTTTTTAAATTTTGCTAATGCTTTTTCTGAGGCTATATTACTCATCACCGCAACAGGTCGGATTATAGCCGTTAATCAAAAAACCCCGACAGTTTTACAAATAGCAACTATTATCCATAAAAATTTACATGAATTGGTGGATAATCCGGTCGCCCAAGTTGATTTTTATTTAAAAATGTGGTCTCGCTCTCGTACTCCTATGCCCGCAAATTTAATTTGGTTGAGCGATCTAACAGGTGAAACTCGCAATGATAAATCTTGTGTTGGTTCATTATTACAACCCGCGCAACGTGATGAACCTGCTTATATTTTATTGCGCTGTGTAAACACCGAAGAAAAAAATAGCCAATTTATTGCTTTAAACCGTGAAATCGAAAAACAAAAACAAGCTTATGCGCGACTCCAAACCAATCAACAAGCATTAGAGGAAATTAAGCAAACTTTAGAACGCCAAAATCATGAATTAATTGCAGCCAAACAATTAGCCGAGCAAGCCAACCAAGCAAAAAGTACCTTTCTCGCCAATATGAGTCATGAATTGCGCACGCCTTTAAACGCTATTTTGGGTTACACTCAGCTTTTACAGCGCGACCGAACGCTTTCTCAAAAACAACTTGAAGAAATTAATATAATTCATAACAGTGGTGATTATTTATTGACTCTAATTAATGATATTTTGGATTTATCTAAAATTGAAGCCAATCGCTTTGAATTATATCCAATTGATTTTAATTTAGATGATTTTTTACGCAATATTATCCAATTATTTGAAATTAGAGCGCGAAATAAAGGTATTGCATTTAATTATGAACCTTTATCGCGGTTGCCGGTAGGCATTCGTGCTGACGAAAAACGTTTGCGCCAAATTGTGATTAATTTATTGAGTAATGCAGTAAAATTTACGCAATATGGTGGAGTCACTTTGAAAATAAATTTTGATGCAAAACAAATTTTACATTTTCAAATTGAAGATACAGGTGTAGGTATAGCTGAACAGGATTTAAAAGTGATTTTTGATCCTTTTCAGCAGGTGGGTAATTATTTAAACGCCAAACAAGAAGGAACAGGATTAGGTTTGTCCATTACTAAACATTTAGTTGATTCGATGGGAGGGGAACTAAAAGTATCCAGTAGCGAAGGTTATGGTAGTAGATTCATATTTTCTTTTCCGGTGCCTGCTATTTCTGAAGTTACCAAAAAAACGGATGTTGAAAGTAGAATTATTATCGGCTTTGAGGGTCCAAAGCGGCATATTTTAGTAATTGATGATCGCTGGGAAAATTGCTCTATCTTGGTAAAATTATTAGAACCTCTAGGCTTTTTGGTCACCGAAGCAGAAAATGGTGAAGAAGCTTTAAATTGTATTCGTATCGAATTGCCCGATTTAATTTTTACTGATTTGGTCATGCCCGTTTTGGACGGATTTGAATTTACTCGACGTGCTAGGCAAAATTCTATGCTAGAATCTGTCCCTATTATTGCGCTATCTGCAAGCGTATTTGAAGAACAACAACAAGCATCTTTAGCGGTCGGTTGCAATAAATTTTTACATAAACCAATTAAAATTGATATTTTACTAGCTGAATTACAACAGCATCTTAATTTAACTTGGATTTATGATGAGGAAGTTAGTGAAAAACACGCTGAATTGCAAACATCGGAACTCGTTTTTAATGAGGACATCGACCAGATAATAGCTGATAAACTTGGTCCACAAGATATTGAGCAATTGTATAATTTTGCAATGAGCGGAGATATTATGGCTATTAAAGAATATTCTGCTAAATTATTAAATAATAACAATGGGTTACAAAACTTTGTAACAAAAATAATCAGATTGGCAGATGATTTTGACGATGAACAAATTTGTAAATTACTCAAGCCGTATTTGTAGGGAAATTTAAGTTGCTAAATGGACAGTGGATTAATCGTAACATTGTCGGTATACCAGCAATTCTAAAGAAAAAATTTATTGACTTAGCCAAATTCGACATGCACCCTCATCTGAAACCATGCAAGGACCGACGGGATGTCTAGGCGTACAAGTAGTGTTATAGAGTTTGCACTGATTTGGATAAATTTGTCCTAATACCACTTTAGCACAATCACAACCTGCGGGCATTTTTCCTGCGTGTTGTCGTGCTTGTTGGTCATAACCTGTATAGTATTGCTTCGCGTCGAGCGATTGCTGATTAAGCGCAAATCCAGAATATGCAATGTCGCCAATACCACGCCAATTTGCATTAATAATGTGCATCGTTTGTCGCAAATATTGTTGTGCGGTCGGATTACCCTGCGCAGTCACGACTTGCAAGTAACAATTATCTAAAAAAGGCTTTTTCTCCAAATGTTGACGCAATACAGAATAAATTGCCGCTAGTAGACTTTCAGACTCAAAACCTGCTATCGCAGTGGGTAAATGATATTTGTCTACACAAAATTGCCATTCATTTGCGCCCATTACCGTTGCGACGTGTCCGGGTGCAATCAGAGCGTCAAAGCGCGCCAAACCCGTAGACAGTAACATTTCTACTGCGGGATAAGTCAAGCGTGCTGATAGTAAAATCAAAACGTTATCGGGTATACCTTGCGCCAATAAAGCGGCAACAGGTGCGGTAGTGGTTTCAAAACCAGTTACAAAAAATACAATTCTCCGATCTTGTTGCGCTAATTTTAAAACATCAAGCGGTGATGCGATTGCTTGAATAGACGCACCAGCCGCTTTTGCCTGCTCTAGGGAGCGAATTTGGTTTTTTGGTGCATTAATGGGCACACGCAACATATCGCCAAATGCGGCTAAAATGATATTTTCGTTTAATGCCAATTGGATAGCTGTATAAATATCTTCCTCTGGACAGATACACACAGGACAACCGGGACCTGGAATTAACTCAATATTTTCAGGTAATACAGTACGCAAACCTGCCATAGTAATAGCACGTTCATGACCACCACATACATTCATTATTTTTATTTTTGATGTTAGCGGTAATTGATGGATTCGTTGTAGCCATTGTCTAGCAGTTAATGACATGCTGATCCTGTTACATTTTAGTTAATGAAATCTAACAAAATTAGGTTAGAAGTTTTAGCCTATATAGACTTGAAAGATTTGGATTGTATCACAATTAGGAGTTATGCAGTTGAAGTGTTAATCAATTGATTTTGTTAGACTATTCTAAATTAGCACGAAAATATAACGCTTTGAATAGAGTAAAATTTTTCCCCGGCGCAATGGTCTCCGTTGGGAGACAGCAAGGACGCTCTGCGTCCTGATTTATTGTGAGTTGCAAATATAGAGTAAAATTTTCGTGTGAACTGCGTAACTCCTACGCTTATGAATCTATTAAGCTTGTCCACTTAAAATTTTTTTGCCTGTTGGCGCAATTCTCCATTTTTCCATGTAGTTCTTTCAGCAATTTATCTATTAAACCGCTATTTCTTCACTGCTTATAATGACAGTAACGAGAAAAATTAAATTAAAGGTTGACTTATTGTTTTTATGATGTCACGTTACGCACTGAGAGGTAAATTGTGGTAAATTTCCCGCATGAAAAACGAAATATTAGAAATCTACATTGACTATCTCATTAGTTCCTTTGGCACCACAACAGCTACTGACTTATCCAGCTGAAAACTCCGAAAAACTATTCCAACGCAATTCCAGCATAGGCTTGCATCTGGGCAAAAAGCTGATCAGAGATGTTGTGTTGTTCTCTAAATTTGTTGACACTTTCTGCAAGCAATAGCTTTTTCAAACCTTGAAGAAAAAAGTGATGTGTGATTTTTCCTTTACCGCCACCTAAATCACAAATCATTATAATCGTAGCATTATTTCTCAATTCAGAATCTATTTCATAACTGAAAACTCCGAAAAAGTCTATTGAGGTTATAATGTGTGTTGCAAAGACA
>CAYMCP010000024.1:0-41972 GCA_964388965.1 uncultured Thiotrichaceae bacterium | reverse complement strand
GCTTCTTATCAAAAGATTGGCTACTTAACCTAGATTTCAAATCGGTTCTATAGAGTAAAATTTTCAGGTGAACGGCGTAACGCCTAAGGATTAATAAATATATTTTTTTGAGTTTGGGCGGCTCAATGTAAGTAATTATGGGACTTTTTATTGAAAATGTTTGGCAACCATCATTGGCATGGGACGCTGAATAGTTACCAAAATTCTAAAATCCAGTCAATTCTAATTCAGACAAATAAGATGAAATTCACCAAGTTAGTTGTATTTTAAACGAATTGATTTAGTCTACATGTAGAATAAATGCAGTTCTTTCAACTGTTATCGCGCCTTTGTCTTCATGACTTGTGCGCAGATTTGGACGATAATCAACCCATTTGTCAACGCGCATTTTGTTAATACTGCCAACTGGTAATTTTATATTAGCTCGTCTTGCGGTCGCCTTACCAGCAGCACTATTTTTGTAAACGCGCAAGCTGTAAGAACTCGCATCTAAAATAGTAAAATCAGTATCTTCTACTTCTCCTTCCTTGATGGGAAAGCTGATTGCACCTAATTCAGCCGTATTCCCGTCCGCAAACAACATGATGCCAGTATTAGCCGTCAATTTTAAATCACTAATCTCATAAATCATACCTGCTTTGTCAGTTTCACTATCAACGGTTAATTTTACGATTAAAGATTGATTGGCAATTTTATCACTGGCTATAGCGACCATATCAGCAAGTGGGCTAACGGCTATATCGAGCATTTCGCCATTGTTTAAACTAATATTACCTATTTCTACTATGGAATCATGAAACTGCATAAAAAAACTGCTACTACTAATTGTCGAAGCCGTATTTACCGCTCCTAAAGTCACTTCAAACATGGCTCTAAATTTGGCTTCCATTTTTTGCTCTGGTGTTTCAATCTCTTCTTCAGGCAAGATAACGGGAACTTTATAACTAGGCGGTGCACCAACGCTAAAAGTCGGTATGATTTCAGCTCCTTCTATCTCGTTGATATGTAAATTAGTATCAAAATCATAACCAATGCGTTGGTCATCATCATTTGCAATCAGCATCTGCAAACCAATGCCAGAAAATTTGAATTCTGCTACATCTTCTGCTATGTTTACAGGGCTGAGATTAAGTATTTCTGATAATGGAATAGCTGATATAGAACCAAGATTAGACAAATCGCCGCTGTACTGTTGAGGCGGAGTAGTTGGATTTAACTGCGCAACATATTGCCAAGTTTCTTGTTCTGGATTAATCGTTACAAATTTGTTGGTACTATCGGGATAATTATTATCGTAAACGTAAACTTTAAATTCCCCATTCTCGCCAGCTTGTACTGCATAAGGTAGTACTGAATGTCCACCAGAACTGTCTATAACATTCAGACTAGCGACAGGGTTATCAGTGCCCAAACTGTCGATAATAACTTGTAATACTTCCGACGGTTTTTGTACTTTGTCACCAAACATATAAGGTTTGACATTAAGAGCAGATTGCGACTGCTGAAAAAATAAAATCATGTCATGCACGGCTTCTGACTGTAAATCTATGGTATGACTAACACCAGCTTGATAATCACTCACAAGCGTTTTACCCTTAAATGGTATGCCACGATTTATCATCATGCTAGAAACTGACATACCGTAACAATTTCCATCTTTAACTTCACTAATATAGCTATTTCTGAGTTGTTCTACCCAAGCCTTTAAAATACAACTTCCATCTGGAGCGGTATAACAAGCTTTTTCACGTCCGAGTAATGCAATTATATCTTCTGCGGGATAATCAGAATCTCTCGCAGTGAGCATATTTGGAAAGCCAAACCCGTCTGGATTTGGTAAAAAACTACTCTTAGCAATAAATTCACCTTCCAATTGTGCGGGTTGATTAGAATTAATTCGTAAAATGACATATTTTTCTGCCCGTGCTGATAATTGTCCATGAGCAAGTTTAATAAATGGTTCTATGAATAATAGACCCGTCGTGTCAAAAGCCCCGCTAAAAATTGGCACCTCTAATTTTGGAGAATATTCCTCAATCACCATAAATGGATGGTTTAAACTTCTCGCATCACCATCCCAAGGTTGCAACTGAAACGTGCCAGTCTCATCGGTGTATAGGACGTATGGCTCGGCATGATCAATATAAACCACCAAATGAATTTCTGCCGGAAAAGCTGGTGCTAATTTCTCCAATATATCCACATTTATGCGCAAATCTAATGCTTGTCCAATTTTGGTATTAGCAAAAGTCAGTGCTGGAAAATCAGCCAACTTCGTACCACCACGAAACGTTACAGCTCCAACACCCGTTCGAAGTAATGAACTATCTATGACTGTCACCTTATCGGAGAGAATGGGTAACTCGTCGTCAGCTAGGCTATGCCAAGAAGATAGCACCATCACCGTGAAAGTTAGCAAGATTAATATTTGTTTCATATTGGATTTATTCCGTATTTAATTGTAAGTTTGTGACACGAGTCGCATCTGTTGTAGAACACTAAATCTTTAAAATACAACTTTTGCGTAACGTGAATTTTAAATCAATATCTAGTGGTTTTCACTCACAATGTTGACCGTATATTTAGGAATTTCTACTACTAAATCTTCATCTGTTACAATCGCCTGACAGCTTAAACGTGATTCTGCGTCCAAACCCCAAGCTTTATCTAACATATCCTCTTCCAATTCGCTCGCCTCTTCCAACGAATCAAATCCCTCGCGGATAATTACATGACATGTCGTACAACTACACGATTTTTCACAAGCATGTTCTAACTCAATACCATTTAATAATGCTGCATCTAAAATGCTCATGCCCGAATCTGCTTCTATTTCCTTACCATTAGGGCAAATCACTTCATGAGCTAAAAAGGTAATTTTTGGCATTGGGGATTACTCTCCTGAAAATTCATCAATTTTGTGACCGCGCATTGCCTTACGGATACTATTATCCATGCGCCGTGCTGCAAAGGTTTGTGTTAATTGATCAAGTTTGTCCATTGTTTGTTTAATTAATTTAATATCAGTACCATGTCTAACCTGATCTAATGCTTGTAGAGCCTGTTTAATCATACTCAATTCTTGCGCAGATAACAATTCACTGTCCGCTGATAATGCAGCCTGTAAAGCGAGTATTACACGTTCCGCCTCAACTTGTTGCTCACGTAAATTGCGTGTATTAACATCATCTTGCGCATGACCCATCGAATCTTTAAGCATGGTTTCAATTTGACTATCGCTTAAACCATACGAAGGTTTTACATTAATTTCGCTGCGTGTACTCGTTGTCTCTTCCTGAGCGGAAACACTGAGTAAACCATCCGCATCTACTTGAAATGTAACCCGAATACGTGCAGCTCCTGCAACCATTGGGGGAATGCCACGTAATTCAAAACGGGCTAATGAACGGCAATCTGTTACTAATTCGCGTTCACCTTGCAATACATGAATGACCATTGCAGTTTGACCGTCTTTAAACGTGGTAAAATCCTGTGCTCGCGCAACGGGAATCGTTGTATTACGCGGAATAATTTTCTCAACTAATCCGCCCATAGTCTCCAAACCCAATGACAGCGGAATCACATCCAACAATAGCATCTCATCACCAGATTTATTGCCAATTAATATATCGGCTTGAATCGCTGCTCCAATAGCGACTACTCTATCTGGATCAATATCAGTATGCGGCGTAGATTTGAAAAATTCGCCTACTTTTTCACGTACTCGCGGCATCCGCGTCGAACCACCGACCATTACCACTGCATTAATTTCCTCAATCTGCACGCCCGCGTCACGTAATGCACGACGACAAGGTGCTAACGTTTTTTGAATTAATGGATCAACTAATTCATGTAATTGATTTCTATCTAAAATACCTTGCCAACCTTGTACTTGAATTTCAATTTGTTGCTGCTCGGTCAACGCTTCTTTTGCATAACGTGCAATGTCTAATAATTCACGAATTTGTTGCTGCGCGACATTTACAGCGATACCAGCTTGTTGCATTATCCACTGCGCAATCTGCTGGTCAATATCATCACCGCCTAGCGCAGAATCGCCTGCCGTCGCCATTACTTCAAACACACCACGTTGTAAACGTAAAATAGAAATATCAAATGTGCCACCACCTAAATCATAAATAGCAAAAATACCTTCAGCTTGCTGATCTAAGCCATACGCTACGGCGGCAGCCGTTGGTTCATTAAGTAGACGTAAAACGTTTAAACCTGCAAGTTGTGCAGCATCTTTGGTTGCCTGACGCTGTGCATCATCAAAATAAGCAGGCACCGTCATCACCACACCGGTTAATTCATTACCTAAACTGTTTTCAGCGCGTTGTTTCAAGGTTTTAAGAATCTCCGCAGACACTTGCACCGGGCTAATATTACCTACTGCGGTATGAATCATTGGCATACCTTCACCAGTGGTAAATTCATAAGGTAAGTTCGTACCAATGGTTTTTACATCTTTTAATCCACGACCCATTAAACGCTTAACTGATGCAATCGTATTAAATGGATCGGTTAGAGCATATTGTTTTGCCTCATATCCGACGATAGGTGACTGTGAAGCCGAGTAATAAACCACAGAAGGTAAAATATGACGCTGTTGTAGGTCAGGTAGCGTTTCAGCTATGCCGCTCCTCACGGTTGCAACCAGTGAATTTGTTGTGCCCAAATCGATGCCAGCAGCAAAACGATGTTGATGTGGGGCAGTAGATTGTCCGGGTTCAGCGATTTGCAGCAAAGCCATGAAACATCCTTTTATTGATAATGATGAATTTTTTATAGCATTTAGAATTTAAAAAAACGATCTTAAATCGTAACGCACAGCACGATAAAATTAAACAGATTTGTTTTTTTATTAATTTTGATTCTACACACCAGATGCAATGCGCAACAAAATATTCTTTAGCATCTCAAGTAAACAACATAGGCAAAATCAAATTATCATCGGTTGAATGGGTAAACCATGTCGCGCCCAACTGACGATGCCACCACGTAAATTATAAACATTTTTATAACCTTGCTGTTCCATAAACATACATGCTTGTCCAGAACGCGCACCAGTACGACAATAAAATACGACTTTTTCATCATTGGGAATTTCGTTGAAACGTAAAGGCAATGCAACGAGCGGCAAAGGGTCTGCATTAGCGATTGAAGCTTGTGCCATTTCTTGTGGTGTGCGCACATCAACTAGTTTTGGTGGTGGTTCTTGTTTTAGCCACTCATCTAACTCCATAGGCTCAATTTCTTTGATAAACATTATGAAACTCCTTAAATTTTCAGCTATTTTTTTGAACCTACTGGATATTGGTATTATTTTCTATATTTCAAGCAAGGAATAGGCAGGCTGCAACGCCTTAAGGAGGCTATTAATTTACTTTCTACTATCACACCAGATTGTTAGACCTTGTGCATTCAATTCAATATCCATTTTGAGTAGCGCAAGACATGTTTTCTCGGGCATAGCGCAATTAATTGTTTTTAATTCTGATAAAAAATATTGCGTTAAAGCCTGTTTCAATAATGAATGTCGTTCAACGCCAGCATCAGCGTAATGCTCAATTAATTCAACTTGCTTGTCTAAGTTTTGCAATAGCTGTTCAGCCATTTTTACCACATTTTCAACCTTGCCAAAATGCGTTAAAAACATATATTGTGGTTGATAAGTCAACATGTGTTGTATTGAGTTTCGCATTGCTTGCGGATCGAATTGTACCGGCGTAGTCGAAGCGAATAAAAAACGTCCTTCATCCGTAATGAAATCTTGATAACCGATACCAAACGTATCACCAGTGAAAAAACTATTTGATAGCGAATCATAAACGCAAAAATGATGTTTAGCATGACCGGGCGTATCGATAAAAAATAGCTCACGCCCATGAAAATTTAAGGTAAATTCATCCACTGCTTCGATAACACGATCTTTATCAACGGGTACAATTTCACCGTAATCCCGTGCAAATACTTCCTCTCCGTACACTGCTTTTGCACCTGCAATCAACCGACTTGGATCAATTAAATGCCGACTGCCGCGTGGGTGTACGACTAGTTTAGCGTTTGGATATAATTGCATTAATTGACCCGCCCCGCCTGCATGATCCAAATGCACATGAGTCACAATAATATAATCTACATTCTCCGGCGCAATTTGTTGTACTTGCAACGCTTGCTGTAAACGCGGTACGCAAAGCGTTGTTGCAACATCAATCAATGCAGCATGTTGATTTTGAACAAGTAAATGACTTGAAGCAAGACCTGCTCGCAAAAAACCTGTATCAATTGTGCTGATCCCAAAGTCGTGATTTTGAATGTAGGTTGTCATTGTTAAAACTCTTTAGATTGTACTAATAACGTAAAAAAAATCGCGCAATATAATTAAAATACACGGGTTACACTGGATTTAATGAACCAATACTTGACGGGATTTTTTCCATTTTATCAGATATTGGACGGGCTTGTTTCCATATAATAAGCCAATCTTGTTTCCATTGAGCTAAATCAAATGTTATTTGTTCAGCATACAAAGCTTTTTCCAAAATTTTTAGTAATTCTGCTAATTTTTCACCATATGTATATTGTTGCTGCATAAATTTTCCTATTCGATTTAACGCACTATTTTTAGGCAGTTGCCATTGTTCATGAGCAAATTGTTGTAATAATACTTGTATTTGTTGTGCTGTGAGTGCATTAGATAATTGCTGTTTAAATTGTTTTTGTGACAATGTGTTATGATCTATAGTTGTTACTTTTGACGTATTAGGCTGTTTTTTCCACCAAGATTGGAATAATGCAATAAGTAAAGCAATAATAGACATGCCAAGTAAACTGAATTGAATTGGGTTTAATGATTGTGATATTACGATAATTTTAGTTGGCGTAGTAGTTGGTGTCGCAGGAATGTTAGATTGCGCATTTACTGGAGTTGCCTGAGTTTGTAAAATTTCGTTCGGATTGGCTTGTACCATTAAAATTTGCTCTGGTATTTCAGCCCAAGATAGTTTTTGTGCATTGGTATCCCACCAAGGAATGCGTAATTTAGGAATGGTTACTTGCCCTATTTTTAATGGAATAATACTTAATGATTGGGTAATAAATGTTGCTGGAATATAAGTATTAGCGATAAGTTTACGTTCTATTTCAGGTTTGGAATGGCGAATACGAAAATCATTATTACCTGTGATTAATTTTTCTAAATCTGGAAAGGGTTGACCACCCATGCCGCTTGCAATGATTTTAATGGTACGAATTAACGGCATACCAACTGTTACAGGCTGTTCAATATCACTTTCCCATGTAGTATCTAATTTTAAGTTTAATAGTGGTAACCAATTTTGCGCTTGACTAGGATCAGGTGTTTTTACATTTAATTCAATCGGTTCAGCCGTAATAACAACTGGTTGATAACTATCAAAACCAAAAAAACCACCAAATTGTCTATTATGACTACGATCTAATTTTGAGGCTTGCATTTTTATTAAATTTAAGTTAATTAAACCGCTTTGCATAGGTGTAAGTAAGTATTCTATTTCATGTACAATCATTGTTCTACCATTAATTACTTCCTTTTTTGCTGACATATTAGAGATATTCTCAAACACTACACCGATATTATTAGGTAGCACAGGCTCTGGATCACGTAAATCGCCTAAATGTGACAGGCGCAATTTAACATATATTGGCTCGTATAAATAGGGATTTAAGTTTGCAGCTTTAACTTGCAACTCAATACCATCTTGGCGTGGTGCGCCTGCTTGAGAAACTTGTAATTTTAATGTTTTGGTACTCAAAACGCCAGCAGTTGTTTTTAAACTAATGCTAGGAATAGTTAGCTCACCTTGTTTTAATGGTTCAATGCTATAAATCCAACTTATTTCTTGGCTTATTCGACCGTTTATTATAGTGGAAGATTGCTGAACCCTCGAGCCATAAATCTTAAAATCATTTTGTAACACAGAAATATCGGGTTGCTCAACGACAGGATCAGAAAATTGCGATAAGGTGATGTGTAAATTGACTTTTTCGCCAATCCCAATTTGATATTGCTCCAGACTAGCGTCCAGTTGAGCAGCAGCAAAAGCGTGGGATAAATTGAATATCATTGTAATAAGAATTAAATAACGCATATTCTATCCTTGAGTTTAAAAAGACAAATTACCAGTTTAAATATGAATGTTTACGCTGATTTCAATATTTGACAGTTTAAATAAGAACAATTATTATTTGACAATAATTCTCATCAATTTAGGAGACTGTTATGGATTTACGCCAACTCAAAGCTTATTTAATGACACACAAACAGACAACTCTGACAGATTTAGCAAATCATTTCCGCGCTGAACCTGAATTAGTGCAAACAATGCTTAACCATTGGATATATAAGGGTAAAGTACAACATACGCATATTGAGGCATGTAGTAAAGGGTGTTGTCAGGGAAAAAATTTAGAAGTCTATCGTTGGATTTATCAATAAAACCACGTAAAAAACGCTCATCACTCAGTAATGAGCGTTAGTGTAAAAATCGAAATTAATGAGTTTTCTGGAATTGGTTTGCATGGTTAATTTTGCTTGCCTCCAACGAATGAGGGTTTAAATATCATTTTTCCACATTTTTAGATGTAGAAATTATGCAGTTTAAGTGTTAATTATTGATTTTATTAAATTATTATGAATTAGCACAAAAATACAACGCTTTGAATAGAGGCAAATTTTTATTTGAACTGCGTAACTTCTATCTAAAATTGCTGGTATGATGTAAATAGAGTTTGAAAATGCTGCCATACTCTAAGGAAAAAATTTAGTTTTTTAAATAAATAAATCATAAAGTTAAATTTGAATGTAAAATTTACTAAAATTTATATTCAAGAAAAAGTATCAATCATTGTTAACAATTCATCAAAAAAATGTCAAACTGTCCATATTGCTATTAATAAAGGATTTTATAATGAAACAATTACTTTATTTCTTGCTTTTTAGCTGGATAATCAATGGGTTTGCAAATGAGCAATCTACTTTTATTGAACACCAGATCAGTCAAGAGATTATTATTAACGAAGAGCAGAGCGTTGCACAATTAATTTGGCAAAATTTCACTTCCGTCACCCAACACTTTTCAGAACTTTACGCTAATTTTCATAAAAAAAATAAAAATTTAGATATAAACGCTAAGATTCAATCTTTTCTTGAATTACCTGAGTATAAAAATTTGGGTGCATTACCAACGCTGTGGGTCGAAAGTGAACTAAATACTGATGGTAGCGGTGAAGCAGTATTTGGCATTCCTTCGCATTGGCATCGTGAAGCATCTGGTATAATTGATTGGAACGGTTTGAGCGGTGAAATGGAATTTAATCATAAATTTACTACTTGGAAAAGTAATGTAAACGTTAATGGCTTAGAAATCAATATATTTGATGATTTTGTTGCTAGACTTGAACCTAGTGAACTTTCTGCACATTACTACTTAAACCCGAATGCTAAACCTAATTTAGAAACTAAGCTTAATCTGCCTAAATTTAGCTACCAAAGTGGGGCAGAAATATTATTATTGCAATATTTATACTTGAGTAATAACTTATTAACAGAACAATATTTACCGCTAAAAATTAATTCAACTTTACAAAATTTGTGTTATCAGAATTTACATTCCGAATTTGAGGCAAAAATATTGAATATGACAGAACTAGCAGTTGAATTTAAAGCACGGGATACTGGTATGAAATTTTTCCTACCACAAGCTTACTCTAGTAGATTAGAAGATTGGCAAAAATTTATTAATATCAGGGCATTACAGCCAATAGAAGCTGATATTTGGTTGGAAAAACTTTACATTTCTGATCAGGGGTTTGAGTGTACTGCAAAAGGTGGAGATTGCAAATCTGTTTTTACTAGCCAATCAGCTTGTGAGTTGATTCAAAACGAAATTGATGCAAATTTAAAGGCAAAGTCTAATAATTTTACGTTTGAAGCTCATAATGTGAAATATAATAATCGCTCTACTATATATGAAAACGAATTACAATTATCGAATTTTTACATTAATTTAAAAGATGCAACTCTGAATAGAGCAGGCTTCTCTAGTCAATTCGAGTATTTAAAATTTGCAATTTTATCAGAGCTTGCTACCAGCAATACGGTGAAATCTAGCGTTAATATCAATTTAGAACGATTATATATACCTAAATTTTTAGATGAAAAATTAACTACAAAATTATCTTTGACAGTAAAAAAATTGGATGCTGATGCGCTGTTAAAATTACAACAACTTATTGAACAGGTTGATAAAAATTTATTGAATAATCAAGATGCTGTATTATCTAGTTTCGCTTTATTTGACAAATATTTGGAAGTAATACCAAAAATCATCCAAAAGTCGCCAAAAATTGAAATAAGTGGTTTAAGTGATGGTGAAGATTTTAGTATATTGTTAGGCGACGAAAATAGTGAATTGACTAATAAGTTGTATGGTTTTATAACATTCGCAATTGACGGTTCACGACTTATGCATTTTTTTGATCAACAGGCTTTACTCTCGGCTTTAAGCGGTGATGTGAAACTTAATTTTACGTTTACTCAAAATAATATTCAAAAATGGATAAGTCAGTTATTTGATATTGACCAGCAGCAAGCGATACAACTCATTCAGCAGTGGGTCGCAAAGGCAGAAATAAAGCCAAATGGAGAAAGTTATAATTTTACAATTAAAATTTCCTTAAAAGATGGTGAGCTAGTGGGCAATAATGCCGCTAGTAAACTAATTACTGATGTATTACAACCTTTTTTGACTAATGCACTTATTGGGGGAGTTTAGTCTATAAATTAGGATTTTGTTTGTCATCGTATCAAAAAGTGTTGTAATCTCGCGTATTTAATTTTGAAATAATTTTTTTAAGCAATCTATTTTGGATAGATATTATGTCTTTAAACCCAGAACATCATAAAATTTTGCTACAAATAGCTCGTACTGCAATTAAGCAGGGTTTGGAATTCGGACAGACTTTAAATGTGAATCCTGTTGACTATCCAATTGAATTACAACAAGTAAGAGCTTGTTTTGTTACCCTAGAAGTACAACATAATTTACGTGGTAGTATTGGTGCATTGGTTGGTAATCAAACTTTAATCGAAGAAGTTGCAAATCATGCGTATGTTGCCGCATTTGAAGATACGCATTTCCCACCACTCCAATCCAGAGATTATGCTTTATTAACGGTACATATTTCAATTTTAAGTGAACTTGAGTTAATGCAATTTGATTCAGAGCAGGATGTGATACGACAATTACGCCCTAATGTTGATGGTTTGGTATTGGAAGATAAAAGCTACAAGGGGATGTTTTTACCTACAATTTGGAAATCATTATCTAATCCACAAGATTTTTTACATCAATTAAAACGCAAAGCAGGCTTACCCACTGATTACTGGTCAAATTCAATAAAAATTCAACGTTTTACAACAGAATCATTTTTTAATTAGTGTTATAATTTTGCCTATTTAAAAGTTACCTAATTATTAATTGAACACCAAGTTTATTTAGGCGTAGAAAACTGCTTTTTAGTAAAGTAAAATTTCATTTTTTATAATTTTTATAAATCATACTAAATTTTGTGCTCTCGCGCTAAATATTCATGCGATTGCATTTCTTGCAGCCGGCTTAATGTGCGCTGAAATTGAAACGCAAGGCGTTTACCTGTGTATAGAAATTCTACGGGTTCTGCTGCTGCAATAATTAATTTAACATTACGGTCATAAAACTCATCTACTAAATTTATAAATCGTAGTGCTAAATCGTTTTCTGCATCGCCCAAACTCGGTACACCGCTAATAAAAACAGTGTGATAACAGGTTGCAATGTCAATATAATCCGCTGTACCACGTGGCACGTCGCACAGTACGTGAAAATCGAACCAAATCACTTGACCTGCTAATTGAACAGTCGGGATTTCTCGTTCATACAGTTTAATGCTATCACCAAAAACAGGGAAATTAGGCGCAATCCTCGTGAAACTACGTTGCATATTTTGTTCAGCCACCGCGTCCAGTGGAAAATGGTAAATCTCAGCTTTTTCTAATGCTCGCAAACGATAGTCTACACCGCTGTCGAGATTAATTATTCTAGTGCTATTTTTTAATAAATCAATCGCAGGTAAAAAACGCTCGCGTTGCAAACCATCCTTATACAAATCATCTGGATGCACGTTGGAAGTGGCAACTAAAGTCACACCTTGCTCAAATAATTCGCGTAATAAACCACCTAAAAGCATTGCATCAGTTATGTCCAGTACCTGAAACTCATCTAAACACAATACTTGCGTTTGTTTCGCAAAACGTTGTGCAACTAAAATTAGCGGATTTTGAATATCTTTTAATTGTTTTAACTCGCTATGTACTTGCTGCATAAAACGGTGAAAATGCAAACGTAATTTGTTTTTGAACGGTAAAGTATGATAAAAATTATCTACTAAGTAGGTTTTACCACGACCAACACCACCCCAAAGGTACAAACCCTTTACTGTTTTTTTAGTATGGCGTTTCCATAATATTTGCCATAAATCATATAGTTGTAATTTTGGTTCATGTAGCGTGCTCAGTAAATCTTCGTACAATCGTTGCGTTTGTTCAACCGCTTTAGCCTGTGCAGCATCCTGACAAAATTCACCAGTTTCTAAGGCTGCTTGATAAATTTCTTGAGGTGTTTTTATAGCTAACATAATGTGCATCCCCAATGATTATTATATTGGTGCATCGCATCATAACAAAAATTTATTTGATAAGAAAGATTAATATTAACTATTTGTGAGGCGATCGCACTAAAATATTTTTTGGTATCTTCTATGGAATAGGATTGACGCATTGATAAGTTTTATTTTTCTAAAATTAATAAGTTATAATCGAAAAATATACAATTTCTACTAAAGAACATACTACCAACCCATTGATTTTATAGTATGTTACTGTATCAATGCGTGACTCCTATCTATTTATTTTTGTAAAATCATGGTTAGAATGCTTAAAATTTTATCAAGTTCTGATAAATAGTATTCTTTAAGCTCAACTTCGATAGTTCTATTTTTTAAACGCAAAAATTGCCAAATTGTACCAGTTGTTACTACACCATAAATTTCATCAATATTATTTTGCTCCTGCTGATTAAACTGTTGTGCTGCAAGCATTTCCGCAATACATTGTCCTAGCCCATTCTTGATATTATCATTTTTAGCCTCGACTAACATAATAACTGGTGCATTAACAAAGAGTTGTTCAGGCGATTGGCTAATGATGAAGTCGCAAAAACCAACTAAACCTTTTTCCGCATCAACATTAAATTCAACCCCTGAAAATAAGCTAATTTGCGTTGATAAATTCTTTTTTAAATCAAGTAGAATAGGTACAACAATCATTTCTGAACGCGCTTTTTCTGTATTGTTAGCGATGGCTAGCGGCACGTTATAGTCCAAAATTTCTTTTAAAACCGCAGAATGGGAAAAAGGTGTTAGCATTTCAAATAAAGTGACTTTTTCAATCATTGTGAGATTAAATGTTTTGATTATTGTGGGTAAAGAAAATTGGCTGTACGACATGTTTTCTCTCAATATTTGTGCAATAGAATAATATTTTTTGAATGATTGTCTCGTTTCCTCGCTCCTCGTCCCAGTGGTCTCCGTTGGATGAGGAAAAACGTGGAAAAATCAATTGATTGACACTTCAACTGCGTAACTCCTAAATGAAATAATATTTTTGAATGATTCAGGTGTACAAATATGTGCGATATGCGTAGTTTGCAACAAATTTTGTAGCATAGCGCATCCTATCCATAAATTGGTAGAATTTAACGGGGTTAATTTTACTAAAAACGCCGCAAGACTACATTTTAGTCAGCAAAGTCAGCAAAGTAAGAACCACTGAATTGAGAATGCCTGCTTGATAAGCAATCATATTTATTATAGAATCCACGCCTCATGTTACCCAAGCAAATAGACCCCATTCACCTTGCGCAGCAATCGGTTGTTCTAAAAGGTGAAATAAGTTTTGAAGACATGCCACGTTTACAAAATGGCTTGTACGATAAACAAGGTGAAGCTACCTTTGAATGGTCTTTTACCCAAGACAATGATAAACGAACATTTATCCAAGGTTGGATTAGAGCGACCGTGGGGCTTGTTTGTCAGCGTTGTTTGCAGCCTGTGATGTGGGTAATTAATCAGAATATTGGGTTAATGCTATTAACTCAACAACTTACAGAAGATGACTTACCTGATGGATATGAAGCTTTAGAGCTAGAACATAATCCGGTTCAATTAATCTCACTTGTAGAAGACGAGCTGATTTTAGCCTTGCCTATTGTCGCTTTTCATGACGTTTGTCCTGATAATCAATATCAACAAGTCGAAACATGGGATAAATTTAGAGAACAAAATAACCCATTTGGTTCATTAAAAAATTTAAAAAGTAGTTAAAGGGTTTATGACCTTCAACAATTCGGAGTAATTCAATGGCTGTTCAACAGAATAAAAAATCACCTTCAAGACGTGGTATGCGTCGCTCGCATGATGCGTTGCGCGCTGTAACATTAACAGAAGATACGCAAACAGGTGAGGTACACTTACGTCACCACATCTCACCTGACGGCTACTATCGCGGTCGTAAAATTTTACCTAGCAAGGACGATTAAGACTTGATGCCTCGTATTGCTTTAGATGCGATGAGTGGGGATTTTGGTGTGGATGTCACTGTCCCCGCCGCGCTTCAAATTCTCCGTGAATACAAAAACTTGTATCTTACGTTGGTTGGAGATGCTGATGTATTAAAGCAAAAACTGGGAAAGCTACCTGTCCAATTGGCACAACGTATCACTATTCATCATGCTTCCCAAGTCGTGGAAATGGATGAAAAACCTTCGCTTGCATTAAAAAAGAAAAAAGATTCTTCTATGCGTATAGCGATTAACTTGGTTAAAACAGGTGAGGTAGATGCGTGTGTCAGTGCCGGAAATACCGGTGCATTAATGGCAACGGCACGCTATGTATTAAAAACTTTGCCCGGCATTGACCGTCCCGCAATCATCACTACCATTCCAACTATGAATGGACATACCCACATGCTAGATTTAGGGGCGAATGTGGACAGTACTTCCGAACACTTACTACAATTTGCAGTTATGGGTTCAGTATTAACCAGTGCTGTGGATAATATTAATAATCCTAAAATTGGATTGTTAAATATCGGTCAAGAAGAAATCAAAGGTAATGAGCAAGTAAAGGAAACAGCTAAATTATTGGCTGAATTACCGATTAATTACATTGGTTTTGTTGAAGGTGATGATATTTTCAAAGGCACTGCTGATGTGATTGTATGTGATGGTTTTGTCGGTAATGTCGCGCTAAAAACCAGCGAAGGTGTGGCAAAGATGATTACTTATTATGCTAAACAAAGTTTTACCCAAAATTTATATGCCCACCTAGCTGCTCTCATTGCCTTGCCCGTAATTAAAAATTTAAAACGAAAAATTGACCCACGTCGCTATAATGGTGCGAGTTTACTCGGTTTGCGCGGAATTGTTATCAAAAGTCATGGTGGCGCGGATGTCTTGGCATTCTCTCAGGCAATTAGGGAGGCAATTGTCGAAGTAGAAAAGAATGTGCCTACACGGATTAGTAATCAATTGGCTGTATTATTGACACGAAATTAAAAAAATGGAGTTGCTTAATGTATCAAGACAAGGGAGGTCAATATGCACGCATTATTGGTACAGGTGGTTATTTACCCCGAAAAATCCTAACCAATGCTGATTTAGAAAAAATCGTTGATACCAGTGATGAATGGATTACTGGGCGTACGGGGATTAAACAACGGCATATCGCAGGTGAAAATGAGTCTACTTGTGATATGGCAGAACATGCCGCACGTCAAGCACTAGATATGGCGCAATGCCAGCCTGAAGAGATTGATCTCATCATATTAGCCACAACCACTCCTGACAGAATTTATCCTAGCACTGCCTGTTTATTACAAGCACGCTTAGGCTGCATTGGCGCACCTGCATTTGATATACAAGCGGTGTGTAGTGGTTTCATCTACGCTTTAAGTACGGCGGAAAAATTTATTAAAACGGGTAGCGCGAAACGGGCTTTAGTCATCGGTGCAGAGAGCTACTCACGGATTTTAGACTGGCAAGATAGAGGCACTTGTGTATTATTTGGTGATGGCGCGGGGGCGGTGGTATTAGCAGCGAGTGATGAAACAGGGATTTTATCTACTCGTCTTCATGCGGACGGACGTTATAATGACATTTTAACTGTTAATGGTCAAGTCAATCAGGGTGAAATCGTCGGTTGTGGCTTTACGGTGATGAATGGTGGCGAGGTCTTTAAATTTGCCGTCTCGCAGTTGAGCAAAGTAGTGGAAAATGTGCTCACAGAAAACAATATGCACGCAAATGAAGTTGATTGGTTTATACCACACCAAGCCAATTTACGCATTATCAGTGCAACCGCAAAAAAATTACATTTACCGATAGAAAAAGTGGTGATAACAGTTGCAGAGCACGGTAACACTTCAGCGGCATCCGTACCATTAGCGTTAAATGTTGCAGTCCGTGATGGACGAATTCAAAAAGGACATACGTTGTTATTAGAAGCAATTGGAGGCGGATTTACTTGGGGAGCAGTTTTATTAAAATTTTGATGTGCGCGCCCCAATGAGCCTTAAAATTTCATTTGGGAGTATGGTGTTGCCGCTCCCAAAGACGATTATTGAATATTTCATTAACACTAACTTAATAATATCTTTTTTAAAAATTGCCCGGTATGTGATGCGTCCACATTTACCACCTGTTCGGGCGTACCCGTCGCAATAATCTCCCCCCCACCTTGCCCACCTTCGACACCTAAATCAATAATCCAATCTGCGGTTTTAATGACATCTAAATTATGTTCAATGACTACAATCGTGTTACCATGTTCACGCAGACGGTGCAAAACTTTCAATAATTGCGCAATATCATGAAAATGCAGCCCTGTAGTCGGTTCATCCAAAATATACAAAGTCTTGCCTGTATCACGTTTAGACAATTCCTTTGCTAATTTAACTCGTTGCGCCTCACCACCTGACAAAGTGACAGAATTTTGCCCCAAACGAATATACGATAATCCCACATCCAGTAAAGTCTGCAATTTTCGCTTAACTACTGGAATTGCATCAAAAAATACTAAAGCATCCTCTACCGTCATATCCAACACTTGATAGATATTTTTACCTTTATATTCGATTTCTAATGTTTCACGATTATAACGCCGACCTTTGCACACATCACAAGTTACATACACATCAGGTAAAAAGTGCATTTCAACCTTAATCAACCCATCACCCTGACACGCCTCACAGCGTCCACCTTTGACATTAAATGAAAATCGTCCTTGCTTATAACCACGCGAACGGGCTTCTTGTGTACCCGCAAACAGTTCCCGAATTGGCGTTAAAATGCCGGTATAAGTCGCAGGATTAGAACGCGGTGTACGTCCGATAGGACTTTGATTAACGTCCACAACTTTATCCAATAAATCTATATTTTTAATTTCTTGATAAGGTGCGACATCCAAATTAGCGCGATTCAAAATATTAGCTACTAATGGATACAAGGTATCATTAATTAAAGTAGATTTTCCAGAACCAGAAACACCTGTTATACAAGTAAATAATCCAATTGGAATATCTAAATTGACCGATTTTAAATTATTTCCGGTTGCACCGATTAATTTAAGCACTTTTTCAGCATTATAAGGCTGACGTTGTTTTGGTATTTCAATCTTCAATTTACCTGATAAATATTGACCTGTCAGTGATTCCTTATTTTTGATAATTTGTTTTACTGAACCTTGTGCGATAACACGACCACCATGCACACCAGCACCAACACCAATATCCACAATATGGTCTGCACTGCGAATGGCATCCTCGTCATGTTCGACCATAATTACAGTATTACCCAAATCGCGTAAATGAAATAATGTATCAAGTAAACGTTCATTATCACGTTGATGCAAGCCAATTGACGGCTCATCCAGCACATACATTACACCAACTAATCCCGCGCCAATTTGGCTAGCTAGGCGAATGCGTTGAGCCTCACCACCTGACAAAGTGTCCGCACTACGACCCAAACTAAGATAATCTAAACCCACATTCACCAAAAAACCAAGCCGTTGCTGAATCTCAAAAATAATTTTTTGCCCAATTTCCGCTTTTTTCCCGTCTAATTGTATATTTTTAAAGAATTCAAAACTCTGTTTAATTGAAAGCTGATTGATATATGGCAAGCTTTTTCCAGCAATAAATACATGTCGTGCCGACAAATTCAAGCGCGTTCCCTCGCAGGTTTCGCAAAGTTTATGGCTCATAAATTTAAGCAAATCTTCCCGAACCGCTTGCGAATCGGTCTCTCTATAACGACGCTGCATATTCGGAATCACGCCCTCAAATGATTTTAATTTGACAAACTGTGAACCGCTTTCATTGCGATAAGTAAATTTGATTTGTTCCGCACCACTCCCATATAAAATAATATCTTTTATTTCATCGACTAAATCACTAAAAATACTTTCTAAATCAAATTGATAATGAATACTTAAAGCCTGTAATATTTGGTAATAATATGGTGTTTTACTATCCCAGCCACGAATTGCACCATTTTGTAAACTTAAATTTTTATCCATGATAATTTTATCGGGATCAAAAAATTGCTTCATTCCCAAGCCGTCGCAATCCGGACACGCACCTTGTGGACTATTAAAAGAGAAAAGACGCGGTTCCAATTCAGTAATGCTGTAATTGCAGATAGGACAAGCAAATTTTGCTGAAAATAACATTGCTTCTTTCTCCAAATCTTGCATAAATACGACTTTAACAATGCCATCAGCTAAATTAAGTGCTGTTTCAAAAGATTCACTTAAACGCAGTTTTAAATTACCACGTACTTTAAAACGATCTACTATCACTTCAATTGTATGTTTTTTACGAAAATCTAATTTTTTTACATTATCTAACTCCAGCACTTCACCATCAATCATAGCGCGAATAAAACCTTGTGTTCGCAAAGATTCTAGTAATTGTACGTGTTCGCCCTTACGATTTTTAACAATCGGTGCAAGTAACATTAAACGAGTATCTTCAGCTAACGTTAAAACTTCATCTACCATTTGGCTAATGGTTTGTGCTTCAAGTGTAATATCATGATGAGGACAGGTTGGTGTACCGACACGAGCGTATAATAAACGTAAATAATCGTGAATTTCCGTTACTGTGCCAACGGTGGAACGTGGATTGTGTGAGGTAGATTTTTGTTCAATTGATATTGCGGGAGATAAACCCTCAATATGCTCTACATCCGGTTTTTCCATGATAGACAGAAATTGCCGAGCATACGCCGATAGCGACTCGACATAACGACGTTGTCCCTCCGCGTAGATGGTATCAAACGCTAATGAAGATTTACCCGAACCTGAAAGCCCTGTAATGACAATTAATTTATCGCGGGGCAATTCTAAATCAATATTTTTCAAATTGTGCGTTTTAACACCACGTAAGGAAATTTTATCCATAATTACACCCTGTTTATTTTGCAAATTGATGTTATGATAACCGATAATGTTAAGTTTTACTCAAATGGCACGATATTAAAGAGGATTCGCTCAAGCAGAATTAAAACCATGTCCGCAATTACGATTCAACAAATTCACAAGCATTATAAACAGCTACATGCTTTAAAAAATATAGATTTTGATATTCCAGAAGGTAGTTTTTTTGGTTTATTGGGACCTAATGGTGCTGGCAAATCCACTTTAATTAATATTATGGCTGGATTAGTTAAACCAACTAAGGGCACTGTCCACATTAAAGGTTACGATGTGCGTAAACAGTGGCGACAAGCACGCCAATCATTAGGTGTTGTACCGCAAGAATTAGTTTATGATCCATTTTTTACCGTTAAAGAATTATTACGTTTACAATCAGGCTACTTTGGTTTAGGGCGCGAAAATGAAGTTTGGCTTGATGAATTATTAGAAATTTTAAGCCTTAGCGACAAAGCTAATACCAATATGTTTGAATTATCCGGCGGAATGAAACGACGTGTACTAATCGGTCAAGCTTTGGTACATCAACCACCCGTTGTTGTGCTGGACGAGCCAACCGCAGGCGTAGACATTGAGTTGCGTAAAATGCTTTGGCAATTTGCGACACGCTTACATGATAAAGGTCACACCATTGTATTAACTACGCATTATCTGGAGGAAGCTGAGGCTTTATGTGATCGCATTGCAATTTTAAATCATGGTGAATTGGTTGCATTAGATGATAAAAAAGTATTATTAGATCGTTATCCTTATCGTTTATTATGTTTAAGTTTAGAAAATATGGCGGAAATACCTGAGTCTTTACAAGATAAAATCCAGAGTTTTCACGATAATCAATTGGTACTGCGCCTGCACCGAGAACACGATACAGTGAACGCAGTGCTAGAAAGTTTACGCCATGCCAAGATTCATTTTGTTGATTTGCACACTCAAGAGCCGGGATTAGAAGAAGTTTTTATGAGCATCACTCGTAAGGAAACAAGTGTATGAATTTGTACGGATTATATACCTTATTTAAAAAAGAAATGTGGCGATTTCTCAAAGTTTCGACTCAAACTTTACTTGCGCCGATTGTCACTGTATTACTGTATTTGTTGGTATTTTCATCAGTTTTGTCTGGTAATATTGAAATTTATCAAGGAGTTAGTTACGCCAGTTTTTTAGTACCGGGTTTAATTATGATGAGTATTACACAAAACGCATTTGCTAACAGCTCATCAAGTTTAATTCAATCTAAAATGATGGGTAATATTATATTTATGCTGCTTGCGCCGTTGTCGAGCTTAGAATTTTTCATTGCTTTCGTTGCTGCTGCAATTATGCGTGGTTTATTTGTTGGTATAGGTGTATGGATTGCCTCAATTTTTTTCGTGGAATTACCAATTTATAATTTTGCCATTATTTTCGGATTTGCGGTTTTAGGGAGTGGAATATTAGGCGCAACAGGTATTATCGTCGCCTTGTGGGCTGAAAAATGGGATCATATCGCCGGTTTTACTAATTTTATCATTGTGCCTGCCTCCTTTTTAAGTGGCGTATTTTATTCAATTTATTCATTGCCCAGTTTTTGGCAGCAAGTTTCTTATTTTAATCCCTTTTTCTATATTATAGATGGATTTCGCTATGGATTTTTAGGCGTATCTGATGCAAATATTATGGCTAGTTTATTGATTAGTCTCAGTTTTTTTGTTGTCACGAGTGCATTATGCTTATGGCTATTAGAAATTGGCTACAAGATACGTGAATAAGTTATATAAATTCGGGCAATTTTATACTTTTCCATAAATTAAGTAATAATTGAAATTTTATATTTTAACTGCCTCATTTAAAAAGCAATTTTATTTTTTCATTATAATTAAACACCCTTCTTGATCAAATGCGTGTTGGTATGCCCAATATAGACTTAAAGTTGCTCCAATCGCTGTTGCAGCCGAAATCATCAACATAATCACAATTTGATATTTTGCTGCTTGAATGGGGTCAGCTCCTGCGACCAATTGCCCCGTCATCATGCCGGGAATGAAAACCAAACCAACTGCATTCATGCTATTAATTGTAGGCATTAATCCCGCAGATAATGCAGTGCGTAAACTAGGCACAGTGGCTTCCCAAGGTGTTGCACCCAATGCTACAAATTGTTGCACTTCTTCCGAACGCTTATGTAAATCATCAAATAAACGTTCTAATGCTAATGCAATACCGTTCATAGAGTTACCCAGTACCATCCCGCCAATCGTTAAAATATAACGTGCATCATACCAAGGTTCAACTTGAATAATTAACGCTGTGACCGAGAAAGTAACAAAAACTCCAGAAATGACAACAGATGATAGAGTCGAAAAAAATATGTGAGGCGGTTTGTACTTAACTCGTTGTAGTAATACTCGTGCAGTCATCATTAACATAAAGCTGAATACTGCTAAAACAAGCCATGCTTCATTAATTTTAAATATCCAAACTAATGCTAAACCCATTGCAAATAATTGTAAATAAGTGCGTATGGTAGCAATAAATAAAGTTTTAACTAAACCTAAAGATAAAATTAATGATAAAATACCTGCTATCATGATAAAAAGTGTTGCGAAAAACAGTTGTCCCCAACCAATATCAATTGCATTCATTGTCTTACCACCAAATTTCTATCTGCTTGTAAATAAATATATTTATCACAATTTAACTCGCCATGTCGTGTAATCAATACCGTTCCATTTTGAGCACAAAATTGTTGTAATCGCTTGTAAATTAAAGTAGCTGTATCTGTATCTACGTTTGCCATAGGCTCATCTGCTAAAATAATTTGTGGTTGAGTAATCAGCAGTCGTGCCAGAGCCAAACGTGCTTGCTGTCCACCTGATAAAGTATTTGCATCTTGTTGTAAATTAATAGTATTTAATCCTAATAAATCTAATTCTGCGCTAAGTTGTTCTTGTGTTGGCAATGGTTTATATTGTACTTTAATGTACTGTAATGGATATAATAAATTTTGCGCAACTGTACCTGTAAACATAATGGGCTTTTGCGGTAAAAACGCGACCGCTTGCCGCCATTGAGTTGGTGCAATCTTCTTGGAAGATTGTTTATATAAATACAATTCACCTGTTTGAATTGGAATTAAACGCGCCAATGCTGTCAATAAACTGCTTTTACCTACTCCAGAATCACCTTTTAGATGTACGAATTCGCCAGATTTTAGATCAAATTCTGCCGCTAACAAAATATATTTAATGTTTTGCCCATTTCCGCGTTGTAATGTCAAATTTTCAATTTTTAATGAAATCATAATTAATTTTTTAGTTTTAAATGGACTAAGTGGGTATGTTTTGATTTAAAAAATTTTAATTTTGCGTCTATTTTTAATCGTGTTCTCTATCAATTTGGCTACGCAAAGGCTCACTTTGACCAATATATTTTGCATTTGCTTTTTGCGTATAGGGACAAGCTGAAGGTGAAGTTAATGGCTCAAAGCTGATTGCACATATTCGCATTTTGGGGCGTAATGCAAGTGGAATTTGACCAATATTGACGAATTCTAAAGTAATATTACCCTCCCAACCCGGATCAATTGTATGTGCTGTGATGTGAATCATTAAACCTAGTCTCGCTAAACTGCTACGACCGTCTAACCAACCGACTAAATCATTTGGTAAAGTTAATTTTTCTAATGTTATACCTAATGCTAACTCACCAGAATGTAAATAAAATACACCATCATTTGGAATATAAATATTTTCCATTAACTGTTCTGACATTGTGTAAGCACTGTCTACCGCACCCAAATCAATGTAGGGACTTTTAGTTGGTCTGAAAATACGGAAATAGTTGCCCAAGCGCAGATCAATCGAAAATGAACCAATTTGTTGTTCAGAAAGTGTTGGCTCAATAATAATTTTTCCTGTTTTTATTTTTTCACGCACGTCTACATCAGATAATTTCATAATTTTTCACAATTATTTATGATACGATTTTTAAGTTAAAATTTATATTAAAATCAATATAAAATAAATCATCATTTTTTATTCGTCAATACCACAGAGACAAATCAGGCTTTATTTCGGTAAATCCTATGATTTATTACATCATATTCTAAAATGAAAATAAATGGAATTTGAGAGTTAGCATAAAACGAGATCATGAGCATTATTCTATTGTCATCCGTAGTTGATAATTAATAATTAATAATTGATAATTGGCGATTGATAGTTGATAGCGGACGATGATTTATGAATTCTGATTTACAACAATTACAACCTTATCCTTTTCAAAAATTAGCTCAATTAAAAGCAGATTGCCAACCATCAACCAAGTTAGAGCACATTAATATTTCCATCGGTGAGCCGAAGCATCCTACACCAGAATTTATTGTACAAGCTTTGCAACAAGCCGCTACGACTCAATTATCAAAATATCCTACGACGCAAGGTAGTTTATTTTTACGTCAAGCAATTGCTAATTGGTTAATTCAACGTTTTCAATTAGATAACATCGATCCAGATAGACAAATATTGCCAGTGAATGGTACACGCGAGGCACTTTTTGCTTTTGCGCAAGCTGTAATCGACCGAGATAAAAATAATCCAACCGTCGTTATGCCCAATCCGTTTTATCAAATTTATGAAGGAGCGGCATTGCTAAGTGGTGCAAAACCATATTTTTTGAACAGTTTGGAATCGACTGATTTTTTACCAGATTTTAATGTCGTGCCGGAACAAATATGGGCTGATTGTCAATTGCTATACGTGTGTTCGCCAAATAATCCTAGTGGTACAGTGCTGAATCTGCCACATTTACAAAAACTTATTCAATTAGCAGATCAATATGATTTTATTATTGCGGCAGATGAATGTTATTCAGAATTGTATGCCAATCAACCACCAGCGGGGTTATTACAAGCGTGTGCCAGCATGGGGCGCGATGACTATCAGCGTTGTGTCGTGTTTCACAGTTTATCGAAACGCTCTAATGCACCCGGATTGCGTTCTGGATTTGTCGCAGGTGATGCTGATATTTTAAAAGCTTTTTCATTATATCGGACTTATCACGGTTGTGCGATGTCATTAGCGACTCAAGCAGCCAGTACGGTTGCGTGGCAAGATGAAACCCATGTTATTGAAAATCGTCGCTTATACCGTGAAAAATTTGCCGCCGTTGCACAAATTCTATCACCTGCGTTAAATGTTTCTATTCCCCCTGCTGGTTTTTATTTATGGCAACAAACACCTATTGATGATATTGATTTTACACAACAATTACTTAATCAACAGCATGTCACTGTTTTACCCGGACAATATCTCTCACGTGAATTTCAGGGCATTAATCCCGGACAAAACCGAATACGAATTGCTTTAGTTGCTAATATTGAGCAATGTATCGAAGCTGCACAACGCATCCGCTTTTTTACGGAAAATTTATCTTTTGATATGGCTTAATCATGTTGGCTTTACTACAAAACTTGCGCAATCCACAAAATGCCCTTTGTGAGTAATCATACAAATAATTTAAAAAATTCAATAAAAACAAATAGTAAACTCGTGGCATAACCCTTGCTGAATACTCGGTTAATTATTTGATGATGGTTAATTGATAAGGGTTGAGTCATGTGGGATTATTCAGAAAAATTAAAAGAACATTTCTTTGAGCCACGCAATGCAGGTGCGGTCGAAGATGCCAATGCAATTGGTGATGTAGGCTCTATTTCTTGCGGCGATGCGTTGCGCTTAACTTTGAAAGTTAATCCTGAAACGGAAGTAATTGAAAAAGCTGGCTTTCAAACCTTTGGTTGTGGTTCAGCCATCGCTTCATCCTCTGCATTAACTGAAATCATTAAAGGTAAAACTTTAGACGAAGCATTAAAAGTATCGAATCAGGATATTGCTGACTATCTCGATGGCATGCCCCCAGAAAAAATGCACTGTTCTGTTATGGGACGTGAAGCGTTGCAAGCGGCAGTCGCCAATTATCGCGGCATAGAATGGAAAGATGAACATGAAGAAGGTGCGTTAATTTGTAAATGTTTTGCTATTGACGCGGTCATGATTGAAGAAACGGTGCGAGCAAATAGTTTGCGTTCAGTTGAAGATGTGACCAATTATACTAAAGCGGGTGGCGGTTGTTCTTCTTGTCACGAAGGTATTGAAGAGATTTTAACCAAAGTTTGGGCTGAAAAAGGTGAAACGCTTGATTTTAGCCAGCCGTCGCAGCCCGTTACCCCGCCTAAGCCGTATGCAATGACCAACTTTCAACGTATGAAAAAAATTGAGTCTACCATCGAGGCAATTCGTCCTCAGTTACAACGTGATCATGGTGATATTGAATTAGTAGATATTGATGGTCGTACAATTTACGTCAACATGTTGGGCGCGTGTAAAGGTTGTCAATTGGAAGCACAAACTTTGTCAGGTGTACAACAACAATTAATGGAAGCATTAGGCGAATTTATTAAAGTTGTTCCTGCTTCTATGCGTCCTCAACCTACGGGAGTCGCGTCGTGAGTGATGGTATTTATTTAGATAATAATGCAACTACGATGGTTGACCCTAAAGTGGTTGATGCGATGATGCCATTTTTTACCGAACAATTCGGTAATCCGTCCTCAATGCACAGTTTTGGCGATAAAGTGGGACGTGCAATTAAACAAGCGCGTAAGCAAATTCAGCAACTTATCGGCGCTGAGTATGATTCAGAAATTATTTTTACCTCATGTGGTACAGAGTCAGATTCAACCGCAATTTTATCTGCTTTAAAAGCCCAACCTGATAGAAAAAAAATCATTACCACTAATGTAGAACATCCAGCTATTTTATCGCTTTGTGATTACCTAAAAAAAGAAGGTTACAAAGTACATCAGTTGCACGTTGACGGAAAAGGGCGTTTAGATTTAGAAGAATACGAGGAGCTTTTAGATGCTCGCACTGCAATTGTCTCGGCAATGTGGGCGAATAATGAAACAGGTACAATTTTCCCGGTTGAGCAGATGGCTGCAATGGCGCATGAAAAAGGTGTTATATTTCATACTGATGCAGTGCAAGCAGTAGGTAAAATTCCAATCGATTTGAAAGCAACTAAAATTGATATGTTGTCGGTTTCTGGGCACAAATTGCACGCGCCAAAAGGAATTGGCGTTTTATATTTACGTCGTGGGACGCGATTTCGTCCATTATTGCGCGGTGGTCATCAAGAACGTGGTCGGCGAGCGGGTACGGAAAATACTGCTTCTATTGTCGGCTTAGGCAAAGCGGCTGAATTGGCGTTAGAAAGTATTGAGCATGAAAATACCTTTGTGAAAAGTTTGCGTGATCGTTTAGAAAAGGGCATTTTAGCCGCAATTCCAAATTGTTTTGTTACAGGCGATCCCGATAATCGTTTGCCCAATACCTGTAATATTGCGTTTGAATACATCGAAGGTGAATCTATTTTATTAATGATTAACAAAATGGGTATTGCCGCGTCGAGTGGTTCAGCATGTACGTCGGGTTCGCTAGAGCCTTCCCACGTCATGCGCGCGATGAATATTCCGTACACTGCGGCGCACGGTTCGGTACGGTTTTCTTTATCGCGTTACAACACCTTAGCAGAAATTGATAAAGTAATTGAGGTGATGCCGCCGATTGTAGCGAATTTGCGTAAAATGTCACCTTATTGGGGCGAAAACGGACCTGTTGAAAATCCTGAAGCGGCTTTTGCACCTGTTTACAATTAATAACTCACTTTAACTATAGATTTTGTAGAATGATCAATGCGTTACATTTTTTAATTTTGTAAATTCGTTTGATTCGTTCTACGCACTGCGCAGAATGAGTTGGTAAAATGCTATGCTAGAGAGAATTGGTTTTAGGTAAAGAATAATTAAAGGATAATGTCATGCAAACGCAATGGCTCTATGAAAAAGATTTTTATGCTTGGATTTATCATAACATAGAGTTAGTACGCTCAAAAAAGTGGGATGAGATTGATGCAGAGTTGTTAATTGAGGAATTAGAAAGCATAGCTAAACGAGATAGGCATGAATTAGTCAGCCATCTTATTATCCTAATCGCACATTTATTAAAATGGCAGTTTCAATTTAAACAACTTACTGGAATATGGCAGGAATTTGACGGGAAAAGTTGGGGACGTTCCATTGCCGAACAACGCAAACAAATTGCCAGACAATTAAAAATGAGTCCAAGTTTAAAAGCTTATTTTACTCAAGCAGTTGAAGATGCTTTTGACGATGCAGTGTATTTAGCGATGCAAGAAACAGATTTACCTGCTGAAACTTTTCCAACAGCTTGTCCTTATTCGATTGAGCAACTATTAGATGATGATTTTTATCCGCGACCAGAATAAATCTTGTCAGAAAATGATACCGTATATCATCATGTAACAGTGTATGCTATGAAGGAACAATCAATGATAACCAAACGCAATAAAGCCTTATCTGTCAGTCCCTTAAAAGCCAGTCAGCCTATGGGTGCGGCACTCGCATTTTTGGGAATTTATCACACCATGCCGATGTTACACGGTTCGCAAGGTTGTACGGCTTTTGGTAAAGTATTTTTTGTACGCCATTTCCGTGAACCTATCCCCTTACAAACCACTGCGCTAGACCAAGTCAGTGCTATCATGAATCCCGACGATAATGTAATGGAAGGTTTAAAAGTCATTGCAGAAAAAAACGAACCTGCGATGATTGGTTTAATTACCACAGGGCTATCAGAAACTGAAGGCACAGATATTAAACGTACAGTACGTGAATTTCGACAAAAATATCCACAATTTGCTCACATTGCCATTGTAGCGGTCAACACACCTGATTATAAAGGTTGTTTAGAAACAGGTTACAGTCTAGCAATTCAGGCTATGATTGAAGAACTTGTACCCAATACGGCTGAAAATCCCAAAGTCGCACAACGCCAACGTCAAATTAACGTACTAGTCAGCCCGTCGCTCACACCTAGCGATGTCGAAGTATTAAAAGAAACCATCGAAGCATTTCATTTACGCCCTGTGATGATTCCTGATTTAGCTGACTCGATGGACGGACATTTAACTGAAGAACGTCTAAATCCTTTGACCATTGGCGGTTTGGCGGTATCCGAATTTGAAACATTGGGACTAGCGGCTGCTACACTGGTCGTTGGTGCGTCCATGAATAAAGCCGCCGACTTGTTACATGAAAAAACCACTGTACCAGATTATCGTTTTAATACTTTAATGACAATGGAAAGCTTTGATGAATTTCTCATGATTCTAAAAGAATTATCCGGCGTAGGCATTCCAGAACGTTTTGAGCGTCAACGTAGTCAATTACAAGATGCGATGTTAGATACGCACTTTATGCTAGGACAATTACGAATAGCAATTGCAGCCGACCCAGATGAGTTATACAATTTTAACCAATTACTTAAATCTATGGGGGCGGAAATCGTTACCGCTATTGCGCCAACCCACGTACATACAGGGATTTTAGAGCAGCTTGATGTACCTGAAGTAAAAATAGGTGATTTGGAAGATTTAGAACAATCAGCTTCACAAAATCATGCTCAATTATTAATTGGCAATTCGCATGTAGTGGAATCCGCAAAACGCTTAAAATTACCGATTCTACGCGCCAGTTTTCCTCAATATGATTATGTTGGTGGTTATCAACGGACTTGGATAGGTTATAAAGGTTGTCGGCAAACGCTATTTGATTTAGCTAATTTGGTATTGCATAGTCCAGAGCAGCATGAAATTAAACCGTATTACGCCAAATATAGCCAAAAGGAGTATGAACATGAGACGCTTGCGCGTGAGCACTGAGGTGGATATAAATACGATGTTAAAATTTGCATTTGCCAGCACGGACATGAAACATGTTGATCAACACTTTGGTTCAGCACAAGGATTTGCTTTATACGGCGTGGATATGGATAAAGCAGAATTGTTAGAAGTAGTACAATTTTCCGAAACTGAGCAGGATGGTAATGAAAACAAATTAGTAGATAAAATGGCGACGTTAGAAGGTTGTGCGGCGGTATACTGCCAAGCAGTTGGCGGTTCTGCGATTCGACAATTAACGATGCGGGGCATTCAACCAATCAAAGTCAGTGCAGGTGCTAACATAGCGGAATTAATCGAGAATATTCAAGAAGAATTACGTGCAGGTCCCACCGCGTGGCTAGCAAAAGCATTACGTCGTCAGCAACCTAAGGATACCAATCGTTTTGATGATATGGAGGCGGAAGGTTGGCATGAATAAGAGAACTTTATTTCACTTATTGAGTGCGTCTAGTGCGTTGAATTAATTCAAAATACTATTAACATCAAAAATGCCTTGTGTTCCACCAGAAAGTGCTTTATTAGCCAGTGTATCCAAATCTGCGGAAGGGTAATTCATGATTTTAATTAACATGGGTAAGTTGACACCACATACAATTCTAATTCGATAATTTTCAATTAAATGACAAGCAACATTACATGGCGTTGCGCCAAATACATCAGTTAATACCAAAACACCATGCCCTTGATTAACTGTTGTGTACAGTTGCTCTAAATGATAACAATACGACATAGGATCACCTTCTATGCGAACAGGCAACGCCTTGATAGGTAAAGGTAAAGTACCTAAAATTTCTTCTAAACTACGAATTAAACTAGTGCCAATTTCATTGTGTGTCACTAGCAAAATACCCACACTCATCGTAATTCTCGGTGTCGAACTAATACATCATGTTTCTCGGTAAAATATTGTACTAATTGTTCTGCAATGTAGACTGAACGATGTTGTCCACCCGTACAACCTATAGCAATAGTTAAATAACTACGGTTCGCAAACTGGGTAATCCAATTATCCAAAAACCACATTAAATCATCTAACATCTGTTTTACTTTAGGTTGTGCCTGCAAAAAACGGATAACAGCCGCGTCTTTCCCTGTCAAGTGGCGTAATTCTGTATCCCAGTGTGGATTCGGTAGACAGCGTACATCAAATACAAAATCTGCATTACGCGGCAATCCATATTTAAAACCAAAAGATTCAAACAATATAGAGAGATTTTGTTTTTGGTGCAAATGAATCTGTAACCGAATCAAATCCCTCAGTTGATGAATGTGCATATCACTCGTATTGATCCGAATATCAGCGCGGTCAGCTAGAGGTTCTAACAGTTTTTTTTCATACTGAATTGCCTCAGATAAGGAGAATGATTGAAAAGTTAAAGGATGTTTGCGGCGGGTTTCGCTAAAGCGTTTGATTAATACATTATCATCTGCTTCTAAAAATAAAATTTCGTAAGGCGTAGGTAATGAATCTAATGTTTCTAGTAGTGCTGGCAAATCGTGAATGGTACGGGCATCCAAACCTACCGTAACACATTCATGTTCAATACAGATTTGTGGTATTTGCGCGGCAAAAGCAGGTAACAATGCAATAGGTAAATTGTCTACACAATAAGCCCCAATGTCTTCCAAACTATTAAGCGCAATACTTTTGCCCGCTCCAGATAAACCACTGACAATAATCAGTTTCATTTTTCAACACTTCATATCAACACGCATGTCATGATAGGTGGGATAAAACTGAATATCAATAGTTTTACTCGAAACTGTCAGCGTATGACAAATATAATCATTTTAATTATTATAAGCTATTGATTTTAAATAATCCCAAATTCAAAAAAGCAAGTATTTTTACAGTCCTGAAAACTCTGAAAAAGTTTGTAAGTCATTGATTTTAGGTGGAGCGTATTTGCATAAGTGATTGATTTTATTATAGGCAAAAAAAGTTTTTCGGAGTTCTCAGTACAGTCCCTAAAATCAGACTTTTCAACTCTGTTATACTTGCGAAAGATAACAAGGTAACAACAGATAATTGAATATGTCTGACAGTATTACTCTAGCTATGACGGGTGCCTCTGGTGCGATCTATGGACTTCGTCTTTTAGAACAACTGCTGATTGCTGGAAAAACAGTACATTTTTTACTTTCAAATCCGGCAAGATTAGTGATAAAAATGGAATTAGATTTAAGTTTACCAAGCCATCATCAAGATTTAAAAACTTGGTTTGTACAACGTTACGCCATAGATGCTCATCAACTACACGTACACGGCTTAGAACAATGGACTGCACCGATTGCAAGCGGCAGTGCTATTAGTCGAGCTATGGTAATTTGTCCTTGCACTAGTGGTACATTAGCCTCCATTGCCAATGGTTTAAGTCGTAATTTAATTGAGCGAGCAGCGGATGTTAGTCTAAAAGAACGTAAACAGCTTATTTTGGTACATCGAGAAACACCATTATCTCCTATCCATTTACAAAATATGCTCACCTTATCTCAAGCAGGTGCGGTGATATTACCAGCTAGTCCAGCATTTTATAATCAGCCGCAGACAATTCAGGATGTAATCGATACAATCATTGCGCGTATTTTGGATCATCTCAATGTTGATCATCGACTATTACCCCGCTGGGGTTTGAACAATTTTTCTACTACTAAATGATGTCCACTTGCACCTAATTGGCTACGAGTAGAATTGTGTCAATCTCGTTCATAAGCAATTGGTGGATAAAAAGTTGTGAATTTGTGCTTTTTACTGAAAACTCTGAAAAAGTTTGTAAGTCATTGATTTTAGGTGGAGCGTATTTGCATAAGTGATTGATTTTATTATAGGCAAAAAAAGTTTTTCGGAGTTCTCAGCTTTTTACTTTTTACCCTAATTGCTCATTTTTTGCCAATCTTTGGCGAGGGTATCGATAACAAGTTGGTTATGGCAAGGAATTGTACTGCACAAAACCAAGTGCTACACTAAGCTAATGCTTTATAAATTTGTGAAAAAACGATGAATAATAACATTGCAGATTGGATACGACCTGAAATCCAAGCACTTTCTTCCTATCATGTCGCTGATTCAAACGGACTCATCAAACTTGATGCAATGGAGAATCCCTATACTTTAGATGCTGATTTAACGCAAGAATGGTTGCAAAGTTTGCAAAATGCACATTTAAATCGTTATCCTGATCCAAGTGGGCAAAAATTAAAACAAAAATTACGTGATACCATGCGCATCCCAGACAATTTGCAAGTTATTTTAGGTAATGGTTCCGATGAATTGATCCAAATGCTGGCAATGGCTATTAATAAACCTAATGCAGTTGTTTTAGCTCCTGAACCTAGTTTTGTGATGTATAAGCATATCGCAATAACTTTAGGCATCCAATATGTCGGTGTGCCGCTCGTTGAGGGCAAATTTAGTTTAGACATATTCGCTATGTTGGAAGCGATTGATACATATCAACCTGCACTAATATTTATTGCCTATCCTAATAATCCAACTGGTAATACATTTGCGCGAGCAGATATTGAGGATATTATAGATTGTAGTCATGGACTGGTTGTGATTGATGAGGCTTACTCTCCTTTTACCGATCATTCATTTTTGCACGGCATTGAAAATTACTCTAACCTCTTGGTAATGCGTACAGTATCTAAATTAGGTTTAGCTGGCTTGCGTTTGGGCTATCTCGTTGGCTCGCAAGATTGGTTGACACAAATTGATAAAGTACGTTTGCCTTATAATATTAATACATTATCTCAATTAAGTGCTTGTTTTGCCCTAGAACATTATGATGTGTTTCAACAACAAACGCAGAAAATTAGGCAAGATCGAGCTGATTTGCAGCAAAAACTGTCCGCTATACCACAGATTGAAACTTGGCGAACTGAAGCGAATTTTATTTTATTTCGTGTTGCACAAGCAGTTGAAGTATACGAATCTTTGAAACAACAAGGTGTATTAATTAAATGTCTGCACGGCGCGCATCCACTACTAGATCAATGTTTACGTGTCACAGTGGGAACAGAATCAGAAAATCAAGCATTTTTAGAAGCATTACAAAAAGTTATACTTTAATTATTTTCATTTCAAAACCCCTATTTGGATAGCCTATGAGCCAAGCCACTCGAAATATAGATGGACGTGAAATTGCAAAATTCTCCGCCTTAGCCGCACGTTGGTGGGACGCGCAAAGTGAATTTAAACCACTGCATGACATCAATCCACTACGTTTGGGTTATATCGAACAAAAAGCAGGTAATCTCACAGGTAAAACAATACTTGATGTGGGTTGTGGTGGTGGAATTTTGTCGGAAAGTTTAGCGGCAAAAGGGGCTACAGTTTCAGGTATTGATATGAGTGAAGCTGCGCTGAATGTGGCAAAATTACATCTATTTGAATCCAATTTAAAAGTAAATTATCAACAAGTTGCAGTCGAAGAATTTGCTAAACAACATCCAAATAAATTTGATATTGTCGTCTGTATGGAAATGTTAGAGCATGTACCTGATCCTTGTTCCGTTATTCAAGCTTGTGCCACACTAGTCAAACCGGATGGACATCTGTTTTTTTCTACCCTAAACCGTAATCCTAAATCTTATTTATTTGCCATCATCGGTGCGGAATATGTGTTAAATTTATTACCACGCGGTACGCATGATTACGCACGTTTTATCCAACCTGTGGAATTGGCAAAATGGGCGCGTCAAGCAAATTTAGAAATACGTGATTTTATCGGCATGAGTTACAATCCGTTTACTCAACATTATTGGCTTAATGCTGATGTTTCAGTCAACTACCTTGTTTACGCTCAATTTGCATGAAAATAGAAACCGTATTTTTTGATTTAGACGGTACTTTGGTGGATACTTTGCCAGATTTGGCTTATGCACTAAATGTCGTTTTACAAGAACAACAACAACCTAGCATTGATTTGGCAATGATTCGTCCTACTGTATCGCACGGCGCACGCGCAATGTTGCGTTTTGCAATAGGTGAGGATTATCCAAATTTTGATGTATTACACCAACGTATGTTAGCGGTTTATGCGGAACATATTGCAGATAAAAGTAGATTATTCGACGGTATGGAGCAAGTTTTGGATTATATTGAGCAAAATTATAAAGGTTGGGGTATTATTACTAATAAATATGCAAGTTTTACAGAACCATTATTAGATAAATTACATTTAACCGAGCGTAGTTTGTGCAATATAAGCGGCGACACGTTGACAGAAAAAAAACCTCATCCAGCTCCCCTACTCTACGCTTGTCAACTAGCGAATACGAAACCAGAACATTGTATTTATATCGGTGATGCACAACGAGATATTGAGGCAGGACAATCTGCTGGTATGCAAACACTCGCCGCTTTATTTGGTTATATTGATCCCGCAGTGGATAAGCCTGAAAACTGGGGCGCAACGGGATTACTAAAAAAACCTATAGATTTAATTGATTGGTTAGAAAACAACGCAAATCGGTAAAACTCACCAAATTTATGACTTATCCCACTGTAGACAAATCTAAAATTTCTCAATCTTTTGGTCAGGCGGCGAACGAATATGAACGACACGCATTTATCCAACAAAAGGTAGCAGAATATTTAGTTGAGCGTTTAGATTTTATCAAAATTGAACCTAAAATTATTTTAGACATCGGTTGTGGCGCGGGGCGTATGACTCGCCAATTAAGCCGTCGTTATCCTAATGCAATGGTATATGGTTTTGACATCGCTCATGAAATGGTGCAGGCATCTCGAAAAAATGCGCCTAAAACTTGGTTGTGGCACGTACCCAAGTTGTCTTATTTTTGTGCCGACGCTGAACGGCTACCTATTGCTGATAATAGTATTGATTTAGTGATTTCTAATTTAACTTTGCAATGGTGTGATGTTAAAGCTGTTTTTCAGGAAGTTGCAAGAATTTTAAATCCTAATGGTGTATTTTTATTTTCAACTTTAGGAACTGATACATTATATGAATTACGTCAAAGTTGGGCGATTGTAGATGAATATAGTCATGTCAATTTTTTTTTAGATATGCACGACTTAGGTGATGCGCTATATCAATCTGGTTTAAAAGACCCTGTGGTAGACGTGGATCGGCTGAATTTTAGATATAACTCGGTTTTGGAGATTATGCGTGGTTTAAAGCAAATTGGCGCACATAATGTTACTTCGCAGCGTCCGCAAGGTTTGATGGGAAAAGATAAATTTAATAAGATGCTTGCAGCTTACGAACAATTACGCGATAAGGAAAAGGGTTTGCCCGTAACCTATGAGGTGGTGTACGGTTATGCTTTAGGTGCGACTGCACAACCTGCGCAACAAAATGAAGTTACGATCTCAATTGATCAAATTAGGCGTTTACATGAATCAAATAACTGAAAACTCTGAAAAAGTTTGTAAGTCATTGATTTTAGGTGGAGCGTATTTGCATAAGTGATTGATTTTATTATAGGCAAAAAAAGTTTTTCGGAGTTCTCAGCAAATAAAGTGTAAAGCGACTAAAAATCACATTAGTTGAATGGAAAAATGTATGACTGATAACAGAAACATTAAAATTAGCGGCAACGTGAAAAATGCCAATATCAGCACTGGCGATAATAGCTACCAAAAAATCGGCAACGTTCCACAATCTGCTGAACCCAAAAAAGAATGGGCAGGACATTTAAAATTGATTTTACAAATTCTTGCCACTGCCGCGACTGTCGGAATTGCTATTATTGCTCTGTACAAGTTATATCTTGAATAAATAAAATATTTCAATTACAAGCTGTTAAACTGGTAAGGCTTGTTGTAAAAAATTAGGTAACGCAAAACTTGCCTGATGTATTGTTGAATTATAATATAACGTTTCAAAACCACAATTTACAGCATCTTCATGGCGGAATTGGGTTAAATCTTGACCTGCTATCGTCGCTGTCCACCAGCCCGACGGATAAGACACAACAAAAAATTGTAAACTGCGTGTTGTCGCAAAACCTGCTTCACGCTGGGCGCGGTGAATAGATTGTAATAGCGGTAAATGAATTAAAGGCGATTCACTTTGCTGTACCAATAAACCTTGCTCACCTAACACTCGACGACATTGTTGGTAAAATGCAACGTTAAATAATCCTTCTCCTGGTCCAACTGGATCGGTACTGTCAACAATGACAATATCTACGCTATTATCCGCTGCATTTTGCATCCACTTAATCCCGTCATCAAATAATAACTTAGCACGCGGATCATGATTCGATTCACATAATTCAGGAAAATACTTCTCTGAAGCACGAGTAACTGCCTCATCAATATCTACTTGCACCACCGTTTCAATATTGGGATGTTTCAATACCTCGCGCAATGTGCCGCAATCGCCCCCGCCGATGATAACGACATTTTTCGGATTTGGATGAGTAAATAAGACTGGATGTGTCATCATTTCGTGATAAACAAAATTATCGCGTGAAGTTAGCATGATAAATCCGTCTAACGTCATCAAATTGCCGAATTGCTCAGTTTCATAAACCTCAACTTTTTGAAATGAACTTTGTTCTTCATGCAGCTTACGTTTAATTTTCAAAGAAAAAGCTGAAGCGGCTCTGCGCTCAATTTCAGTAAACCAATTTGCATCTAAAACCATAATTAAATACCGATTATTTTTTTCTTAATAAATGCTATTTTATTCACATTTATTAACTACCACTGAAAACTCGTAACGAAATATTACGCGCACCCAAAATGTCACGATGGTTTCAAAAACATGCTTAAATGTATTTGATCATTCGCTTTCTGTCGATAAGCCAAAAGGCGCGCAAAAGATAACAAACTTCTGTGCGTAAATCCAGCTATTTTCAATAAATTAACGTTCAAATAATGCCATAGATTCAACATGTGCCGTGTGTGGAAACATATCCATAACGCCTGCTTTTATTAAGCGAAACCCTTTGTTATTGACTAAAACGCCTGCATCACGCGCTAACGTAGCAGGATTGCATGATATGTAGACCATACGTTGTGTTTGTTTAAAATCTAGGGCTTGAATAATTTCGATTGCACCACTGCGAGGCGGGTCTAATAATACTTTTTCATATTGGCGTTGCATCCAAATATGATCTTGCATTTGTTCAGCTAAGTTGGCAACGTAATATTCTGTATTAAAAATATTTTGTGCGACTGCATTGGTTTTGGCGCGTTGTACCAAACTTTCGCAGCCTTCAACGCCGACGACGTGTTTAGCGCGTTTGGCTAAAGGTAACGTGAAATTACCTAAACCACAAAATAAATCTAATATTTCCTCATCAGCTTGTGGACGCAACCAATCCATAGCTTGTTGTACCATCATACGATTGATTTCAATATTAACTTGGGTAAAATCGTGTGCTGAAAATTGGAATGAAATCCCTTCATTTGGCAGATTGTAGGATAAACTTTGTAGTGGTAAATCATCGGGATAAAGTGGATAAACTGAATCGATACCTTTGGGTTGTAAGTAGATGAAAAAGTGATGTATTTTAGCAAAATGGCGTAAAATATTTTCATCTTCATCGCTTAACGTAGCTAAGTTACGCAATACTAATGCGGTTTGTTCATCACCAACAGCTACCTCGATTTGGGCTATTTTATCTTTTACTGTAAGTTGTCCCAACATTTCGCGTAATGCGGTAATTTTCTCCCCGACAGAAGGATGTAATACTTTGCATTGATTGAGTTCTGTGATGAACGCACTTTGTTGTTCTCGAAACCCAACTAAAACTGATTGTTTTTTTGCTATATAACGAGTACCTAAGCGAGCTTTGCGGCGATAACCTAAATTGTTAGCTTGTAATGGGGTAGCGATATGTTCGGGAATCACTTTGCCTATATGTTCAAATTGTTCTAGTAACATAGTTTGTTTTAATTCAATTTGATCGGCTGCGGACAAGTGTTGCAAACTACAACCACCGCAGACACCAAAATGTTCACATGCGGGTTGGACACGCTGTGATGCAGGTTTGAGTACATCTAAAGTTACACCTTCATCAAAATTTTTTTGTTTTTTGGTATAACGAAATAACACAATTTCATCAGGGAGCGCGCCTAGAATAAATGTTGTTTTGCCATTAATTTGCGCAATTCCTCTACCATCGTGTGATAAACGTTGTATTTGCGTTTCAATAGGGTCTTTGGATAATTTGCGATGACGTGCCATAAGTTATATTTTGCCAAAATCGAATATGAAAATTAATTTTTTGCTTTGATTCGCAAGCGACTTTTAACAACATCGTTTTGACTGACAGCGGAATGAATTTCAACTTGAAAGTTTTGACGTGTTAGCTGTTGTTTTAACTGCTCTAAACTTTGTAGGTCTGTGACCGTAATTTGTAGATCAAAATTGCCATGTCGATAGTCTAATCGCTGCAAATAAAATCCTTTTATTTCTTTTGGTTGCGCTAAACTAACACTTATAGAGTTGAGCAATTGTAAAAAAGAGGGTTTGTTTGGTTGTTGATTTTGCTGCTGTAAATTAAGTAATTTCTGCTCCATTTGCGCACGAGCATTGACAATTTTTTGGGTTTCGGGAAACGTTTGGCGATAAATTTGATTAATTTGCTGATTGAGTTGCTGACGTTGCTGTTTAAGTTGTTGAACTTCTAACCAAATTTTTCCAATTATCATAATAATCAATAAGCTGAATAATATAATTGTCCAACGAAATGTTTTCCAGAGTGATGCGATTTGAGTCGGAGATGAGTATTGATTTTGTAAACAATTCAGTGGGTGATTTGCTTTAATTCCGCGTACAAACCAAGCTAAAGTTGTCTCAGTATGCGTGTGTTGCTCGACGTTTACGCCAAGACCATGCAAAGTGGTGAATAATATTTCATCTTCCGAGCTGCAAAATAGATGAATTGTATCAGGTAACTGGGTTTGACTTTGTAGTAACGCGGATATGTTTTCAAGCTCAATACTAAAACCTGCTGATTTTCCAGTTCGCACGACAACGTTATCTTGCCATAATAAAATACTCCACGTACTTTCTCCATGATAAGGTAGTGCTAACATTTCTGGCAAAATCAAAGTTGGTTGAATGTTTTGTTGCGCTAACGCTTGCAAACAAATTTGCATCATTTCATGGCTAACTATTGCAACAGCAACAGCACCATTATGCGGTGCGCCGACGGCAAAATGCACATTATCCACATCTTGCGCAAGTTGTTCCTCTAAAATGTAGGGAATCGCTTGCATTAGACGTTGCCGATTTTTTGTAGGAATATCAACTTGCTGTAGCGTGCATTGGATGCCAGTAAATAAGATATAAACCGGATAACATTGCTTTGGTAACGTTTCAATACTGGTATTTAGACGTGTGTCGATAATTTTAGCAGGCACTTGAAATTGAATCCAACTTACTTGCTGTGGAGAGTGGTAGTAAACCAATAAGGCTGTGCGCATAAGCTAAAAATACAAACTGAGATGATGACTCTATTCACGAGCAATTTAGTGATTATCAACAGGTCAGTAGGGCAGATAAGCAAAACGCCATCCACCGAACTGTAGCGTTATATTTCAACTCATTGATTTATATCTACTTATTCTCAATCTTAATTGTTGGGAATCTTGCCGCATAATTTTTTGATTGTAGAGATAATTTTGCACCTACTCCTCGCGCAATTTCTCGATATATCTCACCAATACGGCTTTCAGGGTCTGCAATCACGGTTGGATGACCACTGTCAGCGTTTTTGCGGATGCTAGTATCCAATGGCAACGATCCGAGTAGACTCACATTATTTTCTTCAGCCATTTTCGCGCCGCCCCCTTCGCCAAAAATATGTTCTTCATGACCACATTTACTACAAATATGAATGCTCATATTCTCAACGATACCCAATACAGGTACATTCACTTTTTGGAACATTTTCAATCCTTTACGCGCATCCAATAAAGCAATATCTTGAGGTGTCGTAACGATTACTGCACCACTTACTGGAATTTTTTGCGCCAAAGTCAATTGCGTATCACCGGTGCCGGGCGGTAAGTCGATTATTAAATAATCCAAATCAGTCCATAGCGTATCACGCAATAACTGTTCTAATGCTTGTGTCACCATTGGTCCACGCCAAATCATTGGTGTATCTTCTTCAATCATGTAGCCAATAGACATGGTTTGCAGACCATGAGCTAATACGGGATTTAAGTGCGTGCCATCCGCCGCAGGTTGTGGTTTTTGATTTGTGCCTAGCATTCTAGGTTGGCTTGGTCCGTAAATATCTGCGTCTAATAAACCAACATTCGCGCCTTCTGATTTTAATGCCAATGCCAAATTTACTGCTGTGGTAGATTTACCTACTCCTCCTTTACCAGAGGCGACTGCAATGATATTTTTAGCGCCTTCAAGCGTTTTTACACCTTGCTGTACCGCATGAGCAAGCACTTTATTAGCAATATTGATATTAATTGTTTCAACATCTGCAACACTCTTAACACATTTAGTCAATTCTTCGATTAACGTTTGATTATAACCCGCAGTTGGGTATCCAAATTGCACATTGATGGTGACTTGATTCGCGTCAACGCTAATCTCTTTCACCGCGTTAGCTGAAAGTAAATCTTTATCTAGGTAAGGGTCTATATAAGCTTTAAGTGCTGTTTCGATCTGCTGCTTATCAGCCATGCAGTTATTCTCCAAATATGTTAATGGCGGTGGAACTTGGTAAAGCTAACTAGTCTAGTTTGGAATAAACGGGTAGGAAACTTGCCTTACAAATCTTATTGAGGCAATGCACAAAAAACAACAATTCGAGCAATAAGATAGCAAAACCTTTTTTATCAGCAAGTTACTACTTTTAGTGATAAAAATATAAAAAAATATTTGACAAACCAAATTCAATACAGTATCGTGATGACTAAATTGTTGCAGCGCACAAAAATAGAGTGCACCACAAGAAATATTTTACTCAGAGAAGACAGCATTTTTTTAAAGTTTTTTATCCACAGTTTTTACCATCTCCTCCATCCTCCTTTGGTGGTTTGGCGTGATATGAAAGTATCGCGCCCTTTTTTTAAACTCCTCCTATTCTAAACATAAAAATTTAAGTTTCAAGGTTTATTTTGACATCCTCTAGGACAATCGCATCAAGCAATGAAGTGTTTGATCCAAATTCGCGTCTCGCTTACACCAAACCCACATTGAGCATGTAATTTAAAAAAAATTATTTTATTAAGCTTTTGTGAAAACTACAAAAGAATAAATTTAAACTTGTGAAATATTATTGGAAATATAGTAAAAATCTCGTTAGCTACCCAATATGAGTCATAAGGAAATGTCATACTGTTTTTACCTCCACAAACACTAACCGTTCAAAGCCCAAAGCTACTACTACAAAAGTATGTAATCTTAATTCAACTTTATAACGATTATTCAAAGCATTGCGATAATGATTTAATTGCTTTGTTGCCTCTTCGATAGATTTCTGCACCGGTGCGAGTTTTAACAAATCTGCTCGCGGAGTGTCTTTGACTTGTTGACCCGTCATTTTCACCGCGTCCAATTTTAAATATTTGAATTCTAAAA
>CAYMCP010000023.1:27271-42198 GCA_964388965.1 uncultured Thiotrichaceae bacterium | reverse complement strand
CAACCTTTTTTATCATTTTAGCTAATTGCGCATCAGTTTTAGCTAATTGCGCATCGGTTTTGGCTAATTGTGCATCAGTTTTAGCTAATTGCGCGTCGGTTCGTTGTTGCCCCTGCTTTAATTCATCAAAACTTTTCAGCAGATTATTGATGTTTTCTGTTGCTTGATCTACTTTCGCGGAGGTTTTAGCCAATTGTTCATCAGTTTTTTTCTGATTAATCGCAATACTCGCAACCAATTCTTTAAGTTCTTCGTCTGTCATTTTAATTACTCCTGCAAGAAAATTCCACAATAATTGCAATACTTTTTTAATTTTAAATAACTATAAATCAAAAAAGTATTTTTACAAGCTCAAGGTTTTTTAAACTATTTTTCGCTATAAAATCGCTAAATCACCTTTTTCTTCTAGCCAATTTTTTCGATCCGCAGCACGTTTTTTCGCTAACATCATGTCCATGATTGAATAAGTTTGCTGTGCTTGCTCTAAACTCAATCGTATCAAACGTCTCGTGTCCACCGCCATCGTCGTTTCACGCAATTGTAACGGATTCATCTCACCAAGACCCTTAAAACGCTGTACATTTATTTTACCTTTTTTCTTCTCCGCCGCGATGCGATCCAAAATCCCCTGTTTTTCCTCACCATTCAACGCATAATATACCGTATCTCCAACGTCAATCCGATAGAGTGGCGGCATTGCTACGTGAACATGCCCACCCTTCACTACATCGGGAAAATGCTTGACAAATAAAGCACATAGTAAAGTCGCAATGTGCGCACCGTCTGAATCCGCGTCTGCCAAAATGCAAATCTTGCCATAACGTAATCTACTTAAATCATGACTATTTGGCTCGACACCTAATGCTACGGCAATGTCATGGACTTCTTGCGATGCAAGCACTTGATTTGTATCTACTTCCCATGTGTTTAAAATTTTACCGCGTAATGGCAAAATGGCTTGAAAATGCTTATCTCGCGCTTGTTTGGCAGAACCACCCGCAGAGTCGCCTTCAACTAAAAAAAGTTCAGTTTGATTCACGTCTTGGGAAGTACAATCAGCTAGTTTTCCCGGTAGTGCAGGTCCTGATGTCGCCTTTTTACGAATGACTTTTTTACTATTTTTCAGGCGTTTTTGCGCAGCCGTTACGATAAGTTCCGCAATTTTTTCTCCAGTTTCTACGTGCTGATTGAGCCATAAACTAAGCGCATCACGCACTACACCAGATACGAAAGTAGTACATGTCCTTGATGATAAACGTTCTTTAATTTGACCAGAAAATTGGGGATTGGACATTTTTACTGATAATATGTATGCACATCGTTCCCATACGTCTTCTGGTGCGAGTTTAACGCCGCGCGGTAATAAATTGCGATAATCACAAAATTCTCGAATCGCTTCCAATAAACCACTACGCAAACCATTAACATGTGTACCACCTTGCGCGGTCGGAATTAAATTCACGTAACTTTCGGTAATTAAATCGCCTTCTTCAACCCATAATAATGCCCAGTCTACTGCTTCATTTTCTGCGGAAAAAGTACCAATAAAAGGCTGTTCTGGCAAAATAAGCTGGTCTTGATAGTTTTCTGCTAAATAACTACTAATCCCTTGTTGATAACACCATGTATACTGTTCTGATGTGTGTTCATTGGTAAAATTTACTGTCAGACCTGTACATAAAACTGCTTTAGCTTTGAGTAAGTGCATTAAATGGGCAACAGCAAATTTAGGCGAATCAAAATATTTTGGATTAGGTAAAAAGTGAATTGTTGTACCAGTATTACGTTTTGAAACCGTGTCAATTTCTTTTAATTCTGTGAGTTTTTCTCCGTCTGCTAATTGCATTTGGTAAAGTTTACCATTGCGTTTAATTGTCACTTCCATTTGACTGGACAACGCATTAACGACTGATACACCTACACCGTGCAAACCACCAGAATATTGATAATTTTTATTGGAAAATTTACCACCTGCGTGTAGACGAGTTAAAATTAATTCAACACCTGTTACGCCTTCTTCAGGATGGACATCTACTGGCATACCACGCCCATTGTCTTTTACACTGATGGAATTATCTAAATGTAAAATCACATCAATTTGATTCGCGTAACCTGCAAGTGCTTCGTCTACACTGTTGTCTATCACTTCTTGGGCTAAATGATTGGGGCGGCTGGTGTCGGTATACATGCCAGGACGTTTGCGAACTGGGTCTAATCCGGTAAGTACTTCTAAATCGGCAGCATCATAGCTTTGTGTCATTCAAATTTCTTCTTTTCTGTAGGCAATAAAGGGAAATTATGAATTATGAATTTTTTTGTTGCAATGGTTTGAAAACGGTCATGCTTGATTTTGTTTCATATCTATAAAAAATATCTTTACAGAGTTAGGAACTTACACATTGATGATAGAGTGAAATTGTGGATTGAGATATTTCTTTCAACAATAGGCGTGCAAAATTTATTTTGCTCTCACCAAAAACAATGCCCTCGCTATTAAAGTTGCATAACAGGGCTATGAATTTTGCCTAAATTCGCACATTGGACTAGGTAGTGACAATTATTTAAATCGCTTTTATGCGCTTAACATCCATTACATTGGTTAAATTATCAATTTTCGCTAACATGCGACTTAATTGATCTAATCCCGTCACTTCTACAGTAAGTTGCATTCTCGCCGAATCCTCCTCCTTATTGGTTAAAGTGTTCGCAGCAAGAATATTGACCTTTTCATTTAACGCAATTTGACATACATCACGCAACAAACCTCTGCGATCATAGGCTAAAACTTGTATATCAATCGGATAAACTTTGGAATCTTCCGATTCTGGCGCGCCCCATTCGACCTCAATTAGACGCTCATTATCCTCATTCTGCCAGCGTAACGCATTTGGACAATCTTGTTTATGTACCACTACGCCACGCATTTTTGTTATATAACCAATAATAGGATCGTAAGGGATCGGTTTACAACATCCAGCCATTTGTGTTAATAATCCCCCTACACCACGAATTTGAATATTAGAATGTTCTTGATTTGTAGCTTCTCGCACCACAATCGGTTTAACCGTTTCTTGGTTCGGTAAACACAACTCTTGTAATACCCGTGCTACTTGAATAGTTGTTACATCACCTCGTCCCAACGATGCTAAAAATAAGTCTGATGAATTAAAGCGCATTCGTTGTGCTAATCTATCCGGGGACACGTCACTAACGCCAAGACGAGAAAATTCTTTATCTAATAAATGCCGTCCGTCAATGATATGTTGTTTAGAATCCTGTTTTATAAACCAATGTCGTACTTTGGCGCGCGCGCGAGAAGTTTGTAAATAATGTAAATTGGGATTCAGCCAATCTCGACTAGGACGACTTTCAGTTGAAGTTAAAATTTCAACTTGTTCACCGCTTTGCAATTCATAATTTAAAGGTACTAAACGTCCACCCACTTTTGCACCACGACATCTATGTCCTAACTGCGTATGAATGTGATAAGCAAAATCCAGTGGAGTTGCACCTTTTTGTAAATCTACGACTTTGCCTTTAGGCGATAATACATAAACTCGATCTTCATAAATCTCTGATTTAAAACGATCAATCAGATCATCTGTCCCCATATCATCATCACGAGTTTGTAAAATTTGTCGTAACCACGCAATTTTGGTATTAAAACCTTGATCTTTTACAGAATGATTACCTTCCTTATATCGCCAATGTGCAGCAATCCCTAATTCTGCGTGATGGTGCATTTCCAAAGTGCGAATTTGTACCTCAAATACTCTATTGTCAGGTCCATACACTGCGGTATGTAACGATTGATAATTATTATGTTTAGGCGAGGCGATATAATCATCAAATTCATGTGGAATCGGTTGCCACTTGCGATGCACAATGCCTAATACGGTATAACATTGCGTCACATTTTGCACCAATACCCGTACCGCCAATACATCAAAAATACGGTCAAAATTGGTTTGTTTACGATTCATCTTATTCCAAATACTGTAGATATGTTTGGGACGACCTGAAATTTCCGCTATAATTCCCTCCTTTTCCAATGCAGAGGTCAAATCCGCCATAATACCTTGAATATAATTTTCTCGATCAACACGACGTTCATCAAGCAATTTAGCCAATTTTTTATAGGCTTCAGGCTCTAAATAACGCAATGATAAATCTTCTAATTCCCATTTAATTTGCCAAATACCCAAACGATTTGCTAAAGGTGCATATAGGTCTAACGTTTCCTGAGCAATATGGCGTTGCGAATGATCTTCTTCATACTGCAAAGTGCGCATTCTATCTAAACGATCTGCTAATTTAATCAACACAACCCGCACATCTTCTGCCATCGTTAATAGCATTTTACGAAAGCGTTCTTTTTGTTTATCTTCCCAATGGTGTTCAAAAGTATCTTGACTCACTCCTTCAATAGCGTGCATTTTGTTAGTATTTTCAATCAAATGTCGGATAGCGACACCAAAATGTTTTTCAATTCGTTCTAAATCTGTCTTTTCAGATACTTCGTGTAAAATACCAGCGATTAATACATCCGTTTCCATCCCTAAATCTGCCAATATATCAGCGACCGTTAGCACATGGGCTAGGTAAGGGTCACCAGATACACGAGTTTGATGTGCATGAATTTCATAAGCTAAATTGCAAGCATCTACCAAATTATGTTTTTCGATTTCACTGCGGTTTTTGCAGATACGATTGACCCAGTGGGCAACATCAATTGGATCATTGCTACCGGGTACTAAAAAAGAGTCTTTGACATTTACCATAAGATATTTTAGTAATGTAGTTGAGGGTATGTGCCAGAAATGCCTAGAGAATATACAAACGATTGGAAATAAGCACCGCCTATTTTATCATAATCTTGCTCACATAATAGTAATAACAATTTTTTTATTATTTTTCAATATATTATAAATGTAAGATTTACCCTAGTTTGTGGACTGTGTTGTGACGCACCGCATATCAAACTTGATCCGGCGTGTCAGTAGCGCATTCCGCGCAGTGTACGGAATGAGAGAAAATAAAAAATAATTATTTAAAAGGAATTTACGCATTATATGAACATTACTGGTATTCTACTCGCGGCAGGCAATGGTACGCGATTTGGTGGTAATAAATTAAATCATCTATTACCTAATCAAAAATCTATCGGTCTAAATTCAGCACAAAAATTAGCTCATACTCTCGACCATTGTGTTGCCGTTGTCAGAGAGCAAGATGTGCCATTTCATTCTGATTTAATGCAATTGGGCTTTCAAATTGTCATTCAAACTCGTCCTGACGCTGGCATGGGTGACAGCCTAGCTTTAGCGATTCGGGCGAGTAAACAAGCTGATGCGTGGCTGATTGCGTTAGCAGATATGCCTTGGATTAAAATTGAAACTTTGCAACTTCTTATTCACCAGCTCCATCATGGCGCACTCGTCACAGCACCCGAATACAAAGGACAACGTGGACATCCCGTAGGATTTAATCATTATTTTCGTGAGCAATTATTAACTTTACAGGGCGATACTGGCGCAAAGCATCTACTTAAAAACAATATTGTAGAAATTGTTACAGTAAATGACGCTGGCATCCTACGCGACATCGACAGATTAGAAGATATATTATTTACTTAACTTACTGTTATGTAAGATATTTTTATAATAAAACTAATTTTTTTGACGTATTCGGCGTAGATGTTCCAAATTCTGCAAAATCACAGCATTCTGCGGATCGAGCCTTAACATATCTAAATACGTGTTTTCTGCTTCTTGTAAACGTCCTGTTGCTGCAAAAATACTCGCCAAATTAGCACGAGCTGAAATACTACTAGGATAAAGTTGAATTGCGGTTAAATAAGATTGTTCTGCTTCGACATATTGCCCCAATTCATAATAAACATTACCTTGATTAATGTAAAATTTAGCACGATTTAGCATATCAATTTCTGGATTACCAATGACTTGATCAATAATATGTAACGCTTCGTGATATTGTTTAAGATGTTTATGGGCGACTACCAAATTTAATAATGTTTCCACTGGATAGGAACGACTGCTTGAACCATCAGGATTTTTTATTTCACTACCTGAACGCGACAACACTTTTATCGCTTCTTGCGGGCGTTGCGCTTGTATTAAATGCTTACCTAAAATGACCCAAGCACGTTTTTTTGATGGCGATTGCTCAACATTATTTTGCCATAACGCAATCGGGTTGCGCCAGACCTGATTACGCATCCAAGTCATTGTACCTAAAGTAATTGTCATAGCGACAATCAACATAATCGCGGTATTTCTATCTAGCCAACGCGGCACTTGATCCACTAATAACCATGCACACAAAGCAAACAAACCTAAATTTGGCAAATACGTGCGATGCTCAAACACCACATCACGAATCGGGATGACACTAGACTCAACGGCATGAGCGAGATAATAAAACATGATACCAAAAGTGATGATTGGAAAACGTTTTACTACCAATAATCCAACTATAATTAATGATAGATGCGCTATTGCAGCAATCAAAGCTTGTGGATTAAAAATACTTTCTACAATTGGATAATCATAATCAATATGTAAACCAATCGGATAAAAAAATAATTTAATATATGTCCATAATACATTAAATTGTGTCGCTAAATAAGATTCACGCGAAATAGTCGTTGTTTCTTTTAAGGCTTCCATTGCTTCCAAAGAGAACGGATTGTATTGCAAAGTTAAAGCAAATATCGTCCAAATACTCGCCAAACTGGTGACGACAGCAATACCAATAATCAACAATTGGCGGCGTTGTTTAGGAAAAAAAATTAACTCAATTAATAGTAAAGCAAAAGGTAATGTTGCGGTGTTTTGTTTAGTAAAAATACCTAAACCCATAGATAAAATTAATAATCCTATCCATAATAGACGCGGTAGCAAATTTTGTTCAAGTCGAGCATACACGTATGCCATCATGCTGATAATGTAAAATAATGCAGCTAATGAAGCGAGTCGTTGAACAATGTAGGTAACAGCTTGAATTTGCAGCGGATGGAGTGCAAAAAATAACGCCGTTACTAAGGGTAGCCAAATTTTTGTAGCAGGTGAAAGGTTATCGTTTAATGTAGGTGTACGAACCAGTCCCATTAATAATCCCCATACAGCCAAACTCGCCAAGATATGAATAACGATATTAACGACATGATAACCCGCTACTTGAAATTGATGTATTTGATAATTTAGCGCGAAACTTAAATAACCAATCGTCCGCATTGGTGCAAATTTCTGTAATTCCTCAATCGTGCCTTGCCATTGATAAATCACTGGATTTTCCTGAATGGAAGAAAAATCATCTAAGTAAAAGGGCACATCTAATGTTTGTCCGTATACCGCAATAATTGCGAAGATAATCAGTAAAACGTGTAATAATCGATGGGTCAACATAACCAAACCTTTAAATAATATGTTGTACTTAGAAAGTATATAAAATATATTTTTTACTTATACAGCGAGTTAAAATAGATAATTTTAATTTTTTTATCCGAGCTGCTAAAATTGAAAATCCATTACACTCTGATAAGGAAATGTTTTATAACCATTAGATAAATAAATAATTTTCTCTGAAATATGCTTTTCATCAATAAATTTTAACATCGTATAATAAAGCCGAATTCGTCGCACATACTCAACTGCCTCATGACCACGCGCTTTACCATACTTTGTTTTTTTATACCATTTTGGTTCTGACAGCAATAAGGCGTATTTTTTAACAATTCCCCAATAATTTGGATTAAAACCCGCAGTTTGTGCTAATTTTCGTGCATCCATCACATGCCCATAGCCCATATTATAAGACGCTAACATAAACCAAGTGCGATCAGGTTCTTTAATTTCCTTCGGCAAGCGTGAATATAATTTTTTCAGATAACGTGCTCCGCCGCTAATGCTTTGAATCGGATCATTTCGATCTTCAACTCCCAAATAATCAGCCGTATCTTCTGTCAACATCATTAAACCCCGCACACCCGTCGCAGAAACCGCCTCCGGATTCCACAAAGATTCTTCATAACCCACCGCCGCAATTAAACGCCAATCCAAATGTCGTTTTAATGCTTCCAATTCAAAATGATGACGATATAAAACCAAACGTTGTTTGATATTTTTATAAAAACTATAGATATTAAATGCGTTAAAATTATCTACCTCAGTTAATTCACCATAATAATATTGCCGTAATTTTTCCAATTCACCCAAATATTGTGCTTTTTTAATAAAATTTGTAGCTGCTTGATATAAACTATTATCTTCTTTCTGTAAAAATCCCCAATGTAATTTTTGCTCCGAAACGGTTGCAGCAATAGATAAATGTGGAAAAAAATGCCATATTTCAGTAAGTTGTTTAGAATCAGTAAATACAATCCGCTGTTGATTCAATTGCATAAGTAAATCAGCATTAGATTTATCGCAATACTGCCAATGTAGGTTTAAATATTGCTCATTCAATTGTTCAGTAATATTTTGATAAATAATATTTTTGCTAAGGTAAATTGTTTGAAGAAGTTGCTCAAGATTAATGGAAGATTTTTTTTGATGCTGGACAAGATAATAATTTAATTGCAAGTAATGAGGTGTTTTTCGTAATTGTGGCGCATCATGCAAAGGACTGTGCACAATTGTAAAATGCACCTTTTTATTTACTAATAAATCGAGCATTTCCTCGCTATCAGCGACATTAATAAATTCTGCACGCACACCTAATTGTTTTGCAAAGCTTTGAATAAGTGCTATATCGAACTGTTTACGTGCTGCTGATAAATGAGTATAAGGCAACAACGCAACCCTCATCACGCCCCACCACTGAACATGCTGTAATTGATTAGATTCAAATGAACAACTGGCAGGTAAGAAAAGTAAAAAAATAGTTAAATATTTCACAGTGGTTACATTAAGTTGGTAATTTAGGTAATATTTCATTAATAGTGATACAAACTAACATTTTAACATTAAATTTTGTTGACAGGATTTCAATTGTTTTTGAATAAGATACCTAGTAAAATCATGTTATTGTAAGCAATAATATTAAAAATTATCTGTTTACTTATTTTAGTGAAGCTATCACTAAATGTACATACCTAAATAGCTAAATTTTATATTACTTAGATATTATCTAATTAGTGATTTTTAGCTGAATTATTTTATACGCTTCACTACAAATGAAACAAGTTTATTTTGCCCCGTAAAACTCAATTGGATAATGATTGTGCGACTGTTTGTACGTTATAGTTTGGTAACTTTGCGCTGGCTATGGCTGTTATGGCTATGGATTATTTTGATCGCAGGTTTACTTTTCTTACTACTTTTTGCTCTATTTTATCGTTTATCAGATTATCGCCCACAAATTGAAGATTGGGCAAGTAATATGTTGCAACAACCTATTATTATCGGTGATATATCAACTAATTGGATAGATGGTGCACCAACTTTGGAATTACAAAAAGTACGTTTAATTTCTCCCGATAAAAGTAGTTTTATTGATATTCCGCAAGTCCGTGTTGGCTTGAATATGTTGACTTCTTTACGACAAAAACAATTTATTACTAGTCAAATTAATTTAAATATCAAACAATTAACTTTAAAGCGGCAATTGGATGGTTCCGTGCACATAGTGGGTATAGCGGAATCAGATACAGCACAAGCGGTTGATATTGAAGCACATTTGTTATTACAATGGCTACTCGATCAGCAAAATATTCAGTTACAAATTGGGCAATTAACTTGGCAAGAATTACAACGTAAACCGTTATATTTTGAACAAATTGGCTTGCATTTACAAAAAAAATCAGAACAAAATCACATTTCAGGTCAAGTTAGCGTTCCAATTGGTGAAACGAGGCAATTTATCACTTTTTCTACTGTAACTGAATGGAAAGAAAAGAGATTATCACAATTAAATGGGCAATTTCAATTTACCTCCGCACCCAATTCACCCATTTTTGCAGCTCATATTGCGGTCAAACCAGATCAAAATCAGGGCTGGGATATTGATTTGTCACATATAGCATCAGCGAATCAACTAAATGTGAAAATTCGTCCGAATGGTCATCAATATGATATAAGTGCAAAATTGGCTTTTTTAGATTTAGAATCTCTATTTTTACTAGCTAAACGATTTTTAAATAATACTGATATTTTAGAAAAATTACAATCAATTGCGATAAAGGGTCAGTTAAAACAAGTTGAATTTGATTATTTTGCTAATAATACTTGGAAATTAAAAACAAAATTAGATAATATTTATTTAAAACATCAAAAACATAAAGTCAAAAATCTATCTGGTTTCTTAACTGCGCAACCACAACAGGCGCGTATTGAAATTGCCAACGGAGAATTAGATTTTGTCGAGCCAAGTTTATATAGTCATCACTTAAATATCAATCAATTACAAACTGATATTCATATACAAAAACAGCAACAAGATGTCACAATCAACATTGATAAGCTTCATTTTCAGGAGCAACAAACACCGATGCAAATATTGGGAAAAGTTGTTTTATCACAGTATAAACAGCCATTTTTAGATTTAGATGTTAAAATTGGAAGAATGTTAGCTAAAAATGTATATCGCTATATCCCAGACCAAGAAATTGCTAATACAGCAGATTGGTTAAAAAAAGCCTTACTTTCAGGTGAATTAGAAAATATTAATTTAAAGTTAAAAGGTGCTGTAAATACCGTATTTAAACTAGAAAAAAATCAATTTCAACTTACGGCGAGAGCGAAGCAAATCAAATTGAATTATGCCGCAGGTTGGTTTCCGATCAAAAAATTAACCGCTCAATTTGAGGTTGCTAATAATCAATTAATCATTAAACCGCAACAAGCCTATTTGTTGGGTACACCACTACAAGCAACAGTACGCATTCCTAAATTAACCGGAAATGATAAGAAAGTATTAATTTCTGTCAAAATGGAGACTCAAGCTAAAAAAGTGTTTAAATATTTGTATGAAACACCATTGTCAGAAAAAATTGATTTAGAGCGGGGAAAAATTCAATTAACTGGAAACGTCGGTGTGAATGTCGATCTAGCGATTGGCTTGGATAGTCAACCCGATCAAATTAAGGGGTTTATTGATTTAAAAAATAATCAGTTACAAGAAAATTTTGTAGGACATATCATGCAGAATGTCACTGGAAAATTACATTTTACGGATAAAAAACTTTATACTAAAAATGTAAAAGCAACACTTTGGAAACAAGCAATTGTATTAGATTTTTCATTGAATAAACAGTTAGATAAACTTATTATTCAGCTTAATGCACAAGGAAAAATGGATAAGAATTTTATTAATAGTGAAATATCTGTAATTAAACCAAAGTGGAAAGATTTAAAATTGTATCAGCATTTTGGTGGTGAATCGACTTGGCAAGCAAAATTGGATATTGTTAATTTCGAGCGACAAAAACATAATAATTATACAAAAGTACAGTTTTTTTCACAGTTACAGGGCTTAGATATGCGTTTTCCCGCGCCATTAAATAAAATTTCGCCACTTAAAATGCCATTGCATATTGAGCTGTTATTTCCAGAAAATGCTAGGGATAGTATGATGTTATCTTTAGGTGATTTGGTTAATGCTGTTATTGAATTGGATGAGAATTTGTATAAAGGACAAGTTTTAATCGGTACTAGGGAAAAAGCAAAATTACCAAAAACAAGTCGTTTGGATATTAAAGGTTATATTACGCATTTGGGTGTGAAAGAATGGTTACAATTTTGGCACGATTTACCAGAAGGTGAAGGGGATAATCCTTTGTTACCTATAGATATTAATTTACATTTGGATCAATTGGGTTTATGGACGCAGCAATTTAATCAGGTGGAAGCAACATTAACGCATCGAGCAGAGTTGTGGCGTATTTTTGTGAAAAGTGAGGCGGTTTTAGGTCAATTGCAATATCATACTAAAAAAGAGATTGTACATGCAAAATTGAAGTATTTAAATATGGCAGTACCACAAAAGCAGTATACGAGTTATCAGATAAAAAAATTAACGAATCCTTTTGAATTACCAGAGATTTCCGCGCATATTGATGCGTTTAAATTTGCAAATAAGGAGCTTGGTAATGTTAATTTATATGGTAAACCACACGAAAAAGGTTGGGAATTGGAGTATTTTGAATCTAAAGCGAATGGTTTGAATATTCAAGCGCGAGGTTTGTGGCAATATCAACCGCTACAAGCTCATAGTCAATTGGAAATTAAGTTACATAGTGCTGATAATGAACAGTTATTAAAACGTTTAGGTTATGCTAAATCGCCAATTAAACAGGGTTTTACTGAGGGCTTGCTAGAGGTGGATTGGAATGGTGGTTTTGATGATTTTGATTTGAAAACAATGCAGGGACATTTACGATTATTAATGACGCAGGGGGAAATTGTGGATGTTGACCCCGGTGTTGGGCGTATTTTTGGATTATTCGATGTGCTTATTTTGCCAAAACGTTTGTTATTAGATTTTCGTGATATTACCGATAAAGGTTTGCGATTTGACAGTATTGTTGGTGAATTTGACATTAAAGACGGTATCGCTAGCACGCATAAAATGATTTTGCAAAGTCCGGTGGCGCATGTTGAAATGCAAGGGCATACCCATTTTGTGGAGGAATATTATAATCAAACTGTAAAAATTATTCCCCATGTTTCCAATACCTTACCCGTTGCTGGAACGTTGGTCGGTGGTTTAGGCGTGGGTGCTGTTACTTTGATTATTCAAAAAATGTTGCAAACCGAGCTTGAAAAAAATTTGTATTACGAATATCAAGTTTTAGGTGATTGGAATGATCCGCAAATTAAATTAATAAGCGGCAAATAATAATTTAAATATCGATAATATCAAGTACGCATTGTAAGCGCGTAAAATCGAATACCTTAATCCCTTGACGGAAATTTGCCTATATGCGATGCTTATTTTTGCTTATTAATACTAAAATTATAAGATTACTAATTAAAATCATCAGTAATTTAATTTAACAAAGGAGGTAATATGTTTAAGCAATGGCGTTTATTGGCTTTGCTAACAGGTTCATTATTGCTTGGTGCTTGTCAACAAGAATCGACATCTAACACAACTACGCTGCAAACGGACACGTCAAAGGACGAACCTGTACACACTGCACAGATTTATCGTTGGAAAATGGTTACAACTTGGCCACCTAATTTTCCTATTTTTCAACAAGGTGTCGAGAAGTTTGCGCAAGACCTTGAAATAATGAGTAGTGGGCGTTTGAAAATACAAGTTTTTGCGGGTGGTGAGCTTGTCCCTCCGTTGCAGACTTTTGATGCGGTGTCGCAAGGTACGGTGCAAATAGGGCATGGTGCTGCTTATTATTGGGCGGGCAAGGTGCCGGCTGCGCAGTTTATGACGGCTGTACCGTTTGGCATGACGGCGAAAGGTATGAATGCGTGGTTTTATCAAGGTGGTGGTTTGGCGTTATGGCGTGAAATGTATGTGCCTTTTAATGTTGTGCCTTATCCAGCAGGTAATTCTGGCGTGCAAATGGCGGGTTGGTTTAATAAAAAAATCGAAACTATTAACGATTTAAAAGGCTTAAAAATGCGTATTCCCGGTTTAGGTGGTAGGGTGTTGGCGAGGGCTGGGGGGACACCTGTATTGCTCGCTGGTGGTGAAATTTATACTGCCTTAGAACGAGGTACCATCGATGCGACAGAATGGGTTGGACCTTTCCATGATGAGCGTTTGGGTTTGCATCGTGCTGCGCGATATTATTATTATCCCGGATGGCATGAGCCCGGTACGGTATTAGAATTAATTGTAAATAAGGATGCTTTAGCAAGTTTACCAGTAGATTTGCAGAAAATGATCGAAATTTCAGCGCAAGCACTTAATCAGTGGATGTATTCTGAATTTGAAGGCTTAAATATTAAATCGTTCCGCGAATTGGTTGCTAAACCTAACGTAGAGGTCATGCCATTACCAAAAACTGTTTTGGCTGAGTTACGACGTTTAACCGCAGAAACTTTAGAGGAGGAAGCTGAAAAAGATGCGCAATTTAGAAAAATATACGATGCTTTCAAAGCGTTCCAAGTCGAACACCAAGCATGGACTGATATTTCTGATGGTGCGTATTACGATTTGTTAAAAGCAGAATAACCATATCATGAATCGTATTGAGTATCATCGTACTTTCGTCACTATGAGTTTGATATTCAATACTTTTCTATAATTCACTTCTTTGATAAGCAACGCGATTTATAAAATTCAGTTTGAAAAAACGATAAAAATCCTATCCGAGACAAACATCATGACCGACTTAGACATCATTAAAAAATTAGAGCAAGAAATTGGTGAAGAGCTACGGCAAATTAGCTTAGAGGATATTATGAGTTGGAGTGGAAAAAACGGCTATGCAGTAGATGAGAATAAACATGTCATTCGTTTAAATTTAGGTGAATCAAGACTTAGCACTATTCCTAATGCTTTAACTGACCTCAGCAATCTAAAAAAATTATTTCTCCGTAGCAATAAAATTATCGAACTCCCCGCATCGTTTGGGCAACTGCGAAACTTGAGTGAATTAAATTTAAGTTATAACCAGCTAAAAGAGCTACCCGCGTCGTTTGGGCAACTGCAAAATTTGAGTCAATTGTGGTTGCAAGAAAACCAGCTAAAAGAGCTGCCCGCGTCGTTTGGGCAACTGCGAAACTTGAGTAAATTATATTTATATGAAAACCAGCTAGAAGAGCTGCCCGCGTCGTTTGGGCAACTGCAAAACTTGAGTAAATTGTGGTTGCAAGAAAACCAGCTAAAAGAGCTACCCGCGTCGTTTGGGCAACTGCGAAACTTGAGTGAATTAAATTTAAGTTATAACCAGCTAAAAGAGCTACCCGCGTCGTTTGGGCAACTGCGAAACTTGAGTGAAT
>CAYMCP010000023.1:0-27171 GCA_964388965.1 uncultured Thiotrichaceae bacterium | reverse complement strand
AACCAGCTAAAAGAGCTACCCGCGTCGTTTGGGCAACTGCGAAACTTGAGTGAATTATGGTTGAAAGAAAACCAGCTAAAAGAACTGCCCGCGTCGTTTGGGCAACTGCAAAATTTGAGTCAATTAGATTTGGATCATAATCCCTTAGAAAACCCACCACCAGAAATCATTAAAAAAGGCATTAAAGCCATCCTTAACTATCTCAAAGAGAATGAAAAACAACCGCTTAATGAAGCAAAAGTGCTTATTTTGGGACAAGGCGGTGTGGGCAAAACTTCCTTGATTAAACGCCTAGTACATAGTGAATTTGATGCACAGGAAGATAAAACTCATGGCATCAATATTCAAAATTGGTCAGTGGAAATTAACAATGAGACAATTCGTTTAAATGTGTGGGATTTTGGTGGACAAGAAATTATGCACGCCACGCATCAATTTTTCCTCACTAAACGCAGCTTATATCTGCTCGTTCTCGACGCTCGACAAGAAGAACAATATAGCCGTGTCGAATACTGGTTAAAACTGATTCAAACCTATGGCGCAGACTCTCCCGTGATTGTGGTAACGAATAAAATTGACCAGCAACCGCTTGAATTAAATGAAAAAGAATTATCTCAAAAATATCGCAATATCAAATCCTTTCACCAAGTTTCCTGCAAAAATGCTGAAAATATCGAAATTCTAAAACAAGAGATTTTCACACGGATTGACCAACTTAAACACGTTCACGACTTATTACCTACATCGTGGTTTAATGTGAAAACAAAACTTGAAAAAATGCGGCGTGATTTTATTCCTTATGAAGAATACGTCAAAATCTGCAAAAAACAAAAGATAGATACTAGCAGTCAAAATACGCTAATTGGCTTTTTACATGATTTAGGTATCGTACTCAATTTTAACGACGACAAACAACGTCCCTATCTAAAAGAAACCAATATTTTAAATCCTCAATGGATTACTCAAGGCATTTATACTATTCTCAACAGCAATCAACTATTTCAATCTAAAGGTGTTCTTGATCTTGAGCAACTCGCCGAAATTTTACCAGATCATGAAAAATATCTCGAAGGAAAACACCGTTTTATTGTGGATATTATGGAAAAATTTGAATTATGCTTTGAGTTTCCTGATGTAAAAAATCGCATTCTGATTCCTGATTTACTCAGCAAACAAGAACCAGATATAAATTGGGATTATGAAAACAGTTTACGCTTTGAATTACACTATGATGTACTACCTAGTAGTGTGATTTCTCGCTTTATTGTCCATTTACACAAATTAGCCTCAAAAAATACCTATTGGCGTACAGGTATTGTATTGGCGAAAGACAAAGCCAAAGCACTGGTTAAGGCTGATATAGAAGATAGATTTATTTACATTTATGTGACGGGTGAGCAAAAACGTGAATTATTACAAACTATTCGCGTGACTTTTGAAAAAATCCGCTCAACTATTGCAAAATTGGTTGTCAAAGAACAAGTACCATACGAAAATGTATTGATTCCTTATCAACATTTGGTTGCTGCTGAAGAAATGGGTGAAGAACAATATACTGTTTATGAGCTTCGTAAGAGAGTCAACGTTAAAAAATTACTCAATGGCATTGAGCGCACTAGAAACAAAAATATTGGACAAACGTTTAATTTTCAAGGTGATTTAGTCATGGGAGATAAAAATAACCGTGAATTTTACAATAAAGGTGATATAGAAAAAACAAATATTAATTTAGGTGATGATAGTGAGTTGGTTAATAATCCGCCATCAAAAGATAAACCAAAGATAAACCTTAGAAGTATAATATCTTATTTATTCAAAGGGTTATAATACCTCGTTCCTACGCGCCACATCACGAATTATCACCAATCCACACCACCTGCATAGACAGGAATCAAGCCCTCCATCTCAATAGCAATCAACTATCTAAAGGTATTTTTGAGCTTGTGCAATTATCTTTAACTGTGTCCGGCTTGTGTGGACAACAGATTTAAGTCTACACCTAATTTTGAAGCTGCCGCTTGCCAGCGATTTTCGGACGGAATTGAAAAGATAATATCGTTATCATTTGCTGGGATGGTTAGCCATGTATTTTCTAATATTTCCCGTTCCAATTGCCCCGCAGACCAACCCGCGTAACCCAATGCTATTAGCACTTTATTAGGTCCTTCACCCTGCGCCATTGCTTGTAAAATGTCCTGCGAGGTAGTGATAGCGACATGCTCTTGTAACAATAACATCGCGTCCCACTTCCCTTCTGGCTCATGTAATATAAATCCGCGCTCTTTTTGCACTGGACCACCGTCAAATACTGGCAATCTTTCAATGTTGGGATTGTGAGATTCAATATTCATGTGTTCAAATATTTGTCCTATATCTATACCGACAATAGGGCGATTAATCACAATACCCATTGCACCGTCATCATTATGCACACAAACATAAGTAACTGTCTGCGAAAAGGATGGATCATCTAAATTTGGCATCGCAATCAACAAATGATTGGCTAAATAAGTAGTTTCTATCATTAATTTGCGCGAGAAACTTCGTCCTTCATGGTGGGGTGGGTGCGCACCGTTGGGCGATATTGATTTTCCTCTTCTCTCGCGCCCTCCTTTAACTCAAAGTGCTGGTGACGATTTTTATATGCGCGTTTAATTAAATAGCGCGTATAACAGATTTATCTTACCGTGTTTAGTTAATGAATACTAGCACAAATTTGCGTCTGTACTTGCGATTTATCAGTTACAATATATTTGTTTTAAAACAAAATCTTACTTAATTGCTGATCACTGATTGTCTTAGTAATAGCAAACTCAATTATTAACCAAATTGGACGCAATTTGTACAAAATTCCCATTTTGATATTGATAAATAGATTGTCTTTTACCACTCGACGGACAACATTCTTTATCGCCTTGCTGATAAATTGGGAATTCGTGAATAATTTGATTTTGGTAGATGCGATAATTATCAAAGCCTCGATAGCCTTGTATTACGGCAGGCGGTGGTAAGAAATGTGAATGAAATCCGCTTCCAGTCCACTCATGCAATGCCAATTCACCATATTTTCCAGCTTCGACCGATGCAGAAAAAACAAGTAATTCAAATAATCCGTTGTTATCTAAATCAGTCAACCATATTTGTTTAATTGCTTCACTTTGCTTTGTTACTGTTTGTAAGACTTGCCCCGCCCGGCGCACGACAATCTGATAGCTTTGCAATGAGCAGCTATGACCGTCAGTGTATACTCGCACTTGAAATTCACCGTAATTGCTCGTTCTATCGAATTTACAATCAGCCATTGCCGACAAACTGGTAATTGATAAAATCAATGTGTATAAAATTGTTTTCACTTTTCGTCCTTTGTTTAAACGTATAGCGTGCATTGTTACATGGAGACGTGTAAACAGCAATTTGACTAAGTAAAATGGTACGAATTAATCGTAAATACAAGAATTTATTTGTAGAATTAGCGTAGCAGGTCATCACTAAAGTCACCTACTGTATTTCAACTATCCCACCACAATATTGACTAATTTCTTAGGTACGACGATTACTTTACGCACTGTTTTATCAGCAGTGAATTTTTGTACATGCTCATCATTCAAAGCAATTTGTTCAATTGTTTCTGGCGACGCATCAGTTGTAACAATAATATTCGCCCGGCGTTTGCCGTTTACTTGCACCACTAAATTAAGCTCATCTTGCACTAAAGCGGATTTGTCTACTTTTGGCCAAGCAACATTTAAAATCAAACCTGTTTTACCCAAAGATTCCCATAAACGCTGCGTTATATGTGGAATAATCGGCGCGAACATCAGCACCACCGCCTCATAACCTTCCTGTACAACTGCATTCATTTGTGGACTATCTTCGGCTTTACTAAGACTATTCAACAATTCGCGCATACTAGCAATGGCAGTATTAAACGTATAACGCCGCCCTAAATCATCGCTAACTTTTTCAATCGTGGAATGGATTTGACGGCGCAAAGCTTTTTCATCCGCATTTAAATTTGCCAAATCTAAGCTAGGAATTTCTTTTTGTGTATGCTCATCTATCCATTGCCACAAGCGGCGTAAAAATCGCGCAGAACCTTCTACACCTGATTCCGACCATTCCAACGATTGATCCGGTGGTGAATCCGACATCACAAATAAACGCACCGTATCCGCGCCAAACTTATCTATCATTAATTGTGGGTCAACACCGTTATTACGCGACTTAGACATTTTGCTCATGCCTGCATGTTCCACAGGTCTGCCTTGATAACTTGCACTGATAATCCGTCCTTTTTCATCCGTTTCAGTATCCACATCCTGCGGCGCAATCCAAAGCTTTTCACCTTCCTCAGTTAGTTGCGAAAATGAATCCGCTAACACCATGCCTTGAGTCAATAAGCGTTTAAATGGCTCATCACAATGCACTAATCCCTCATCACGCATCAATTTGTGGAAAAATCGTGCATACAATAAATGTAAAATCGCATGTTCAATTCCGCCAATATACTGGTCAACGGGCAACCAATGTTTTGCTCGCTCGTCTAACATGCTTTGTTCACAATCCGCGCTAGCAAATCGTGCGTAATACCAAGAAGATTCAAAAAATGTATCAAAGGTATCCGTTTCGCGTTCAGCCATTCCGCCACATTTTGGGCAAGTGGTTTGATAGAAATGGGTATCTTTTTTAAGCGGCGAACCTGCACCATCTAATACCACATCTTCTGGCAATTTAACCGGTAAATCTCGCTCAGGAACAGCAACAGCCCCACAAGTCGGACAATTAATAATCGGAATCGGACAACCCCAATAACGTTGCCGTGACACGCCCCAATCTCGTAAACGATAATTAACTTGGCGTTCACCTTGTTGATTTGCTTCTAAATATTCGGCAATTTTGACAAATGCTTGTTGTGACGTGAGTCCATCGAATTGCGCTGAATTAAACAATACACCTTTTTCCGTCATTGCTTCGCGCATAGTTTTAGGTAATTCGCCATCAACAGGCTTAATCACTTGTTTAATTGGCAAACCATATTTTTGCGCAAATTCAAAATCACGTTGATCATGTGCAGGTACGGACATTACAGCTCCAGAACCGTAGCCCATTAACACGAAATTGGCAACCCACACGGGTACTTCATCGCCAGTAATCGGGTGCGTGGCGCGTAAACCTGTGTCCATACCCAATTTTTCTGCGGTTTCGATGTCAGCCTCAGCCGTACCGCCTTGATTACACTGTTGTAAAAATGCAGCAAGTTCGGGATTATTTTTAGCGGCTTGTTTTGCTACGGGATGTTCTGCGGCGATGCCCATATAAGTGACACCCATTAAAGTATCGGGGCGAGTGGTGAATACAGTTAAATCCTCATCGCCTAATTTAAAATGAATTTCAACCCCCTCTGAGCGTCCAATCCAATTAATTTGCATGGTTTTAACTGCTTCAGGCCAATCGTCTAATTTCGCTAAGTCGTTGAGTAATTCTTCTGCATAATCAGTAATTTTCAAGAACCATTGTGGAATTTCACGCCGTTCGACTAATGCACCTGAACGCCAGCCGCGTCCATCAATCACTTGCTCATTGGCTAATACAGTTTGATCAATTGGGTCCCAGTTGACGACTGCATTTTTTTTGTAGACTAAGCCTTTTTCGTATAAACGAGTGAAAAACCATTGTTCCCATCGGTAATATTTATCAGTACAAGTCGCTAATTCACGTGACCAGTCGTAGCCAAAACCAAGACGTTTAAGTTGTTCACGCATGTAGTCGATGTTGGCATAAGTCCACTTTGCAGGAGCAGTTTTATTTTGAATCGCAGCATTTTCCGCAGGCAATCCGAACGCATCCCAACCCATTGGTTGTAATACATTTTTACCTTGCATTCTTTGGTAGCGTGAAATCACATCGCCGATGGTGTAATTGCGAACGTGCCCCATGTGTAGCTTCCCACTGGGATAAGGAAACATGGAGAGACAATAAAATTTTTCTTTATTTTTGTCTTCCGTGACTTTGAACACATCTTGTTGTGCCCAACGCTGTTGTATTTCGATTTCTATTGTTTGGGGGTCGTATTGTTGTTGCATAGAATTTGATTTTGAAAGGTGTATCGTGAATGATTAAGTATTATATGCCACAAATTAAATAGCAAAGTGGGCAACAAAGAAATGTTGGTTTTACAAAATTCCTTTTTTAAGCGGTACAAAACTCACGGGGTCTAGGACGTATTGCTCATAACAATTTGATTTACGAACAATTTTTAATAATTGCTGTTGTCTCTGATGTCCTACAGGAATGACAAGACATCCATTAATATCAATTTGAATCAATAATTCAGGTGGTAAAAATTCGGGGGCGGCAGTAACGATTATTGCGTGATAAGGCGCGTATTCTTTCCAACCCTCAAAGCCGTCAGCATGAGAAAAAACAATATTATTCAATTCTAAAAATTTTAATCTCTTATAAGCGTTCGCTGCTAAATCTGCAATGCGCTCCACTGTGTAAACATTTTCATACAAATGAGCTAAAACGGCGGTCTGATAACCACAACCGGTACCAATTTCCAACACTTTACCATGTGGCGCACTATTCCATAATATTTCAGTCATCTTGGCGACAATGTAAGGCTGTGAGATTGTTTGACTGTGACCAATTGGTAATGGGTGATCAGCGTAAGCGTGACTTGATAGGGCTTCATCAATAAAAAAATGGCGCGGTACTTCGTAAATCGTTTCTAAAATTTCCGGAGTTTCAATACCTTTTTGTTGTAAACGTGCAATGAGTAATTGTCGTTCATATTTATATTGAGATAGCAGTTTTTGTTTAGTTATTTTGCTGTAATTCATTGAGACGGACATATTTTGATAGAAAGGTAATTGTTATAGAACCGATTTGACATCTTTAAAATATATTTAGGATACCACTATTAATTAGCTCAGAAACTAAGCATGTCATGCGCAAACGATTTAATTGGTGACGCGCAGTCAGTTGAACTTTGTAAATCTTTGTCGGGACGCAGTCGTCATGCTGATTGTTGTGTACCTATCACTTTATTGCATGTCGGGTAAAGGCTCACCAATTGTAATACTGCGTCCTGAGCGGCTTGGATGGGTTGCGACAACAATAAGTTCATTTTTATATTCCACAGTTACCCCTTCCACGACACCAAAACGCATTTTAAATGGCGGTTCGCCTGTAACGGTAACACTGCGTCCTGCTTTGGCAATACCCTCGTATACTTTTTCATTGGTATTATCTGTAATGCGTGTCCACGAATCTGCATTATAATTCACCACGACAGTATGAAGTTGCTCTGCGGTAAAAGTTGGTTTTACCGTAGTCTCATTTTGTACATTACCATCTTCGGTTGATGTGACTGCAATCGTTACTTCGTCCACATCATTTGCCGAATTATTACTATTATCCAACTCACTATTTTCTGATGGTGGCTCGTAAGCTGTTTCGTCTGTTGAGTCCTCCGGCAAAGGTATGGCAATAGAATGTTCTGTTTCCGCACCATTATTAATTTCCAATGGTAACGGGACATTTTGTGTAGATTGATTATTGGAAAGTGTGCGAATACCACCCAAAACTAATAAAACAGCAACTGTTAAGAAGAATGCGTAAGTAAATATCTGTACCCGCCAATCTTTACTGCTAACAGTGTGGACTTGACCATCATATTTAATTTTTTTTGCTATTATTTTAGTAGGTAAGGAAACATCAGGCTGTATCGCATTGTAAGCATTAACTAACTCATCTGATGAAGGCACTTCTAGCAATTTAGCATAATTACGAATGTAACCACGTACAAAAATCGGTGGTGGCAATGCAGCGTAATTGTCTTCTTCTAGGGCTGTAACAACACCCGCATCTAAGTAAAGTCTATCTGCAACATGCTCTACAGAAAAACTTTTTTGCTCACGTAACTGCTTTAACCACTGACCGGGTTTTAAACCATTTGATTCAACTGTTTCTGGGATAGAGGCTTGCTGTCCGTCTTCAGCTACTTCTGCGATAGTCGTGTCAACTACAACATCTTCTGCCAGATCATTTCCGTAAATTGCTGTCATATTATGTACCGTGATACTTTATTTATTATGGTAGAGTCTTTTGTTCAGCCATTGCACTTCGATAGCGTCAGGAAACTCTGAACGTAAAGTTCGGGCATAATGCGTTTCCATTGTCACGTCGCCCAATGCGTGAGCAATACGAATACCTAGCCACAAAGTTTGTGCGTTGTGCGATCTATTTGTCATATAACGATCAAAATAATCCTCTGCCACATTATAACGACCTGTTTCAAAATGTAATAGTGCCATTTGATATAAAGCACGATCAAAATTAGGTTTTACAGTTAAAGCATGACGCAAATAAGCCTCAGCTTCCTCATTTTTTTTATGACGCATTGCGCAAATAGCGGCATTGGTCGCGGGCACTTGGGGACGTGCGTAAACAGGATTAGCTAATGCGATTAAAAATGCACGACTGGCTTGTTGCCAAGTACCATATTTACATAAAAATTGTCCATAATTATTTTGAATGGTTGCATTATAAGCTTGTAATTTAATTGCTTTTAAGTAGTGTTGCCGTGCTTCTTCAACTTGTCCGACTCGCTCGTATAAAAGTGCTAAGGTACTGTACGCATCGGCATAATTTTCATCTTGCTCCACCGCCTTGCGTAAACGATTCATAGCAATTTCCATATTGCCTCGCTTCATGTATTCAATACCTAAATTTAAGTTAATTTCTGATATTTTTTGTGGCTCATAGGGCTTTAATTTACTAATATCATATTTTAAATATTTTAAATCTTCTAAACTATTAAGTTGCTCAAAATCTTTTTCATTAACAACGGGATTAGCAGCACAAGCAACTAATAAAAATATAAAATAAAACAAAATTAAGTATTTCATTCTGTCATCTCCTGTTTGCTAACTGTCATCTCCTGTTTGCTAATAGGCTGAATCTGAATTAATTTACGATTAAATACTCGTCCAACTAATTGTCCACAAGCGGCATCAATATCGTCACCACGAGTTTTGCGCGTCACCGTGATTAAGCCTGCTTTAATTAAAATATCACGAAAGGTGTCAATCTGCGCTTGACTAGAACACTGATAAGGTGAGTTTGAAAATGAATTAAATGGAATTAAATTGATTTTTGCCGGGACATTGCGTAATAATTTAGCTAATTGTTGCGCATGTTTAGTTGTATCATTAAAATCTTGTAACATCACGTATTCAAAAGTAATTTTACGCCGATTTTCAGTTTTAATATAATCACGGCAGGCTTGGAGTAAGGTTGCTATTGGATATTTTTTATTAATGGGTACTAATTCATTACGCAATTCATCAGTCGGTGCGTGCAGCGAAATGGCTAAATTGACTGGACACTGTTGTTTTAAACGTCCAATTGCAGGCACTAAACCCGCAGTGCTTAAAGTAATACGTCGCCAAGATAAGCCATAGCTAAAATCATCCATCATCAATTGTACCGCTTTAACTACATTTTTAAAATTCGCCAATGGCTCACCCATACCCATTAAAACAACATTACTAATTGCACGTTGCTGCGCATCAGTAGCATAAATATTTTGCGCACGTAAATGGTGTTCTGCTAACCACAATTGTCCGATTATTTCACCAGTAGTTAAATTACGATTAAAACCTTGTTGTGCAGTCGCACAAAATCGACAATCTAAAGCGCAGCCAACCTGTGAAGAAATACATAAAGTGTTGCGGTCGTCTTCGGGAATAAATACCATCTCAATCCGATTGCCGTCAATTAATTCTAATACCCATTTGCGCGTACCATCTTGAGATTTTTGCTCAGTGATGATTTGTGGTAGATTTAAACCTGTTTCCTCGTGTAAGCGTTGGCGTAATGCTTTACTTAAATTACTCATTTCAGCAAAATTTGTGATACCGAGTTGATGCACCCATTTTAATACTTGAGTCGCGCGAAACGGTTTCTCACCCCATTCAGTAAAGAATTGACTTAGGTCTTCACGATTGTAGTCTAATAAATTCATGTTTTTCTAGTGGGTAGTTGATACTTTTGCATGAGATAGCTCCAACGAAGGTTGTCGGAACAAGGAAATGAGAAATAATAAGAAATAAATATTATTCGCTAGTAATTAGAATTCACTCACAACTTGTAAAAAGTAACAGTTACCAACGTGTCAACTTGATAACTGTCTGCTAAATAATTTATTAGCGCGTTCTTGGGCAAAGCTCTGCATCAGTAAAAAAATAAGCAATTTCTGTTGCAGCCGTTTCAGCACTATCAGAACCATGTACTGCATTTTCATCTATCGTTTCTGCAAAATCTGCACGGATAGTACCTTGTTGTGCTTCTTTTGGATTGGTCGCGCCCATTAGCTCACGATTTTTTTGAACAGCCTCTTCACCTTCTAAAACTTGCACCATTATCGGACCGGAAATCATAAAGTCCACTAATTCACCAAAAAATGGGCGTTCTTTGTGAACTGCATAAAAACCCTCTGCTTGCTCACGCGATAAGTGCAACATCTTCGCAGCAATGATTTTCAAACCACCTTTCTCAAAACGTGAATAAATTTTACCAATCACATTTTTCGCAACAGCATCAGGTTTAATAATAGAAATAGTGCGTTCAATCGCCATTCAAACATACTCCAGTTGGTTTTGAGAGCATGATTATATCAATTTATCAGTCAATTAGGATATAGTGATTTAGCAAACATCTAGGGCAATCGCACTAAAATATTTTTTGCTATTTCTCGTTTCCTCGCGCACCGCCCCAACGGAGACCATTGGGACAAGGAACTCCCTGTAGGAAGGAAAAATACTTAGTTAAAGCCAGCCTATTTGCTGCTAATCCATCCGCATCAATACTTTTAAATGCGTGGCAACACTGCGTCCCAAAGCAGATAAGTTATATCCCCCTTCCAATATCGAAACGATACGACCATCACTAAATTTATCTGCAATAACGAGTAATTCTTTTGTCAACCAAGCATAATCATTTTCATGTAAACGGAGGTGTGCCATATCATCCTCAATATGCGCGTCGAAACCCGCAGAAATAAAAATCATTTCAGGGGCAAATTTAGTTAATGCTGGAATCCAGTGCATAATGATTGCCTCACGAAATTTTTCGCTACTTGTACCTGCGCTCAATGGTACGTTGATGATATGATCACTAATCACACCATCGCCAGAAAAAGGATAAAAAGGGTGCTGAAAAGTGGAGCAAAATAATACACGCGATTCATTACGAAAAATGTCTTCCGTACCGTTACCATGATGTACGTCGAAGTCCACTATTGCCACGCGACGCAAACCATAATCATGAATTGCACGAGCGGCTGCAATCGCAATATTATTAAAAAAACAAAATCCCATCGCACCAGCGCGTTCTGCGTGGTGTCCGGGTGGACGTATATTGCAAAATGCAATTTTGTGTTGATGTTTATGACTTAATACTAAATCAGTCGCTAATACCGCAGCGCCCGCAGCGCGTAATGCCGCCTTTGGTGTTTTATTTGTAGCGACAGTATCGGGATCAAGATAACGATATTCCCCATCTGGTAAATTAGCATGAGATAATACTTTATCAATATACTTAGCATCATGTACACGAGTCAGATGTTTTTTTTCAGCAAGTGGTGCTTCGTGATGTCTTAGGAAATCAAAGATTTGTGCGCTGAGGATTCTATCTTCAATCGCATTTATTCTTGCCGGTTGTTCGGGATGCTCGCTTCCCATTTCATGATCGAGACAATCAGGATGATAAATATAGGCGATGCTCATTTTAATTTTATCTCCTTCCAATTTTTATGAGAATTTATTCTTATGAGAATTTATACCGCCTATTCTAACGCAATTAACTTTATAACTGTTCATTATTTAGTTCAGTTTGTGCAAGAAAGATGTGAAAAACTTGCTTTGTATGTCATCAAAGCTTAATTTTTAAGACTAACTATTTTGGTAAGCATCAATGACCACAATCTTAGTAACAGGTGTTGCAGGCTTCATCGGTTCTGCGCTAGCGCAACGTCTACTAGAGCGCGGTAATACCGTTTTCGGCGTAGACAATTTAAATGATTATTACTCTGTAGAGCTTAAAAAAGCACGGCTCACTCGTTTAGAATTATATAAAAATTTTTATTTTCAACTGCTTGATATTACAGACCGCGCTGCTATGCGTGAATTATTTACAAGACAACAATTTGATGTCGTCGTTAATCTCGCAGCCCAAGCGGGTGTACGCTATTCAATTGATCATCCTGAGTTATATTTTGATACGAATTTAACAGGTTTTGGGCATGTTTTAGAAGGTTGTCGCCAAACAGGGGTAAAACACTTAGTTTTTGCATCTTCCAGCTCTGTATACGGCTCGAATATCAAACAACCTTATAGCGAATCAGATAATGTAGATCATCCTATTTCACTATACGCTGCAACCAAAAAAGCGAATGAATTAATGGCGCATAGCTACGCACATTTATATAACTTGGCTTGTACTGGCTTGCGTTTTTTTACTGTGTACGGACCTTGGATGAGACCTGACATGGCATTATTTAAATTTGCTAATTTGATGACCGCAGGTGAACCGATTCCAGTTTATAATCACGGTGAAATGGTGCGTGATTTTACTTATATTGATGATATTGTTGATGGTATTGAAAATGTTATTAATCATCCAGCACAACAAAATACGCAGTGGGACCCATTAGAACCTGTTCCTTCAAGCAGCAAAGCACCTTATCGGATTTACAATATTGGTAGTAGTCGAGCTGTAAATTTAATGTATTATATTGAATTGTTAGAGCAATATTTAGGCATTAAAGCTATTTTGGATTTACAACCACTACAAGCAGGTGATGTATTAAAAACCTTTGCTGATACAACGCTATTACAACAAGATTTTGATTTTACTCCAACTACGCCAGTCGAGTATGGTGTTGCACAATTTGCAGCATGGTACAAAGGTTTTTATCCAAATTGAACTTGATAAGTTTTTTATAGCTTTTATTTCAACATGTTATAAAATATTTATTGTGGTATGGGTTTGAATTGAGTAGGTCAATCGCATGAAAATTTTTCGCTGTCTAAAATCAAATAATGACAAAATACCACAATATTTGAAATCTGTACAAAAAAGCAGCATTTTTAATTTTTCACGGTTTTCAGTAGGCTTAACTAACCAGTAAGCAAGCCAAGTTGTTTCAAACCCTAATAATTGACAAGTAAAATAGTGTAAGATACGACATTTTCCCAAGTTGCAGAGCGAATAATTATGCGTATCTTTGAAGAAGCCCTTACATTTGACGATGTCCTATTACTCCCCGCTTATTCAGAAATTTTGCCCAAGCAGGTTAATCTACAAACACAATTAAGTCGTAATATTACCCTTAATATTCCCATTATTTCCGCTGCGATGGACACCGTTACTGAGGCGCGTTTAGCAATTTCAATTGCTCAAGAAGGTGGTATAGGCATCATCCATAAAAATATGTCAGTAGAAGAACAAGCCCGTCAAGTACATATCGTGAAAAAATTTGAAAGTGGCATCATAAACGATCCGTTTACCGTTTCACCCGATACGACGATCAGTAGAGTGTTAGAACTGACACGCGCACATAACATATCTGGTGTGCCAGTCGTAGACAATAATGATGATTTAGTCGGTATTGTCACCAGTCGAGATTTAAGATTTGAAACCCATTACGAAGACCCCGTTTCGACAATTATGACACCAAAAGAACGCTTAGTGACAGTGCATGAAAATGCAGAAAAAGAAGAAATTCAAGCATTATTGCACACACACAGAATTGAAAAAATTTTAGTTGTCAATGATGAATTTAAATTGCGTGGGATGATTACAGTAAAAGATATTCAAAAAGCTACAGAAAAACCACACGCTTGTAAAGATGAAAGACAACGGTTGCGCGTTGGTGCAGCGGTCGGTACTGGAGAGGATACGGATGCGAGAATTGCAGCCTTGATCAACGCAGATGTAGATGTGATTGTAGTGGATACCGCACATGGACACTCTAAAGGCGTGATTGAGCGTGTACGCTGGATAAAAAATAATTATCCTGATGTGGATGTGATAGGTGGCAATATTGCGACAGCAGCAGCGGCAACAGCCTTACTTGATGCAGGTGTTGATGCGGTTAAAGTTGGTATCGGACCTGGGTCTATTTGCACAACACGGATTATTGCCGGGGTAGGTGTACCACAAATTTCCGCTATTTCTAATGTTGCAAAAGTATTAGTAGGAACGGGTGTGCCATTAATCGCAGATGGTGGTATACGTTTTTCTGGTGATATTGCCAAATCAATTGCTGCGGGGGCACATTCAGTCATGATTGGTGGCTTGTTAGCGGGTACGGAAGAGGCACCAGGTGAAGTTGAATTATATCAAGGACGTTCTTACAAAACTTATCGCGGTATGGGTTCACTAGGCGCGATGGCACAGGCATACGGCTCTAAAGATCGTTACTTTCAAGATGAGCACGATGTTGAAAAACTTGTACCCGAAGGCATTGAAGGTCGCGTACCGTATAAAGGCACTTTATTAAGCGTGATTCATCAACTACTCGGTGGTTTACGCTCTAGTATGGGTTACACTGGTTCTGCTGACATCGAAACCATGCGCTCACAACCACAATTTGTACGTGTCACCTCTGCTGGAATACGCGAAAGCCATGTACATGACGTATCTATCACGAAGGAAGCCCCAAATTATCGTACCGAAACATCATCATAATTCAAAAAACAATCAAGTTAGGCGTTACGCCGTTCACATGAAAATTTTACCCTATATTTGCAACTGACAATAAATCAGGACGCAAAGCATCCTTGCTGCCTCCCAACGCAGACCATTGGGGCGAGAAAACGAGACAAATTTTTACTTGAACTGCGTAACGCCTATAGATTTCACTGATTACAATGTAACAGATTGATTTCCATAAAACCGTTTTTTTAGGTAAACTTTACCCTAAATAGCCTTGAGGAGTAAGCCTTTATGGATAGACGTTGCTGGCTTGGTGCAATGATCTCACTATTAGTTGTTGGTTGCGCCACCACTTCACAAGAAGTTGAACATCGTGGCTGCGAAGTGATCGATCCTGATATTCGCGGCTATTATCAAGGAGAATGCAATGAGCAAGGACAAGCTCATGGTTATGGTAAATCAATTGGTATAGATACTTATCAAGGTGATTTTTATTCCGGCTTAAAACACGGTAATGGCGTATATATCTGGCGCAATGGTGACCGCTTTACCGGGCAATTTAAAGCAGATAAACCGCATGGACGTGGTGTATTAAAATATATTGATGGATGGCGTGAGGAAGGTATTTGGCAAAATGGCGTACCTAACCAAACTCAGCTTATTCAATAAAAAACTTACCGTGCAAAACTTGAAGAGGAATAAATTATTATGCAAAATTGGACATTACTATTTTTAATAAGTTTTACCTCTTCGGCTTTTGCGACCCTCAATATTGATATTGTTGGTGGTAGTACGGCAAGTGGTCAACCGATTGCTATTGTGCCTTTTGCTCGTGATGCGGATGTTTCCCTAACAGAAGAAATTTCTGAAATTATTGTGGCTAATTTGCATCGCAGTGGACGTTTTGACATATTACCAATCAGTCAATTACCTCAACAGCCCAATCAAATCCCACAAATACAATTTTCAGCATGGCAACGGGTTAATATACCGTATATTGTGATTGGTCATATTTCAAATAATCGTACAACTGGATTTATAATTAAATTTCAATTAGTTGATATTTATAGTGCTAAATCTTTAGTTAATTACACTTATCAAGCCGATAAGCACACTTTACGTCGTGTGGCGCATAAAATAAGTGATGTGATTTATCAAACTCTGATGGGAGAAAAAGGTATTTTCAGTACCAGTATTATTTATGTTACTGTGCAGGGTCGAGGTAAAAACAAACAATACCAACTCAACGTCGCCGACGCTGACGGACAAAATCCTCGTGTCATGTTGAAATCTCCAGAACCAATTTTTTCACCTACTTGGTCACCCGACGCCACACAAGTCGCTTATGTTTCTATGGAAAATAAACAAACAGCGGTATACATTCAAAATATTCGTACTGGTAAACGCCAATTATTATCTAATTATCAAGGTCTTAATTCCGCGCCTGCATGGTCTCCTGATGGTTTGCGTATTGCGTTATCGTTATCCAAAGATGGAAATCCAGAAATTTACATCATTAATTTACAAGGGCGTAGCTTACGTCGCCTTACCAATAATCCCGCAATTGATACAGAACCAGAATGGTCGCCGGATGGTAAATCAGTGGTTTTTACTTCGGATCGAAGTGGTACACCGCAAATTTATCATATATCGGCTTATGGCGGCAAAGCGCAACGAGTTACTTACATTGGTCATTACAATGCTAGGGCGCGATTTTCACCTGATGGGCAAAAATTAGCTTTATTACACAATAATGGCAAAGGTTATCAAATTGCTTTGTTACATTTGCCAAACGGTCAAGTAAGTGCCTTAACGCGCACCACTTTGGATGAATCGCCTAGTTTCGCGCCCAATGGTGGTATGATTTTATATGCAACGGGTTCTGCATTGGCAACTGTTTCAGTAAACGGGAAAATACAGCAACGCCTAATAGTTTCTGCCAATCATGAAGTGAGAGAACCTGCTTGGTCTCCATTACCGAAATGATGATTAAGTTATAAGCTAACTAATTAATTACCGTGATAAAAAAACCAACCTAAACCAATCGTAAATAAAAAATTGCCATACAAAGCATGTTCAATTGTCACGAGTAATACGGAACGAGTTTGTTGATAAGTGTGCGCAAAAAATAATCCACCAATTAATGATAAAATAATAGCAATCCAGTTAGCAAATAAAATGTGCATCCATGCGAATAGTATTGCATTAACAATTATCAAGATGTTGATATTAGGGAAAAAATCAGCGTAACGTTGAAAGAAAAATGCTCTTGAAATGATTTCTTGAGGATAAGCGGATAAAATTGGATATAACAACATGACGATAAGCCATAATTGTGGGCGTTGTGTGGGAAAACGTAAAAACAACTCAGGATAAAAATAGTAGGTAAATGCTGTTAGCAAGATGATAGCAAATATAAAACGTAATATAATGATTTTTAAATATTTTATTTCCGTTATCTGCCACAATTGCTTGATTGTAAATCGCTTATCTCGACCTAGCAAAATAATCACGTAAACAAGTATGATAAATAAAACCGGTAGAAAATAAGCTTTGTCTAACCATTGAAAATAAAAAACTAACGGTAATAAAAAATATAAGCTAATCAATTCGATAGCTCGTAATAAAGAAAAATTGATTGTACAAGATAACATTGCTTTTTTTTTAAAAAATACCGTTGCGAGTTAAGTTTAACGCTCTGTACAACATTCCATATTTTTTGCGTGGTGGACTCAATCGAATCGGTTAGACTGCCTTCGTGAGACAGAACGTTTTAGGAAACGATTAGCGGAATTCCAGTACATAGCTTATATAAATCACATCTAACTTGGGTTAAATGAATTTTGCGCTACGGATTGTGAATCTAAATAATCGTTTAATGCTTGCTCATCAAGGTGATAATGACACAACTCATGCTCTTCCGCGATTAAAATAGGTATCCATTCTCCATAACGCCGTTGCAAAAATGTGTCTTCATCAATATCTACAATCTCCAGAGTAAAGGCTCTGCGTTGTTGCCATAACACCAGCGATTGTAGCATTTGCTCGCACAAGTGGCAGCCTTGACGAGTGTATAACGTCAAACTAATTGCCATTATTCCGGAATCTTTAATGCTAAAAAGCGTGGCGAACCATGACGCAAAATTAATATTGGAATTGAACGCCCTTTAGGCAAATCCGCTAAAATTTGTTTAAAGTGACGTACACCCTCAACATTGACATAATTTAGCTCTAAAATCACATCATTAACGCGAATACCGGCATCATAAGCAGCACCGTTGTCAATTTTTTCGACTAACACACCATTTTTCACATTCATTTCTTTCTTCTGCCCATCATCTAAATCTTTAACGCTTAAACCAATTAAATCACTGTTAAAAGATTTATGACTGCTACCGGCAATTTCTAATTCGTCTTCACTCGGTAACTCACCAATTTTAACTTCCAAAGTTTCTTTTTTACCTTTGCGCAACACATCGACCTTAACGGTACGATTCACTTTTGTACTACCAACCAAAGGCGGCAAATCAGAAGAGCGTTCAATTAACTGATCATTAAAAGATACAATAATATCACCTTGTTTAAAATGAGCTTCTTCGGCGGGACTATTTGGCAATACTTGAGCAATCAACGCACCTTTTGGTTTTTCCATATCGAATGACTCAGCTAAATCGCGGGTGACATCCTGAATCATTACACCCAACCAACCGCGTACCACTCTACCATCTGCTTTTAATTGTTCTACTACGTTATTCATCACATCAACAGGAATCGCAAACGATAAACCCATAAAACCGCCAGTACGGCTATAAATTTGTGCATTTACGCCAATTACCTCGCCATCCATGTTGAATAACGGACCACCAGAATTGCCCGGATTAATCGCAACATCAGTTTGAATAAAAGGGATATAGTTATCATTTGGCAAACTGCGTCCTGTGGCACTCACAATGCCAGCAGTCGCAGAATGGTCAAAACCGAACGGCGAGCCAATAGCCAACACCCACTCACCTACTTTTAAATTTTTCGACGTGCCGAACTTAACTGCCGGTAAATTTTCAGCCTCAATTTTCAATAAAGCTAAGTCACTACGTTCATCACTGCCGATAATTTCTGCTCCCAATTCATGTCTATCAGTCAAACGTACAATAATTTCTTTTGCATTATCAATCACATGATGATTTGTTACAACATAACCATCCGAGCTAATAATAAACCCTGATCCTAATGAGGTTGATGGTTGGTCGCTCATTTTTTCATCGAAGAAACGACGGAAAAACTCATGTAATGGGCTATCTTCTGGAATATCAGGCATACCTCGCCCAAGACTGCCTAAATCACCATTTTTCTTCTTAGCAGTAGTGCTAATATTGACAACAGCGGGTCCATATTTCTCTATTAATTGGGTAAATTCGGGTAAAGAACGTGCGTGAGCGGTAGAAAAAATAAGGAAAAATAGTGAAATCCATAGAAAAGGTTTAAATTGTCGCATAATACCTCCAAAAAAGTGTAACGTGTGTTAATAAATGCGTCTTATTCAGATTAAATTCAAGTTTTAGATAACTAATATTTTTAGAAAATATAGACAAATAAAAGCGTGCAGGACGTATAAAAAATGCCGTCAAACCACATCAATTAATCAATCTCACACAAACGCGCCATTGAAAGTGATACATGATACGTTAATTTTTCCTTATAATCACCTATCATTCCACTAAATTAAGATAAATTAAGAAACTAAAAAAATGAGCTTACCTTCTCAAATAGTGCCCTTTAAGTTTATTTATGGATTACATTTCAATCAGTTATAAAAAATTACTCGTGTTGAGAATTGCTAACAAAAATCAACAAAAATATCAAAATGCCACTCTTTGCATAATGTGGGTTATAATACCGCATTTTAACTATTTTACAATAATCTATGCAAAAACCTTATTTTTTCGACTTTATTGCTTTCCTATCGGGTTGTGCTGTGCCGCTTGCTTTTGCACCGATAAATTGGTTTTGGATCAGTATATTAGCTTTCAGTATTTTATTAATTACTTGCGATAAAATCTCTGCAAAACGTGCATGGTGGCGAGCTTATATATTTGGTTTAGGCATGTTTGGTGTCGGTGTTTCTTGGGTTAGTCTAAGTTTTTACCAATTTAGCGATTTACCCTTATTTGGTACCATTATCATTACCAGTTCATTTATTCTATATTTAGCCTTATTTCCAGCATTAGCAATTTGGCTATTAAAACGTTATTTTCCAATTTTTTCCTTACCTACAATTTTACTGATTATTCCTAGTTTATGGGTCTGCACAGAATGGCTAAGAGGTTGGTTATTCACGGGTTTTCCTTGGTTATACATAGGTTATAGTCAAATTGATTCGCCGCTAGCGGGATTTGCACCTATTTTAGGTATTTACAGTTTAAATTGGCTTACGATCTTGACTGCAACTATCTTATCTTATTGGTATTTACAGCGCAAACATTGGCTTTTATTAAGTTTAATTTTGATAAGTATTTGGGGTGGGGGGGCATACTTAAAAACAATTACTTGGACGCAACCAATTGACAATAAAATTAATGTTGTATTAATTCAAGGAAATGTCCCACAAGCATTGAAATGGAGTGAAATTAATTACAGTTTACGCTTATATTTCAGCTTAACTCAACATGATTTAAATGCAGATTTAATTATTTGGCCAGAAACAGCTATGCCTTTATTTTACGATGATGCCAAACCTTTTTTAGCTCGATTGATGCAAGCGCGTGAAACCTATGGCACAGAATTTATGACTGGGATTATTGTACAAAAAAGTGAGTTTTCTTATTTTAATGCTATTATCAGTTTAAGCGACATCGAAACGTTTTATTATAAATATCATCTTGTTCCTTTTGGTGAATACATCCCGTTAAGTCAATATTTAAACACTTTATTAAATTTCTTTGACGTGCCCATGTCTGAATTTTCCAGAGGTGCGTATAAACAACCACATTTACGCGCAGTTAATCAAATTATTGGTGCGTCAATTTGCTATGAAAGTACATTTTCTGAACAGATTTTACAAAGTTTGCCAGAAGCGAGTTTATTGGTGAATGTTAGCAATGATTCATGGTTTGGTAATTCGCTTGCGCCGCACCAACATCTGGAAATTGCTAGAATGAGAGCATTAGAAACAGGGCGTTATTTAATGCGTTCAACAAATACAGGTATTTCAGCAATCATTGATCCTCAAGGTCACATTACAGCGCAAGCTCCTCAATTTGAAGTATATAGTTTGCGTGCTTTGGTACAACCTTATCAGGGTTCAACACCTTACGTGCAATGGGGTTCAAAAATAATTTTATGGTTGATTTTTGTTTTATTATTGATAGGGATCATTATTTATCGCTTTTTAATATATAAAATAAACTTCACCACTCCTTTGAATAGTTAATTTATCAGTAATGATTCACTGCCCCAAAAATAATTGCATCAATGGTAAATTCATACCGTTAGCATTTACTAAACCATTATTTAATCCAAGCTGAGTTTGGTAACTAGATTGCGTTTTAACCAACAACTTATTATTTAGTAACCACTGTTTTTGTTGCGGGTTAAGTATAGTATCTAATAAATCTACTGGTAAATTTAATGAAATTTCTACTTGCAAACGATTTAAAATTGAAAAAGGATTAACTAAATTATGCGGATTTTGAGTAGCAGTAGTTTTATTAACTTGTAAGTGGAAATCCCCTGTTACCTCACCTGACTGAGTTTGAATATGAAACTTATCTACATGTACTCTAGGTTGATGATTTAACAAAATATTACCATACTGTGCAAGCAAACCAAGCTGTATAAATCCTTTTTCTGCTTGTGAGCCACTGATATTGCGGAAATCATCTTGCCACTGCATTAAAGTTGGGTGATGAATATGTTCAATTTTCATATCAAAATAATGAGGTTCATAACGCTGTTGTCCTACTTGTAAATCTTGTGCTTGGGCATGAATCGCAAAATCCAAATACTCATTAACTAAATTATTATTTAAAATTAATTGTATTTTATTAAGTTGCAAACTAGGTTGTTTCACACCGGCGGCGGCAATTTTTTCCACCTGCAACTGCACTTGCCCAATATAAATCCCTTGATTGGATTTTGCTTGTCCATTAAGTTGAACGTTTTGTACAATAATTTTTCCATATTGGGTTTGCAAACTAAGCTCAGGTACAACAAATTTATTTTCTAAATATTCACCATTCAAACCAAAATTAATTTGACCCTGTAAGCCTTGCCAAGTAAATGCTTGCTCACCTTGATGCATTGAAAGCGGTGGAACTCGAAAATAACTTTTACCACCAGTTAAATAGATGCTTGTTTCCATTATAAATGGCGCACGTCCTGCGAAAATATATTGTAAAAAACTTTGAGTTTCATTATCTGTTTGCAAAGTAGTTCTAATTTTAGTCGGTTGTAAAGGCGTAATACTATGTTGTATATCATGTTGTAATGTTGCGTATTGCTGGTTGAGTTGTTGCGGACGAAAGGTCGTCTGAGCTTGCGACTGAAACCAACCACGTTGATACTGATTATTGACAGGATACCATTGACCAATAACGGGTAAAGTTTCATTAAGCATTGAAAACTCGTGCTCTGCTTTAATGCCAACCCAATAAGGCATAACCAAGCTGACGATCACAATCGTCACCACTACAGGAAATAACCATTTTTTCCACATATTTTTATTCCTAAAGCGTGTGTTCTCAAACAGAATAGAAATTTAATAGTCAAATTCCAAAACTGTTAAAAGTTATAAAATAATTTTTCACAATTAATTAAAAACATTTATAATAATGCAAAACATGATGTAAGAGTGCAAAATTTATTTATCAAACTACAAACTACCAATTAAAATAAACCCAGCCCAGTAATAAGGATGTTTTTTAGTAGGTTTCCTTTGACTATCCAAATAATTAAGCTGTGCCTGTTGCCATGCTACCGCTTTTGCGCCAATCCCTATTTTACTATCCAACAAATCCTTATAAAAGAGTTGCATTAATTCTGATGTCGTCTGCTCTTGCACTTCCCACAAACTACCCAACACCGTACTCACTCTCGCTTTAATTGCCACCCCCGCTAACCCCCAGATTGCATTTTCATCACCTGTTGCAGTATTGCACGCACTCAGTACCAATAAATTAAGTTTATGGATTTTACTAATCATTAAATTTTCTAAATTTTCAATTAAAATATTCTTTTCGGAAGTAACTAAAAATCGATTTAATGGTGTAGCTCCAAATTCAGCGTGTGTTGCAATATGAACAATACCATACTCATGCTGCAATAAAATTGCTTTAAGCTTATTATAAGTAAAATGTTCATCTAATAATGATAAATATTTCTTACGAAGCATACCACGAAATTGCTTACTTGCTAGCGCATTATGTAAATCTTTCACATATTCAAGATGTTGATAACCATCTTTTACCGTAGAAAGTCCCGCAAATAAGAAAAATTTCTTAATATTTGGCGCATCTGTAAAATCTACTAAACTTAAATTAATGATATTAACAACAGCTAAATCGCGTATTAATTCAGTCAAAGTCGTTTCATTGCTATACAAAGCTGCAAACGGAACTAATGCTAATTTACCGGTTGAAATAATAATTAAAACATCGAATTTTTTAATGTCATCCCAGACAGGTTCAATTAAGATACGGAACACACCTCTATTAATGGCTAGATAATCCGAATTAAACCAATGTCTACTACGTTGTGCCTTTTTATAATCCTTTGCCATATCTGCATATTTTTCTAGAAGTAAATTTACCTTATTTGCAAGCGTCGCCTGTGGATTATAACTCACTACATCTCTTAGTTCTTCAAAAGATTTAAATCGTAGGCTATTCTCTAAAATTTCCTCTACTTTTTCTTTTTTAACAACATGTTGAGTTATATAAATTGATTGCTTTTGTTTATTAATACGCGCTAACAACAATACGATCCGATCATTAAAAATTATTGGATAATACGCAATTGCAGTTGCTGGAATATTGGGTAAGGTTTTAACTGTAATTTCTTGGGTCAAATCCGCAACACATTCATCTTCAAAGTAATTTTGTAACTTAGTTGCTTGTAACTGTTCTATTGAATTTAATGCAGCAAGTAAAATAGTTTGTTTTTCATCACCTTCTGCTAACAATGCCGCCTGTTTCAATAACAAATCAGCATATTCTTTAAATAAATCATTATCTTTCTGTGGTAAAAATTTAGTTTGGTAACTTGGAAAAGTATTAAAAATAGCACGTCTGACTGGTTTTAGATATTTAATTGCAATTTTATACATTTTCTTTGCTTGCTCAATATCATCTTGCTGCAAATGATATTTAGCTAATTGCCAGTACCAATAATAAAGTAATGTGACTGGGGTTTTTTGTTGACGAGTGAAAAAAATAGCTAACTCCAAATGAGTTTTAATATTTGGTAGAGTAGAAATTTTTTTATCTATTTGTATTTTATTAAAATAATATTCGGCTAAATAACCATGTGCGTAGGCATAAGACTCATCTTCTGGTACATTCTCAAGCTTTTCTATAACCGATTTTAGCATTTCCTCCCCTTTATTTCGTATATTTACAGCAGTATGATTAATTGCTAAAAATCCAAATTTTAATGCTTGTTTTGCAATAAGTGATACTTTATTAGAAGTAGAAAAAAGTGATTTAATGCTAGTGAATTGCTGATTATACAATTGCTCAATTTCGGCATCACTAAACACAGAATGGCTAAATAACTTATTATTTTCAGTTTGAAAAGTCTTTTTCTCTCGCTCTAAGATAAATTGACCGAATAAAATATTATTTGTGATTTGAACCACCAATAATGAATCCGACTTGTTTTTAATTTTTGCCAATTCTAATGCTTGTTGATAAATACCTAATGGATTGGATTCCCAACGATTTTCCTTATTTAAACTTAATTCTATATTTGCCTTCAAGATTAATACCGCAGCTAACCATTGCTTATTATCTTCTTGTTGTGCTATCTTTTTACTTTCGAGCAATATTTTTTCAGCATCTGCTGTTTTTTTGTGGAAAATATAGTAATCAGCAAGTGCGTTAAATAAATGAAATAATTTTTCTTTATCATCATGTTTATAAAAATATTGGATCGCTTTTTTTAATGATTCTTCATGCCCATACAGTAAACCACGTTTTCTATCTCTATAGTACTGCTCAAGAGCTTGTTCTGGTTCGATGGACTGAGTTGGAGCTACTTTAGTTGGGACGACGCAATCAGCTTGTGCTTGAACAAAAAATGTGACGAGGGTCAACATAATGCAAATAATTAACTTCATTTTGCTTGCCTTTTTTTTATTACCTGTAGTTGGTTATGCTAAATTAAATGAACCCACTATTGCAAGCGCAAAAAGCTGTCATTTAATAAAAAATGTGCTCTTATGCGAATTTAATCAGTTTAATATCCCTTTAAAACAAAATGTTGTTAATATTTCAACCGCAACCAAATTAGTAATTAAAGTCGTTGGACAAGAAAAAACCCTTATTCAAGGACAATGGGAAGATTGGGGTGTTGAGGATATTTATGTAATAAATCCAAATGGAATTGATATTAGAGATTTTAAAACGGTATTTCCAATAAAAACTAATCTTTATTTTTCAACAGCACATAATTTTGATATTGAAAATCAAAAGTTTATATTTGATAAGTTACCTAAACCAATCACTATAAAAAATAGTAAATTAGAATTTGAGTCTCATCAATCACTATCAGTCTTTGCGGGAGAAATCTCATTTTTAGACAGTACACTTATTTTGCCAGATGGGGATATTCATGTACTGGCTGCACGTGGTGCCGGTTATGTTAAAATACATAAAAATACAGTAAATAGTTATTTTTTTGATAAATTAGCAAATATTAATATAAAAAGAAAACTCGAACAATCTCATTATATTAGTTTTAAAGGAAAATTTGCATATATAGCTGATATTAATGTTTCTGGAGAGGCTGGGGGGTTGGTTTTTTTGCGTGGACATAATCTAATGTTAGATAATGCTTGGATATTTTCTGATACGAGCAGTAAACAAGGTAAAGGTATTAATATTAAAATAGATAATGATATTACAATAAGTAATGCGGGGCGAATTACTTGCGATGTATTAGAATCTTCTGTTGATGGGATAGGCGGTAATATTCAAATTCAGGCTGAGAATAATATTGTTTTAGATGGTTATAGTTATGAAAATTATCAATATGAACAAAAAATAAAAAATAAAAATGAAGATAATTTTGATCAAATGTTTAGCAGTATTGCAACTAATATTTTTGGTGGTGGGCGCGGTGGTAATATTATCATCCAAGCTAAACAATTAATTATACAAAACCGTGCAGCTATTCAGGCTTCTCTTGCTAAAGGTTCGACTGGTGATGCGGGTACAGTTGATATTAATACATTAAAAGGTATTAAATTAAAAAATTATGCACAATTGAGTATGTTTGCAACCGAAGGGTCAGAAGGTAACATCGGTAAACTTACCATTCAAACAAACGATGTTTTAACGTTACAAGATTCAATTATTCGATTGCAAAATAATGGTTCTGGTAAGGGTGGGGAGCTATTTATTAATGTAAAAGAGTTAGAGCTATTTAATACAGATAAAAATTTAGCATGGATAGCAACATATTGTCTTGATTTAAATTGGAATCACACTACTGTAGATAATACAAATATCATGAAACCACAAGCAAGTATTTTAGGTTTTGTTAAAAATCAAGCGAAAAAAGCTAGCGATATTAATGTAAACGCTATAAACATTACTTTATCGGAAGGGTCTTATATTGATAACTCTTCATTAAATCATGTTAAAAGCGGGGATATTAATATAAATACTAATAATATTACCTTAAAAGGTGAAACTTGTCCTAGCTATATAAAAAGTGCGGCTTTGGATAAAGGGGATGGTGGGCATATTAAGCTCAAGGTAAAAAATAAATTTTTGCTCAAGCAAGGTTCTGCAATTATTGCAAATAGTTATCAAAAAATTAATGGTAATGAAATACAGAAAAATCCAGATTTTTGTCATATAGATAAACAAAAAAATCATAATAAAATTAAGATGCAAGGCAAGAGTGGTAATATTGAAATTGATGCAAAATATTTATTTTTGGATACAAATAGTCGCATTACTGTAAGAAGTAACGATCATAAAAAAGTTGGCAAAATTTACTTAAAAATTGATAAAATGGATTTACAAAATAAAAGTTGTATTATTGCCTATTCGCAACAAACAAACGGTGGTGATATTGAGATAATTGCAAATAAGGGCATCTACCTAGAAAATAGCCAAATTACTGCTAGTATTTCCAGTTTTAAGGATTATCTTGGTGGTAATATCACGATTGGTAAACCAAAATATATTATCTTGAATAATAGTGATATTCTTGCACAAGCTTATA
>CAYMCP010000022.1:0-42610 GCA_964388965.1 uncultured Thiotrichaceae bacterium | reverse complement strand
CCCCCTTGAAAATACCCATACCTTTTAGTTTAGTCTCTAAAATGAGAATTGCTGGCTCTCGCTTATTGCGCATTCCCTGTATAAGTTCCATATAGCTAATTGCTGATATTTCAATTTTATCAAGTTGTTGTAATTTGGTTAAAGCTTTTATATTTCCTTTTAGAAACCAAATCAATACATCAGAATCCACTAGCATTCAAAACGTCCTTGTCTTGATTCATCAATATATGATTCTACATCTAAATCTTTTCTATCTTCCCAAATACCAAAAGCAGGTGATTGAGCCAAATCTGATTGTGTTTCTATTGGTTGATTGAAATTAGATAGCCATTCTGTAATCAGTTTTTCTAAACTCAATCCTTTTTGTTGGGCAATTTGGTATAGGTTATTGTAGACAGATTCAGGTAAGTTAAGGGTAACGGGTTTGTTCATGTTTTTGTATCCTGATTAAGATTTATGAAGCAACTATAGCATTGTTTTTGTGAGCTGTCTGAATCAAGATTATTGGCAGGATTAATTGAAGTGGAATTATTTCATGCAGTATGCAGTCAAAAAGCCCCGCTTGTACACTTGATGCTGAGCTTCTTGGACATACACTACTAAACTGAGTTTGGTAGCGAGCTATATTTTTTGTTGCTATAGTTAGCATGAGCAAAAGATAGGAGAAGGTTATGCAAGTTACATTGCCAGATAATTTGATTGAAGAAGTGAATCAGTACATTGCTTTAGATAATAAATCTGAGGCATTAGCGATAATTATTCAAGAATGGGTAAAAAACCAAAAAAACTTAGCGCGTTATCAGCAACATACTAAGGATTCAAATTTAAATCAAAAATCCCGCCCAATCGGTTTAGCAAAAGATAAATTTCAAGTGCCTGCATCATTTTTTGAGCCATTGCCAGATGAGGTATTAGCTGATTTTGAAGGTAAATAATGGACATTTTGCTCGATACTTGTGCTTTTTTATGGATTATTGCGGATGCACCTGAGTTATCTCAAAATGCACGAGATATTTTCACAAATTCTGACTTTCAGGTGTATTTAAGTGCGGTATCTGTATGGGAAATTTCTGTAAAATATAGTTTGGGTAAATTACCATTACCTGATGTACCAGAGGTTTTTATTCTTGAGCAAAGAGAGCTGCATCAAATAGATAGTTTAGCTTTAGATGAGGAGTCAAGTTTGTACCTTTCTCGTTTACCATTAATTCACCGTGACCCGTTTGACCGTATGTTGATTTGTCAGGCAATGAAAAATGATTTGGCTATTTTGACATCAGACTCATTAATCAAGCAATATCCAGTTAGGACTGCTTGGTAATAAAATAATTTGTTGGCTATCAATGCAGATAATTTGATTGAAGTGGGGATTATTTCATGCGGGCAAGAGGTTGAAGCCCTGCCTGCACATTTAAAGCAGAGCTTCTTGGACAGGCACTACTAAACTGAGTTTGGTAGCGAGCTAATCTTTTACTTTAGAGCCTTTTGTAAAATTATAAAAAGCGCAGGAATTTCCCGTTTACACGGCATAAAAAAGAACGGTACCAGTTTAATCTATTGTAATGAGTATGTAGAAGGACTATTCTCACAACAGCAGGTACCAAAATGAACCATATCCTAAAAAGACCGCTTAGTGCAATTCATCACTTTTCTGCAATGCGAACTTTTCGCCTGGCAAGAAGAGGAAAAAGTTGAATTAACACCGAAACTTCATGAAGTTATTAAGATTCTCGAGTTTGTCCAGATAGAGCGGTACCTGCCGAGTTATCGTGGTTGTGTGGGTAGACCCGGAGGCTATCGAATAGAAATAGCCCGTGCGTTTGTCGCCAAACAAGTGCTTAATCTACCGACGACCGGGGCGCTGATTGACCGCGTAAAGGCGACGAGCGCCCACCGAAAGAGCCGAGCGTTTTAGAGAAACAGCAGAACCAATCTTTAGCGCAAATGCTCGCAGAAATACTGAAAGTCTGCGATGTTGGCTGCAAGAAGAACAGTCAAGGCTACAAGGAAACCTGGCGCGGGTACAAACTCCACATTGCCACGGCAGATGGCGATATTCCGGTTGCCGCGTTGCTAAGCTCGGCCTCCATGCACGACAGTGGTGCGATGTTGCCGTTGATGCAGATAACACAGCAACGGGTTACATCGCTGTACGACTTGGCTGACAGTGCCTATTGCAGTGGAATTATTCGCGACGAATCACGCAAAGCGGGGCATGTTCCACTGATTGAGCATAACCCGCGCAATGGCGAAAAGATTGAATTTGCTCCGCATGAAGCGCAACGGTACAAAGAACGCAGTGGCGCGGAACGCCCAAACAGCCATTTGAAAGACAATCGCGGCGGGCGCACAGTACGGGTGCGCGGACACGATAAAGTCTACGCCCATCTGATGTTTGGAATTTTGAGTATTGCCGCTGAGCAATTGTTGCGCCTTTTGACATAAACAACACGCGGGCAGGCTAAAAGAACATCAGCAACACCCTTTATCATGCAGAGGCGGGATTTCTATGCCTTAAAACAGGCTTAAAACTTCATTTTTGAAAGCCATGCACGAAAATGAACGCTACAGGCACCCAATATTTCGTTTTTTCTGGCGCAAATTGGAAGTGGATGATTTTTAACTCGACTACGTTGGGAATTTTGCAAAAGGCTCAGTTTAGACCTTTTTTCTTACTTGTGGTGGAAAACCGCGCTTTTGGTCACACCTTGTTCGCAATTTGACGAATATATAAAATAAACTTATACTACAATTAAATCATTACTATAGTATATGGTACGAACTCTCATATATTTGACAAATATATAAAACAAACTTATACTGCAATTAAGTTCATTACTAACAATGGTTCGGACACTTTTTTAAAGCATATAATAAAATCAATAACTTACGAAAGAACACTTATATTTGTAACTTATTGAAATATTTAATAATTCACAAAAACTGTCCGTAGTATTGATAGTATGAACTCTTATAATAGTAAAAATTTTTTCAACCAATAAAATCACCAAAGGACTATGTTATGAAAATATCTTGGTTCACGGTAGCAGCAACTTCTACCGTGCTAGCAATATCAGCTAACCTATTAGCTACAGAACAACCCTCGGGAGTTAAATCCCATCTTCTTGCTTTACAAGATAAATTTGCTAATCCCGGCTCTTTTGTCATTGATGAGGGTGAAAGTTTATTCCATGCCCCAGGCGGACCTAATAATGTTTCTCTTGAGCAATGTGATTTTGGCTTGGGTGCGGGTAAACTTGAGGGAGCCTACGCCCAATTACCTCGCTATTTTGCTGATACAGGTCGAGTTCAGGACGCAGAATCTCGCTTGGTAACCTGTATGAAAACATTGCAAGGCTTTTCTGAGGAAGAGATTAAAGCAAAACTCTATGCCAATCAAAAGACTGGAGAATCCAATACCTTCCTAGAGTCAGTAACAATGTATATCGCTGCCCAGTCAGATGGAATGCCTATAAACACCCCATTAGACCATCCTAAAGAGTTGGAAGCCATCGCAGTTGGACAACGATTATTTTCTGTTCGTCGGGGACCTATGGATTTTTCATGTACAACCTGTCACAGTCAAAGTGGTAAACGTATTCGTTTACAGGAATTGGGAAATTATTTTGAAGAAGCTGGTGATGCAAAATCTACCATGTCAAGTTGGCCAACTTATCGTATTTCTCATGGTGTAGTCCGCACACTCCAACATCGTATGTGGGATTGCCACTGGCAAATGCGCTTACCCGATATTGATTATGGTTCTCCGGTTAGCGTAGCACTTATTTCCTACCTCAATGATAAAGCCAGAGGTGAAGAGCTTAATATTCCTGGTATGAAACGTTAATAATGGGAAATTTGATAATGAAATTCTTATATTATGTATTATGTGCTGGTATATTGACCACGACATCAATAAGTAGTTTTGCACAAACATCTGACTTTACTATTGATCAATTGGATGCCCTGGTTGAAGAATACGTGAAAGAAAGCTTTAGGGAAGGTCCAGGTCAGGATTTAAGTCGTTTAAAGCAAGATGAAACTTTGAAAACATGTAGTAAATACTCGAATACTGCCGATTTGTCTCGCGAAACCGCCCAAGCAATTTTAAAGCGAGAACGTGAAAGTTTACGCTATCCTGAAAACGGTCAATTAATGGGCGATTGGAAGAAAGGCGAAAAATATTTTTCAACTGGTTTTGCCTATAGAATAGGTAATATTTCTCCCGACAACCCAGACAAAAATCGTGGTGGAAACTGTTATGCCTGTCATGGTGCTGACCCAGAAGAACTCGCTTATGGTACTTTGGGGACAAATTTGATTAATTATGGCAAATTACGTGGAAATAGTGACGAGGTTATTAAGTACACCTATGAGAAAATTTATAATTCTCAATCCTTTGTTCCTTGTTCACAGATGCCACGCTTAGGACGTAACGGTATTTTAACACCAGAAAAAATTGCCGATATAGTGGCTTATTTGTTATCACCCGACTCACCAGTCAACCAATAATAGTTTCAGTTTGATAATATCTGTATTAACCTATGATTATTTTAGATTTTTATAGGTTTTTACAGTTGGTTGATTCGCATATAAATATATACACCATGCCACCAAGGAGGTTTATTGTGGTTAGTATCAAGCCCCGCTTAGGGATTGGTTTTTTTCTATTTTGGTTATCAATAAATATCGCAATTGCAAGTCCAACCTTTCTAGTTAATAGCGATTGGCTAACAGAACATCAAGATAATGATAAATTAGTTATTTTGGAAGTACGTTATCATCCACACCGTTATTACACCATAGGACATATTGATGGCGCACATCAAGTCCAACGTTTCAAAGACTTAACCGATTCTAATTCGCCTATTTTAACCCGTTTTCCTGATCATTTGGTATTCCAACAACAGTTACGTGACTGGGGAATTAATGATGATTCGCTAATTTTAATTTATGATGATTCTCGCACTGTTTTAGCGTCTCGTTTATATTTCATGTTAGAGTTATATGGTTTTAATATGTCTCAGGTGAAAATACTAAATGGTGGACTTTTAGAATGGAGTGCATTTGAAGAGTTAAGTCAAAACACACCACCACCTCCCGTTGTGGGAAATGTAACTTTGCAAATGGCGAATCCTGATTTATTAATAGAATGGACAACAATATATGATCGAGTAATTTCACGTCGTGATCCAAACGTATTATTAGTTGACGTGCGACCGTTTGATCAATACACAGGCAAAGTAATTCAACATTCCATACGTGGCGGTCATATACCAGGGGCTATCAATGTCGTTAGTCTCGACGGCACTGACTCTGCTTCACAAGAATGGTTAAGTGATGCTAAAGTTGCCGCTTTGTACCAGAATGTAGACAAAAATAAAACTATTTATTTATATTGTCATGATGGTTTCCGTACAACATTGGCTTATTTACAATTGAAACATTTGGGTTATTCTGATGTCAAATTGTACAACGGTGGTTGGGGACATTGGGGCAATGAATTAAGTTTGCCTGTGGTTCAAGGAGAGGCAGCACTTGATGATGACTTTTTGCTGTAGCTATATAAACCATCACAAAGTTAAATAATTTGAGAGTAAAAAGATGCAGAAAAAAACACCTCATGCTTTCTGGCCGCCGCTTTATGCGGGTATTGGATTAGGTTTAACCTTGCTTGCTATGTTTTTAGTCAGTGCCCATGGGCTTGGTGCTTATGGTTTTTTCAGACGAGTAGATGCGCAATTAGTTGCTTGGATTGCACCTGAATGGGGACAAGCGCACAAATTTTTTCATCCATTATTGCAAAGTCAACCGCTAGATAGTTGGATTACATGGCAAATAATTGGGCTTATTTTAGGTGCATTGGTTGCCAGTTTGATTGCGAAACGCTGGCATTGGCGCATTGAACGCGGCCATAAAATTACTAATAAACAACGAATTGGCTTTGCTTTTGTAGGTGGAATATTAAGTGGTTTGGGTGCGGCGTTAGCAGATGGTTGTACCAGTGGTTTGGGACTGTCTGGGGCTTCAACGCTGGCAGTTGCCAGTTTCGTGTTTTTAGCAGCTTTCTTTGTCTCAGGCATTTTAGTCGCACGTTTGACCAGAGGACTTTGGTAATGGATTCGGATTTATTCGGATATTTTCCACTAAGCAATAATTACTTTCTATGGATGTTAGGGCTAGGCTTTTTATTCGGTTTCTTTCTCGAAGTCGGTGGATTGGGTAGTCCACGTAAAATTGTTGCACAGTTTTCTTTTAAAGATTGGACTGTGTTTAAACTCATGTTTATATCGATTGTCGTTGCTGCTATAGGAATAGCTTTATTGACAGAATTGCAATGGTTAATGTTAGATAGCTTAAAAATTCCAACGCCTCATTACTTAGCCATGTTGGTAGGTGGTGCATTACTAGGTGCAGGTTTAGCTGTTGGGGGGTATTGTCCAGGGACTTCCGTAGTGGGATTTGTGAGTGGTCGCCTAGATGGTTTATTTTTTATCTTGGGTATGTTGGTGGGTATTTTTATATTCGCGTTCTCATTTTCTTGGATTAAACCCCTCTTTTTGACTACGCAAGGAACTAGCCGTGAAATGTTACCAGAACTTTTAGGACTTCCTGCTTGGGTGATAATTGTTTTCTTGGCGATATTGGCTGCTGTTGGGTTTTGGCTTGGCAGTGGATTTGAGAAACGCAGCGGCGGTCCGCTGTCTGCAAGTAATGTAACTTATGGAGATTCAGAATGAAACAAGTATTAATAGCGTTGACTTTATTCAGCTTGAGTTTTTCTTTATTGGCGGATGACGGTGGTTTAGAACGCTATATTTCTGGTTTTGATATGTCTTCCAGAAAAGATATGAAAATTGATAGTAAAACGCTGATTCCTTTGTTGGCAGAAGGTAAGGTGCAATTGGTCGATATTCGCTTCAATGAAGAACGTCAGGCTTGGAAAGTTGAAGAGTCCATTCATATTCCCTTGAACGAATTACCTAGTCGTTTTGGTGAATTAGACAAAGATAAAATTATTGTCACAGTTTGTCCGCATAAAGATCGTGCCATTATAGCAATGACTTATTTGCGTTCTAAAGGCATACCTGCCAGATATGTAACCGATGGTTTAGTCGGCATGGTCGATAATCTGCGTGGTGACAATGCAAAAACATTTGTTGATAAATTAAACGCTAAATAATCATCATCCCAGCAAAAGGAAATCCTTATGAAAAAACAACTGATAACAACTGCTGTACTTGCGTTGAGTTTGGTTACTGTGCCTGTTCAGGCAGGAAATAGCCTGGTCAAAGAAACTGATGTCGAGGCCATTGTCCTCAAAGTTGCCAATGACACCATGAAAATTGGCTATAAATTGATCAGCGTGGCTGATCTTAAAGATATGATTGATATTCAAGAAGATTTTATCTTGATTGATGCTCACCCACAAAATGAGTTTGATTTGGCACATATTGACGGCGCGATTAATTTTGGTTTTCAATCTAAACGAGTGGGTAAATGGGAAGATGATGTGGCTATGCCTGGCAATCCTAGTCAAGAAGACTACGCGGCTGCATTGGGCGCAGATAAAAACAAGAAAATTGTGATTTATTGTGGCTTTACAAAATGCGGACGTTCACATAATGCAGCGGCTTGGGCGATGGAATTGGGTTATACCAATATTTACCGCGCACCGGGTGGAATTTCTGCTTGGATGGATGCAGGTTATCCGTATAAAACTAATATCAAGTAATTAGTAAATTTTTTACTCTAAAATGGGACGTTTTTTTGATAAAGAAACGTTCCTTTTTTTTGATTGGAGGAGGAGATTTTATCATGAAAATAAGACAAAAATATGGATTGGTTTCAATTGCGCTAATGGGGTTAAATTTGGTCAGCGGCAATGTGTTTGCGAATAATACTGATACGTTACAAGAGATGAAAGCACAAATGGCAGAAATGCAAAGAAAAATCGAAGCAATGGAGCAAGAACTCCTATCTCAAAAACAAGCTTCGCTGCGCTACACTTTATATAGTCAATTCCGTCACAGTACAGAGGCGTGCAAAGCTTGTTTTGCCGGTGCAGAATAAATTCTGTACGCCTGAATATCGCTATTTTTAAACTTTATGCAGGAATGGATGCCGAGAATTAAGGCCATAATGTCGTAGGATGCGGGTGCGTCCAACTGGTGACGACGCAGCGCACCGTCACAAGGAAAAATCTTGTTCTACGCACCGCGTAGAATAAACTGCTGACGCACCAGTGTCATGCAAAGCTGTCCTAAAATATTTGTATTAATGTTTATGATGATGCTGCATCATCGACATATCAGATTGTTTTACCTCAATATTTAAGCTTTGGCTACTTTCATCACTAAACTGTAAGGTTAATTCAACACTATCACCAGTTTTTAATTCCACTTGACGATCAATTAACATCACATGGTAATCACCGGGTTTTAATGCCGTCATACCTTGCGCGGAAATAGTGATTTTTTCTTGTTTCACCATTTTTGCCATTTCGCCCTCAAACACAGTTTGGTGTAATTCTACAGTTTGAAATGCTGTAGTCGAGCCGCTTAACAAATCAATCGCTGAATCAGTGTGATTATAAATTTTCATGTACGCAGCCGTTACCTTTGAAGTGGGCGGCACTGCACGTATCCACGCATCTTCAATCGTAATACTTTGTTGTGCGTATAAAGCAGTCGAACCTAGTAAACTCAATGTGAATGAGAAAATTTTAAATAAATTACGCATCGTTATTCTCCTCGATAAATTGACGCATTTTAATGTAACGTTGAACAATATCTGTAATATCATGCGGTGTTGCAAAACGTCCAACTAATTCCGCATTAGGACTTATCAGTAAAATTGTAGATGAATGATTAATGATATAATTACCATCTTCTTGCTCTGGCATCTTCATGTATACAATGTTCAATTGGCGCGTCAACATATTCACCTCTTTTTCTTCACCCGTTGCACCAATAAATTCAGGATGAAAGTAGGTGACATATTGACTTAATTGATGCGGTGTATCACGTTTCCCGTCTACCGATACAAAAATAAATTGTGTATTTTCAGCTTGTTGTGGATATTTTTGATCCAAGTCTAACTTAATGCCACGCAATACACTTAAAGCCATCGGACAAATATCGGGACAGTAAGTATAGCCAAAAAACAGCATAGTCCATTTATCTCTAAAACTATCAAGATTAAAAGCTTGTGTGTTATGCAAAGTCAAATCGAATGGCTTAATGACTTGAGGCTTGGATAACATGCCTTTAATGCCGTGAGTGTTAGCAGGTTGCAAAAGAGGTAAAATAAAGAAATAACCAACTGTAACAGCTAATAAGGCGATAAAACTTAAACTGGCAGCAAATAATTTGGTGTGCATTTTTTATCCTATGTTAAATTTCCACCTTATTCTAACTATTTTATTTAGGGAATGCTAGTATAATCCAGCGATCTCAAAAGATAATTTAAAAATGTTTCACTGACTTGTTGTATATTCGTATCAATCGCTAACTCTTTTAATTGTGTTACTTCTAACTCCGCATAACCACAGGGATTAATGCCTAGAAAAGGTGATAAATCCATATCAACATTTAAACTTAAACCATGATAACTACAACCACGCTTAATCCGTAAACCTAGTGCTGCAATTTTTTTTTGTTCAACGTAGACACCGGGCGCATTTTTTCGACGTTGTGCGCTAACATGCTCATGAGCTAAGTAATCAATTACGGCTTGTTCTAACTGCCGCACAAGTTGCCGTACTCCCCAATGTCTGCGTTTAATGTCCATTAATACATATACAATTAATTGACCTACACCGTGATATGTCACTTGTCCACCGCGATCAGTATATTCGACTGGAATTTGTCCTGTGTTTAATAAATGTTCAGGCTTTGCGGCTAAACCCATCGTATATACCGAAGGATGCTGCAAAAACCATAATTCATCAATTGTTTGCGTATCACGTTGTAGGGTAAAATCCCGCATAGCATCGTAAGCGAGCGCGTAAGGGACTAAACCTAAGTATTTAATGACAACAGGCAACATTAATGTTCTGCTTCATGTTCTTTGTCTTGGAGATGCGCGGGGTGCATAATGCGCTCCATAACCGCAAAGAGTACGCCAGAAAGAACAAAAGCCATGTGAATGACAACCAACCATAAAACCGCGTCGGATGAAATGCCTGCTTTACCGACTTCGTCAAGGTGACCGTTTTGGATGGTAATAAACGCTTTGAGTAACTCAATCGAAGAAATTGCTACAATAGAACCAATTACTTTAATTTTCAGAGCAGCATAATCCACTTTACCCATCCAGCTAGGCTTATCCACATGATCTTGTACAAAATCAATTTTTGATACAAAGTTTTCATAACCGCTAAAAATAATAATCAATAATAAATTAGCAATTAATACTATGTCTACTAAACCTAAGATTTCCAACATCACATCAGTGCTTTTCATAGTCAGGAAATCTTGAGTAATGAAGTAGAATTTTTGGGTAAATTTAATGAGTAAAATTAATAATGCACCCATTAATCCAACGTATAGTGGCGCGATTAGCCAACGACTTGAGAATAAACCTTGTTCAATTAAATGCTCAACTGCTTTAAACATGAGAAAGCTTCACTCCATTATTTGGACAAACCAATAGCGGGATATAGAGTCATAATTCCAAGATGCAAGGCTTTCAGACTTTGTTTGATTATCTATTTTAAAATTATCGGAATCTAATCACCAATATTCAAAGTGGTACAAGTTCATTCAAAATCCTCTGGTAAAATAACTGCCAATACATCTAATAATTTATCAATACTTGCTATTTCATGTTGTGCTGATATTGTTATCCGCAATCGAGCACTATTTAATGGTACTGCTGGCGGTCTGATTGCGGTCACAATAATTCCTTGACGATATAATGCTGAACTTACATCTAATGCAAGCTGACTTTGTTTTAACATAATTGGCTGAATTGCAGTTTGTGAAGGCATTAAATTAATCCCACGCTCTGCTGCACCTTGTTTAAAATAGTTAATTCGCTGCTGCAATTTTTCTCGTCGCCAATTGTCAAGTCTAATCATCTCCAAACTTGTGCGTAGAGTTTCCGCCAAAGCGGGAGGTAATGCGGTCGTATAAATATAGCTGCGCGCGAGTTGAATCAAAGTCTCAATTAACAACTCACTCCCGGCGACAAATGCACCAAATACTCCAAATGCCTTACCCAACGTACCTATAACAATTGGCACATCATCTGTCGTTAAATTAAAATGCTCCAGACTACCGCGTCCAGTTTGCCCCAAAACACCGATTCCATGTGCATCATCCACCATTAACCATGCTTGATAATGTTTTGCTAAACGCACCAATTGTGGCAAATGAGCAATATCACCATCCATACTAAAAACACCATCAGTAGCAATTAATTTATGAGTTGCTTTAGATTGATCTAACATAGATTCCAAATGCGATAAATCATTATGAGTGTAACGATATAATTTTGTACGCGATAAAATAGCAGCATCAATTAATGAAGCATGACTTAATTTATCTAAAAAAATCGCATCTTTTCGTCCTAGCAACGCACTGATCACCCCAATATTTGCCATATAACCAGTTGAAAATAATAAGGCGCGTTCTGTTCCCATAAATTTAGCAAATTCGCGTTCTAATATCTCGTGCGCAAGGCTGTGTCCTACTGTCAAATGTGACGCACCACTGCCTACGCCATAGCGTTCTACTGCTTGTTGTAAATTTGTTTTGAGATGTGGGTGTGAAGCAAGACCTAAATAGTCGTTGCTACAAAAATTCAAATAACTTTGACCATTAATAAATAATCGCGTTGCTTGCTCAGATTCGTGAATGATACGAGTACGGTATAAGGCATCTTTCTGTCGTTTTAATAGCTGCTGCTTGAGATATGTTTGCATTGGATTTTTTGCTTCATGTAGAATGCGTGTAAACTTAATTTTATTTATTTATATTAATGGTTTTAGTTTTTTATTAAAAGCTATTCAGTAAATATACTTAAAATAAGAAAGTGATAATTTCAACATAAAAAAACTGAGTATAGTTTAACATTCTTATAAAAATTTCCAATGAATTCTATAAAGTCATGGCAAATAATTAAAAAATAGGTATGATGGACATCATACTCAAAAATGGTAATAGCATAACACGATGCTCGTGGAATTTATCAGTAAATTTGACGGTTACGATCTAGCCTAGATTTGTTCAAGTTTACATTGGATTGGCTATTTTCTAACATATTTTGGTAGATTTTAATGATTAAAAGGTAATAAGTTATCAAATGGATAATATTAACAATCGCACTTCTTGGAGAATTATTTGGTTCACGCTTACATTAGTAGGCATGATTTTATTCATTAGAAAACCAGATGCTTTGCTTAATCCTCAATTTTGGGCTGAGGATGGCAATATATTTTTTTTACAGCAATATCAACATGGTGCAACAGCACTATTTCAGTCTTACGCGGGCTATCTGCACATTGTACCGAGAATGATTGCATTTTATACAGATTTATTCTTTCCTTACTCATTAGCTCCACATGTCTATAATTATTCAAGCTTTTTTATTACAATTTTGGTAATTGCTGGTATTTTCTCGCCTCGCATACAGCTTGATTACAAGCCATTGTTTACACTTAGTTTTGTACTTGTACCGCATTTTTCAGGTGAGATTTTTATAAATATTACAAACTTACAATGGATATTACTGATAGCATTAATTTTTCTATTAATAAAAGATACGCCAAATCAAAAATACGGTAATATTTATCTACAAACCATTTTAGACTGTGCAACTATTATTTTATGTGGCTTAACCGGACCTTTTCTTATATTTCTACTCCCACTGTTTATTTTAAAAGCATTAAGAAAAAGTTTTTTATATCGTAGTATTATCTTACCAATAATTTTATTAATCGTCAGCATTCAAATCATGACGCTTATTTATTCGCCATTTTATGCGCGATTACCGATGGCGTTAGAATTCACTATTTCGCCTTACATCGATATTCTGGGACAAAAAGTATTTGGTGTCTTATTTTTAGGAATTTCGGTCATGTATACACTAACTCATTACGGACATGACATATTTTTAATGTTACTTTCAATAGCGTATTTCATCGTTATTTTTTCCCTATTTATATATAGTTTTAAAACGAAAAAATATATTATTATCGTGTTTTTAGCAATACATTTTATTATACTCTTTGCCACTTTCTACAAATTTCAAGGTGCGCCTAGTATACTCATTCATTACGGTGCTGGTCCACGCTATTTTTACATTCCATATTTAATGATTATTTGGTCATTACTGCTACTTTTATCACAATCCAGTTTGAAAAATAAATTACCAATGTGGATAGGTTTAGCGTGTATTGCTTTTTCCTCTGCTACTTCCTTATTTCAAACCAAGCCTTTTATTGATTATAACTGGTATCAACACAGCCAATTAATCGGTAAACAAGATATTATCATTCCGATAAATCCACTAGGGTGGGTTATAAGATTAAAGCAATCCGACTCGGATCAAAATAATTAAACATTAGCATTTAGAGACAATAAATTGCTTCATTATCTGTATAGTTGTAATATAAAGAGAGTTAAAAAGTTTTTCGAGTAAAATTAATGATAGCTTGCGTAATATGTTCAATTGCGTCACTAGTAGCATGATGTCCACAACTTGCAATTACGTCCAACTCTGCGTTGGGCAAAATACGGTGTAATTTCTCCGCGTGTGCGACTGGAAACCAGTCATCTTTTTCGCCCCATAAAATTAATGTAGGACATTGAATATTAGGTAATTTCTGTTGAATATCGGTTAATAGATTCGCCTCACCACGCGCTTGCTTGGATAGTTCTTGCATCGTAATTTTAGTATCTTCAATTAGCTTTGTAATTGCCAGTGGAAAATGGGAATATGGATAAGAAATGTTTTTAATTTCACTTTGAAAATTTTTAAGTGATGTTTTATTGTTTATTTTCGCATGATTCATTTTTACTACACGATACAGTAATGGATAAAAAAAACGTACTAACCGCAATTTATCAAACCAACGCACTAACCAAAGTGGCACAATACCAAGTAGATAGATACTTAAATTTGGTATTTTTTGCGGAAAAATTGCAGCATCAATCACGATTAACTGCTCGATTAATTCTGGACGCTGTTCAGCAACAGCCAACGCTACCAGCCCTCCCAATGACTCACCGACCAAAATAACGGGTTGATCTGAAATTTGTTCAATAAAACGAATTATTTCAATAATTTGATGCCCGGCAACTTCCGCTTGAATCGGCTTATCTGAAAAACCTGCTCCTTTAAAATCTAAACAAATCACTTTAAAATGTTCCGCTAACGCATCTACACTATGTCGCCATGTATAACTCCACCCACCCCAACCATGTAATAAAATCAGAGTCTTACCTTGACCTTTTTCACCATAAGCTAACTTTATTAGATTTTGATTTGCGTCTAAAATTTCAATAAATTGACAGCCATTAGGAAATTTTTCTTGCCACCACTGTAACACAAGCGCGTCCTTTCGTAATAAATATATATGCTAAAATTGAGTATTAATAAATTAGATTTACAAGTTTTTTATATATTTTTACTAGAATCTAGCAAATTATACATTTAAGTTGATAATCATTTGATTTAATCATACCATCCTGACACGATTTTACAATTTTATTGTTGCAATATTTTGATTGGTCAAAATTCGCATTTACAGCACAATATGCGTAGAATAGCGGCGATCAAAATGGACTGAGTTTCCAAACCAGAGTATAGAATTATGAGCTTGAATGTCGTATTAGATGCTGAAATTATCTTAGATTTGCTATCTTTATCTAAAAATGATACACAACATGCTTTTATCCGTTTAAAAAAATCATTACCTATTCGGTTTTGGATTCCTTGCAGCCTTTTACCCATACTTGAAAAACGCATTTTTCCTAATCAACATCATCCCTTATCCGAGCTACTAAAAGAGACACAATTGCTATCTTCTCTTGCAGCGCATTGGATGCAAATTCCTGCCGATACGAGTAATAAAATTCAAGCATTATTAAGCCTAGATGCTGCAACTTTGCCCGGTAGTACAATTATTTGGACTAAACAAGAAGAATTTGAGTCATTATCGGACGATATTGAAGCAGGCGATCATGAATTTGTTTATGCGATGTTGGCGGAATATGAGTATGAAATGGATAATAATGCTTTGTTTGATTTAGAAACTTCACAATTATTGGTGCGTAATGAATTAGAAGCAAATTTATTTCAAGTATTAAAACAGAGAGAATCTGCCAGCATAGTCACACAATTAGAGCAAGCATTAAGTCAATTTGTCGGCACACAGTATTGTATAGCAACAGCAACCGGTCATGATGCTTTATTGTTGGCTTTACAAGCTATTAATGTAACGAAAAACGATAAAATCATTACAACGCCTTTCGCACCGCCAACAGCATTAAAAGCAATATTCACAGTTGGTGCCACACCCGTTTTTATAGATATTGACCCAGAAACTTATAATTTGAATCCAGATGAGTTAAATGATATTTTAAGCGATAGTATTAAGGCGATTATTCCGGTTAATATTTATGGACAATGCGCTGATTTTGATAAAATTAATCATCTTGCTAATCAATATAATATCCCAGTGATTGAGGATGCAAGTTGTAGTTTTGGTGCAATTTATCGTGAACGTCAATCAGGACAATTAGGTTTAATTGGTTGCACTAATTTCTCTCCTAATCAATCACTTGGAAGTTATGCACATGGTGGCGCGTGTTTTACTAATGATGCAGAACTTGCAACTAAATTATCTCAATTAGTCCATTCTGAAATGGAAGGTATTATATTAGGTTTGGGCAATGCTATGAATAATATCCAAGCTGGAATGTTACTTGCGAGATTGGGTTTATTTACACAAGAAGTACAAGCACGTCAATATGTTGCACAGCACTATCATGAAAATTTGGTTGAATTCGTTAAAATTCCCTATATAGCCCCCGATATGATGAATATTTATACTTATTACACAATTGAGGTTGAAAAACGTGAAGTAGTACATCAAGCGTTAAAACAAATGGGTATTACGACAGGCACATACTATAAACAACCTTTACATTTGTACCCTGCGTTAGCGCATTTGGGTTACAAAATACATGATTTTCCTAATGCTGAAAATGTTGCTAACAAGGTTTTAAATTTACCGATGCACGCCTATTTATCAAGGGAAACACAAGATGGAATTATTAATGCTTTAAAAAAAGTAATTTAGTATAATTAATTTTAGGTGTATGCTGTTTTGTAAGTAGTCGCTTGAGATAGCACATCCTTTTTTATAGAATGACTGATTTTTTTATTTTCTTTATCTAAAAAATGTTATGTAACATGAATTTACCAAATAAAATTGAGGGAAATGATGTCAATTGAAGATATTACCGTAGACAATATGACTGTTATGGGATTACATCTAATCCAAGAAGTAAAAACCGCTTTACCAATCACTGATTTAATGCTGTGGCTTATAACAAAATATCCACAAGCTGAACTTAAACAAATACTTGCTATGCTTAATGTTATTTATCAGGAAACTGATTTTCTGATTCAACCTGCCAGTAGTGAACGTAAAAATTACGTTATAGGAGAGCAAGTTTTAACTGCTTATCCACAAACTGTTATGCTTAATCAGACATAAATAGAGCCAATACATCGTTTAAAAATTGTTGTCCTAGTGCAGTTGGATAAATATGCGCATCTTGTTGAATAAGCCAATTTTGTTGACGCGCTTGATCAATTGGGCGTGTGACTTTTTCAAAATTTAAACCAGTATGCACCTCAAAGTCAGCAATCGTAAAACCTTGTTTTAAACGTAGGGCATTGAGCATAAATTCTAAACAAATATCGTCATGACTTAATTGTTGTTGTTGAACAATGACTTGTGGTGTATGAGCAGTTTCTAAATAGGTTTGTGGATGGCGTTGTTTACTCATTCGAGTAATGTTGTATGCTGCATCGGTAATTTTTCCATGCGCGCCCGCTCCAATGCCTAAATAGTCGCCAAACTGCCAATAATTGAGATTATGTTGACATAATTGATCTTTTTGCGCATAAGCTGAAATTTCATAATTTTCATAGTGATGTTGCGCTAATAAATTTTGTCCAGCTTGTTGTATTTCCCACGTTTTATCATCATTTGGCATAGTTGGCGGATGATGATAAAACCATGTATTTGGCTCGATAGTGAGTTGATACCAAGATAAATGTGGCGGCTGAAATTGTAAGGCAATTTGTAAATCTTCTAATGCCATTGCAACCGTTTGTTGCGGTAAGCCGAACATTAAATCTATATTAAATTGTGTGAAATGTTGTTTGGTTAATTGTAATGCTTCTATCGCTTGATTTGCATTATGAATCCGTCCAAGTCGTTTTAATTGCCTATCGTTAAAACTCTGTACACCGAGTGATAAACGTGTCACACCAGCTTGTCTAAAACCTTGAATACGTTGATTATCAACCGTACCAACATTTGCTTCAAGGCTAATTTCGGCTTGAGGTAAAATGCTTAGGCGTGCACGTAATGCGGATAATAATAAGTCTAGCATTTCAGGTGCGAATAAACTCGGTGTGCCACCACCAATAAAAATACTGCTGATTTTACGTCCCCAAATTTTGGGTAAATCTTGTTCTAAATCAGTGAGTAATGCTTGAATATAAGCTTGTTGCGGTATTGCAATTTGTGGTATTGAATGAGAATTAAAATCACAGTAAGGACATTTTTGAACACACCAGGGCATGTGAATGTAAAGACTAAGTGGTGGCATGTACTAGATTGATGAGAATTAGGTAGCAGAATAGATAGCAGAGGTGGTGGCCAGAGGTGGAATCGAACCACCGACACAAGGATTTTCAGTCCTTTGCTCTACCGACTGAGCTATCTGGCCAAATGAAGCGAGCATTTAATCATTTTCATTTCATATTGTCAAGGATTTTTTTTAGCTTTCAGCACCTCTTATTCTGACACCCTAATCCGATCTCCGTTGGGACGAGGAAAATTCTGCGTAGAACGAGATTTTTCCTTGTGACCATGCACCGTGTCCTACGATATTTTTGATTCGTGGCAAATTTTCTTGCAGTTTGTGTTGAAGTTTAAAATGAGAATTGCTGATTCCTGCGCGACGAATGTAAGTTTAAGAATTGACTGTTGGAGGTAGAACCATCAATTTAGGCTCCACTTGTTCCCAAGTTTGATGTTTTTCTAAAAAAGGCTGTAAAATTTCTAAGCATTCATAATCATGGCATTGAATAGCTGGAAAAGTTGTAATGCTAGCATGGCTACGACGCAAAAATATACTACTCATCACCGTACCTTCTCCGTTAATACCATCGATAATTGCAAGATAAATCGGACAATTGGCTTGTTGTGCTAACCAAAATCCACCCTTTTTCAATTTTTTTGATTCATTTGACAAACTAAATCCGCCTTGTGGAAATAAGGCTATGACTTCTCCGTTTTGCAAGGCTTGTAATGCAGGTTTTAATGATCGTTCTGGCTTATGTTTCAAATTGACCGAAATACAACCAATAAGGTGAAAAAACCATCTCAAACCAAAACGCTCATATTGTTCATGAGAAATTAAAAAGCGTAGTGGGCGTGGACTGGTCGCAATTAGTAACATTGCGTCTAATCCTGAACTATGGTTTGCCATGACGACAGCTCCGCTATCCTTTGGTAAATCAAAAAGTGCGTTATATTCTAACCTATGAATATATCTGCAAAATAATCGATTTAGACCATCAATTATATTAAGCCAACGCTTACCCCAATCTGCAATATGAGCTTGGTGACATTTAAATAAAACCAAGCCTATGAGAATAATAGAAATAACAAACCACATGGCATTACCTATAACATTTTATTTTTTAAGTAATTATTTTAGTATCAAAATATTCGAAATACAATTTATCGAAATTTTCTACGTCCTAGACATAACACTAAAGTTTGTATCATGTAATAGCTAACAGCCCACCATGAGCTAAAAATTCTGGAATGTCCATCTGTTCTAGGACGCATATTGATAGCAACTTCCTTGATTTGTAAATCGGCTTGATTTAACAGCATTAACACACCCATGTCTTGGTATTCTAATAATGTTGCGGCAGGTGAGGCTAATAAAGTCATTGCTGGACGGTTATAAACACGCAAACCAGAAGTTAAATCTTGTAGATCAATCCCTGATATTTTACGAAAGAATATCCAAGCAATTTGACGCATACGACTGCCACGTTGTGGATATGCGCCAATTATTATGTCGTAATCGTTATCTAATTGTGCCAAAAGTATTGGGATAGACCTTGCTTCATGTTGTCCGTCTGCATCCATAGTAATGACCGTACTGTAACCATGTTTAACCGCATAACGTAATCCTGTTTGAATCGCCCCCCACGCGCCTAATGAGAAAATTAAAGATAATACAGTTGCTCCTGCTTTAGCTGCTAGTTGTGCGGTATTGTCGTGACTGGCATCATCAACGACTAATACAGTACCATTAAAATGTTGTTTTATATCTTGAATCACTTGAATGATAGTTTTTGCCTCATCTTTAGCGGGTATGATAACTATCATTGGATAAGGCGTTGTAGGTTTCATAAATGTAGTTTAAGTTGAAAATGGCTAATTTTATCAGAGAATTATAGAATTTGTTCGACATCATTTAAGATAATGAGTAAAAATCAGTCTTTGTATTCTGGACACTTTAGAATGATATTTTAACACATTTGCTAAGATTTCAAACCAGTTCTATAGATCAGCTCTTGTAACCCTGCCAATCTGAGAACGAGGTAAATAAATACAAATTAAGCCGTTATTTTTCCATTTATTTTCAAATTAATGATTTCCAAACTTTCCAAACCATCATTATCAACCACTTTCACGGCGATTTGGAATGAACCTGTTTTAAATTTATACGATTGTTTGCCGATTTTATCAATCATAATATTGGCTTTAAAACCGTCATCTTCTTGATAGTCAAAATCCCACGCATAAAATTCAATCCCTGCCTCCGATTCAGCATTAGCAATAAATTCAATTTCACGTAATTTTTTCGTATTTAAACCTAAATCAGTGAATGTAACACTTAATTTCGGCTTTTTAGAAATTGGAATAATTTGCTCAACGGTCATTAATTCAATCATGGCATTGTCTTGGTTTTTTAACCGTGCCGCTTCCTGAATCGCGCCTTTACCGAAACTAAACGCAATTAAAATTCCAACAGGATTTTTAGCGGCTTTATTCTCATTAAATTTATTGCTATCGAATCGCTCACAAGCCGATTTAAAATTATCAATCACATTACACCCAATATTATCTGAACGTTTCACTTGAATTGGCACGCCTTCACGGGTTTTTCCATCAATTCCTAAATCGTTGCGTTGTTTTGCATTAGAAATCGCGCCGTATTGTTGAATAATCCAACTCTCAAATTCAAACGCGTTGGAATAACGCAAAGTATCATAATCATATTTATGCAATTGCACCACAAATGGATTTGAGAATAAATCCTGTTGCTTTTGCAGCCGCATTTCAGATACTTTTATCGCTTGCACCGATTGATCAATTCCAATCCATTGGCGTTTTAATTTATCCGCCACGGCCACCGTTGTTCCACCGCCAACAAACGGGTCTAATATCACATCATTTTCGTTTGAGGCGCATAAAATAATGCGTTCTAAAAGTTTTTCAGGTTTTTGCGTGGGATAGCCTATGCGTTCATCGCTATTCCTAGTATGAATTTGTCCAATATCGTCCCATAAATTATCAATTAAAACACCATCTTCCATACTCAAATACTTCTTATAACGTGGATATTTCAGACCTTTTCCTTCCCGAATATTTCCAGTACTCCGCAAATAATCGAGTCTTTCTTGAGAAACTGTTTTGAGGGGTACCCACATAAAACGACCAATTTCATCAATTTTATCATAACGTTTTAAAGCACCTTCATTTAACGGTCTTGTAATTTTGTTAAAAGTGTATTTTTTTGATTTGATATACCAAAAAATAGTATCTGTATTTAAAGGAAATTTTTTAGCAATAGATTTACTACTACCAGAGTTAAATGTTCTTTTCCAGATAATTTCACTTAAAAAGTGTTTTTCCCCAAAAATCTTATCCAAAATAAACACTCGAATATACGCATTCGCGTGCCAGTCGCAATGCAAAAAAATAGACCCTGTGGATTTCAAAATGCGGTGCATTTCTTCGACCCGTTCTTTAAGCCACGCAATATAATGATCAATTCCACCACTCCAGCGATCTTCAAAACTGCGAATTTCACCTTTATCGCCCCAAATCACCTCATAATTCCGATTCGAGAAAAAAGGCGGGTCTAAATAAATTAAATCCACCGATTCGGATTCTATATTTTTTAAGATTTCGAGATTATCGCTTAAAATGAGTTTGTTCATGATATTATTTCTCGAATAAATCCAAATATTGTTGATAAATAAACACGCGATTTCGTTGATAACCGGTTATTTCATGTAGAATAGATAATTTTACAAAATCATTTACTAAATCGTTAGCTGATTTAGAACTTATTCCTAATTTATCAACAACTTGTTGAATCTTAATCACAGGTTGCTCTAATAAAAAACGATGAAGTTGTTGGGCATTATGTAGTTTACGTCCAAAAGTTGCTATTTTTTCATTTTCGACCGATTCTTTGAGAGACAGAATTTTATGCAGTGTATCTACTGATTTACCAGAAATTTCAATAACAGCAGTCAAAAAGAATTTTGTCCAATAGAGTTGTTTACCTTTAAAAAACAATCACTTAGAGAGGTAAAAGTTTCAAAGTCCTGCACAGACACCCGAAATATTATTATATAAATCAATATGATGGATTTTAAGTTTATTTAGGAGAATTCGGTAGCGTTTCATGCCCGCAATACTGTTTTCAACAGAAACTCTCTCTCTAGCCATCATTTTGTTATCGTTTTTCTGTTTTTCTGTTAAATCGGTATTTTTTTACGTTTATGAGGTATGGATAATTTCTTTGTCTTGTAGTCGCCAAAGCCTAAAAACCCCAAATCAACGCGGACATAAACGTTTTCAAACCAATGAGTTCGAGGGTCAAAAAGCTGTTTACAAAAACGATAATCGTGTATTTTCCCATGATGGCTTGGGCTTATGTATCTGATATATTTATCTTTTGTCGAGATGATTATACTCTTTAGTGCATAGCTTTTTTTACCAGAGTAATGGTTTTTTCGAGCTTCTTTAATCAGCAAGACGCTGTTTTGGTTGCTCAGTGGCATCAACCAATAATTCTTCTTCTCCTAATAGTGTTGTACATCGTCAACAGTCGTATCACTTTGTCGAAATACTGGTTTTGATTCCGACACATCCGATACATTCGGCACAGATGATGGAATTTTTTCCACATTGCTACTATTTGTTACCATCTTGAACAATAAACCGATGATGATAATCAGTATGACAATCACAATAAGTTGAAATAATCGACTACGCTTAACGACTTTTTGCGCTGGTTTTTGAATAATTTTATTCGTTGATATAGGCTTGACACCTTCGATTCTCGCATTAACCGCTCTGGTCTTACCTTTCCTATCTCGTTGAATTTCAAAATAAATCGTATCACCTTCTTTTGGTAATCGACTCATTTTTTTCAGCGCGGAAATATGGATGAAAACATCACGACCTCCTTGCTCTGGCTTGATAAAACCAAACCCCCTATCTTTATTCCAGTTTTTTAACAAACCTTTTTGAATGTTGCTGCTCAAAATTCTATCACCCAATTTATACTATTCTACGACTTCAAATAATTGATTTAATGTTTCTAACTTGTGTAAAGTAGCAGAACGACTGACATTAATCAACATTGCACCAGTAGGGCTAGTATTATCAATCGTCGCAATACAACACACATTGCCATCTTCAACCACATCATCTAATTCAACCGTGTTTTGATTACCTTCACGATCAACCAAGCTTAAATTCACATCACTACCGCTAAAACGTGCAGTTTGTCCCGATTTAACCATGCCATAATCCCAGCAAAATAACCAAACATATTTCATATCATTGAGATGCTTAATATTTAATGTTTCCTGTTTGCTACCCGCCGCATCACCCACACCTGCGTCCTTATCTAACTGAATATGGGGAAAGTGCTCTAAACTACCCAAATCGCCAAAATAAACAATACCTTTTTCATCAGATTTAGTTTTGTAAATCACCGCTAAATCGAAATCAGCGGCTGTACTCCAGCTCATCTTAATAGTTAAATCTTTCAGTGAAATAAGTGTATCCTGACCTTTTTGTTTTAAGTGCATAATGGACTCCTAAAAAATGAATTTATGAAATAGTATCGAATTTTATTATAGAAAGCCAAAACAATTTTAAGACTTTCGCCGTGAAAGCTCTCATTAAAACGAATATATTTGTTGAGGAGTAATACAAAAATCAAGTTTTATATCGTGTTGTTGTACATCATCAATGTGTGCAATTGGCTCAAATAGTGACACGCCTGTTTTAATCACATCTGTGCGACATTCCGCTAAAAACTTATCATAAAAACCTTTTCCATAACCAACTCGATTCCCCCGTCTATCAAAACACAACAGTGGTATTAAGACGCAATCTATATTTTCTATTGGACAAGGCTGTGCGTCAACAGGTTCTGCAATTTTCCATTGATTTTTTAAAAATTTGGTTTCTGGTGTGAGAAAATAATGTATTAAATGAGTTTGTTGCATTTTTGGCACAGCGATATTTATTTGTGGATATTGATAAAATAATTGTTTGATAATAAGCCATGTATTGATTTCATTTTGCTCGATAATAGGTAAAAATAGGTGCAATGTTGTCATATCTACAAAATCTATTGTAAATTGCTGGAAAAATAAATTTTTGATTGTAAGACTAGCTTGTTCAACCGCTTGTGAGGTAAGTTGTTTACGTTTGCGTAAAAATTGTTTTCTCAAGTTTTTTTTATTCATAATATTAACATGTTACAATAAAATTAAAATACAGAAGTGGATGTTTTTCTAAGGATACTGAAAACTCTGAAAAAGTTTGTAAGTCATTGATTTTAGGTGGAGCGTATTTGCATAAGTGATTGATTTTATTATAGGCAAAAAAAGTTTTTCGGAGTTCTCAGAAGGATAATTCAATGATAGTGTGATTATAGGTTATTTTGCAAATAATCATAGAACTAGCATTTTAGTGAAAATATTGCTAATCGGCTGTAAAACGGTTACTGATTGAGTAGATTTTGTGTACCTACACAAGGTTTACATCACTAATCAATGACTAGTATAACAAATGTTTCTATAATCTATTAAAAATAATAAATTAAAGTTAAATAGATGTAATAAATAAATTCAAAACGCTGATTTTTGCATAAAGTTTAAATCAAAAATGGCGGTTCATTTTTCTTATCACTTGATTTTTTTAGATAATTTTTTTAAAATATAACTTATGAATATTCAAAATGCACTCACTTTTATTTTTTGTTCGCTATGCTTAGTTGGCTGTAATACGGTGTCCACTAAGTCTACGCCTGAAATGGTGACAAGTTTTGCCGATCCGTTAGATGTGGAAGTAAAACAAGCTATCCTGAGACCTGATCAGAATAGTCGTTCATTGGTCAGTCTAAAAACCCATTCTCATGTTACGGAAATGGTAGGAGAGGCTTGGCTATTTCCATACAAACTGGAAGCGCAAACACCTTTAATTTTTCGTGATGTTTTAACTTCTTATCATATTCCTACAGCGGCTGAGTTGGAGAAAACTTTAGCAGAAGAAACGAAAGAAGCAACGCAACTTGCTGAAATAGAACGCAATAAGCCTGTAAAAATAGAGGTTAGTATACGTGGTTCAAAACAAAAGCAGAGTAGGGGTAAAAAGGGTAAAAATGAAAATTTATGGGTACATCTAAGTGATGGTTATTCATTAACCCATATTTCTCACCCGCGTATTGATGCTGCAATCGAGCGTTATACAACTAAATACCCTCGCTATTTTTCCAAAATCTCCAGACAAGCAAAACCCTATCTATACCACATTGTGCAAGAAATCGAAAAACGTGGCTTACCACTAGAATTAGCCTTGTTGCCAGCAATTGAAAGTGCTTATGAGCCTAGTGCGCATTCCCACATGGAAGCCGCCGGTATTTGGCAATTTACACCAGGGACTGCAAAACATTTTGGTTTAAGACAAGACCTATGGTATGACGAACGGCGTGACATCATGACTTCAACGGATGCTGCATTAGATTATTTAAAATATTTGCATGATTTTTTTGATGGTGATTGGTTACTTGCTATTGGTGCATATAACTGTGGTGAAGGCAATATGCGCAAAGCAGTTAGGCGCAATCAACGTGAAGGCAAACCTACCGATTTTTGGTCATTAGATTTACCGCAAGAAACAAAAGATTTTGTACCTAAAATTTTGGCAGCGGCGCGTGTTGTCGCAAATCCTAAGCAATATGGTGTAAATATTAATTACATTCCAAATGAGCCTTACTTGCAAACAGTTGAAATTGATAAACAAATTGACTTAGTTGTTGCTGCTAAATTTGCAGGTTTGTCAACTTATGAATTTAAACGCTTAAATCCCGGCTATCGTCGTCGCGTAACAGGTCCTGACGCGCCTTTTCAATTAGCATTGCCGATCAGTAAAGTAGCAAATTTTAAAAACAAGCTGAAAAAAGTAACCATGAAGGATTTAATGCCTAATCCAGAATTGGCTGCATTGGAGTTTAAACCGACTAAGCACGCTGCTGTCGAAATAGCTGATTCACAGCCAAAGAAAAAATACACCCATGTTGTGCGTTCTGGTGATAGTTTATGGGAAATTGCACGCAAATATCGCGTTAGAATCAGTCATTTAGTTCGTTGGAATAATATTTCTAAAGCTAATAAAATAAAACTTGGTCAAAAATTGACAATTTGGCAGGATAGTTAATTGACTGCAAAGCCTTGGTTACGAGTGCATTTCCAAGGCTTTTAGGGTTTATTTAATTTGCCGCATACTTATTTTTATCGCGCTCTGCCCACATCTTTTCTGCCATAGATTGCGCCTCATCGATTGTAGTTGCCTTACCCACCAGTTTTAAAGCTAATGCGGCTGTACCTGTTACCGTGCCAACTGCATATTCATCCTCAATTTGACCTTGCCATAATTGCGCTAAACGTTCGGGGCGCATTTCTTCCTCTTTAACATGGCGTTGCGAGAATAAAGCCGGCCAAGTTTCTTCAAATAGCTCACCGTTGAATAAGCCTTTTACTTCGCATTCAATGTCAGGATTACGCTCAATTTCACCACCTTCACCTTTAATGACCGCCATATTTTTCTGATTCAGCAACATAGCCGCTTCTTGATGTACGGTTTTGTAATTGGGATGGAAAATACCTTGCATTACATTTGGTGCATTAAACGGATTAATCATGCGTGCTAAAGTGTGTACTGGTGAACGCAAACCCATTAACGGGCGTAATTCTATGATTTCGTGCAATTTAGGGCATAAGAATTCTAATGGTAAATAAGAAAAATTATGCTGTTCAAGTTGCTCTACTGCTTGCTCAAATGATGTTGCGTAGTCAATCCCTAAAAATTTAAGGATGTCTTGGGTATAAATGCGACCTGAAGTGTGTCCGCCCGCACCGTGCATAAAAACGCTAATGCCGTTATCTGCAAGCAATAAAGTAGATAATAAAAACCAAGGCAAGTGGCGGCGTTTGCCTGCGTAAGATGACCAATCCAAATCAACCGACGCCGTTGGCAATTGAAATGAATCGCGTGTTGCTTCAATAAAACCTGCTAATTCTTCTCGCGTTTCCTCTTTGACTCGCATCAGCATCATAAACGCCCCTAACTGCACTGGCTCGACTTGATCAGTCATAATCATCTTCATTGCGTCATAAGCTTCCTGACGAGTAAGCGGACGCGAACCATTTTTACCTTTACCTAAAATTCGCACATATTGCGCAAAAGGGTGTTCTTCTAACTCAAATATAATATTTTCACTCATTAATATCTCCAATTGATGTACATATTTTTAATTTTTTAATCGCTTTGTCAAAAATAAATATCTAAATAATTCTGCGGTAAATAGTTTGTTGCAATAATTGAAAACGGGTGCTAATTTGAAATAAATTTTCCGAATGTCCTACGAATAAATGACCATTTTTATCTAATAAATTAGCAAATCGATCAAATAAAACTTTTTGGGTAGGTTTATCAAAGTAAATCACAACATTCCGACAAAATATAATATCCATAGGACCGTGCATAGGCCAATTGTGCATTAAATTCAAAGTCTTGAATGTAACCATGGATTGTAATTCAGGAGCAATCTGCACTTTTCCTTCGTGTATACCGGAACCTTTTCTAAACCAAGTTTTCATCCGCGTTTTTGAAATACCCTGAACCCTATCTAACGTATAAATACCTTGCTTACCACGCTCAACCATTGAAGAATCTAAATCAGTTGCCAAAATTTTTATATCCCAATCTGCTGGCATATTTTCTCGTAAAACCATCGCCAAAGAATAAGGCTCTTCACCACTGGCACAGCCTGCCGACCAGATTCGTAAACGACGAGAATGCCCCTTACAGGAAATCAATTCCGGCAACAGTTTTTGTTCTAAGAATTGGAAATGATGCGGTTCGCGGAAAAAAGCAGTTAAATTAGTCGTAACAGCATTAACAAATTGAATTAACTCATCACCAGGGTCGCGTTTAAGCATTTTATAATAGTCAGCAAAACTATTCATTTTTAATGCTCGCAACCGTCTAGCTAAACGACTATAAAGCATTTCTTGCTTATGATCGGATAAATTGATACCCGTATGCTCTTTAACTAGTTTGCGTAATAGCTCAAAATCCTGATCAGAGTATGCAAATTCACGTTCTATCGCCATTTGTTATTCAATTTCTACTGGTAAACCTAAAGCGGTGGAAATACCCAATAAACGAGCCGACTCACACAATTGCGCAGAATAATCTACCCAACACACCGTAATATCTGCTTTGAGCATGAAAACTAATAATAATTGCAAGCTTGCAGTGTCGATGCGTTGTACATTTTTGCCTGATAACTGCACCCGTCTACCCAAATATTGTTTGAGTTGATTATGTAATTCTTCAACATCAGCAATGGTCAAAATAGGCTCTAAGCTAATTTTCACCCAGTCACTACTGACATCACTATGCTTAGTCGTTGAATTTGAAGCTGTATAATCAGTTGCAGGTCGCGTACTGTATTGCTTTGTCCAAGAACGAGGTTCTGAAACCGTCGTATTATCAGAGCTACGATAAGCATATTCTGGTGTTTTTTCAAAAAACATTGAATATAACACTTGGATACCATTAGCAATACTAGAAAAAAAGCTATGTATACTCATGAATACCTTCCTAACTGTTTATGACAGTATTTTTTAAATAGATTATCTAATTTTGTCAAGCGTTAAATTGTATCTAGTAAGTTAATTGATTTAATGATATAAATTCAGTAGTGGTAGAAATACTTTAAGTTTTAAAATAATTTAATGAATCGCCTAAATTTTTAATTTGCTGATGAATTTGATAAATTTTAATGTTTAATGTCTCGGCAAAATTTTGATGCTGTTGGGCATTTTCTAGTAGCTGTGTGATTGAATTATCAAGCTGTAAAACAGCGGCAGATTTTTCATAACTTGTTATTTCTAAAGCATTTAATCCTGAACACACTTTTTCTGCACTTACCTCAATACGTGCTAGATGTGCATTTGATTGTTCTGCCAAAATTAAACCTGCGTCCACTTTATCTAACGTATCTTGAATCGAGGTTCTCATTTTCCTAGCAGATGCGATACTACGTTGTGCTAATTGTCGTATTTCCATTGCGATCATTGCTAAACCTTGCCCTTTATCGCCAAGGCGTACAATTTCTGCTGTTGTATTTAATGCTACTGTATTAATTTGTAGTGACATATCACTGATTTCAGAAACAATATCAGCGACTTTCAAACTGGTTGAATTAATTTCATCTATTGCTACAACTGTTTGTTTTATAAGATTATTACCTTGTTCAATCTGTTCGCAAGTCTCATTAGAAAGTTGAACGATATGCTGATTATTTGCTACAAATTGTTGAGCAGTCTGATTAAGTATTTGCGTTTGAGCTGTTATATTTTTTAAATCAGCAATCTGTTGTATAACATGTTGATTATATTGCTCATTTTCCTGAATAACAGAAGATGTAACAGCATCTAGGTTATCATAAATTTGCACAACTGCTGCTAACATATTATTTAGACCAGTAAAAGTATTATTAAAACAATTTTTTAATTCTGCTAAACGTCCATCATAATCATAATTTACCGTTTGCGTAAACTGTTTGTCAGATAAAGCGTGCATGAATTCCTCAAATAAATTATGTAAACAAGTTGTACTATGTGCTATATGATGGGTTAATTCGTTGAATAATCCCTGCTCATACCCGTTTAACGTTTGTGGAAATTGACCATTTGTCGTTGCAACAAAAATCTTTATTAACTGTTCTAATAGTTGATGATTATATTGTAAATAATGATTTAAATGTTCACGGGTTTGTAAAAATATACCTTGCTGATTTTCCAACGCTATAGGCTCAAAAACACCTTGCATCATCGCATCTAATGTATTGTTTATAATTGCTAAATTAGCGTTCACTTTATCAAGTGAATGATTGATATACTGTTTAGCATTGTCAAAATCGCCTGTGTAATCTCCTAGCATTTTTTGCTTGAGATCACCGAGAGAAACGGCTGAAAATACATGTTTAATCTCGTCTATAAAATATTGATTTTTATCTAAATAATGATTGATACTTTGGGCTAATGGTTTAAAGTCACCTTGTTTTGTATCCAATTTTATCCGCTTTGTCGATAATGGCGAATCCAGAACAAATTTAATTTCATCTAATGTTTGTTGCAAAATCATCAATACAGTGTCTAGCTGCTGTTTTAATTGTCCATCATCCGCTTGTAATGTTTGTTTGAAATCGCCAACCGCAATAGCATTAAATATCGTAGTTAATTGTGTCACTAACTCTTGATGTTGCTGGGTACTTTGATTAATTTGTTGCACAAGTTGATTGTTTTCATTGACTTGTTCAGATAATTGCTTGAGAAAACCTTGTTTTTCGGTTAAATCAATGGGTTGTGTTGCTAAAAATATATCATCAATCGCCATACGTAGTTGATTTAGTGCGTCATTACACGTTGTTTTACAAACGGTTAAATCATTACTGTATTTACCTGTGATGCTACGATTAAGATTACCATTTGCTAATGCGGTAAAAATTTCCTTCATCTCGTTTAATATCCGATTGTAATCTTTTAGCGTTGATTTGACTGGATTTTTAGAGCTAACTTGTTGATCTATCGTAGTATTTTTTTCAATCTTATCTACAAACCATAAGATGAATGCTCCCATAGCAAACGTTAAAAAACTAAATAGGCTGCTAAACCAGATAAATTGTTGTGGATATAAATGATATTGTTGACTGATAATAATAGCTGTCAGTAGGAGTAAATATAATAAAGGTGGGATAATCCACAATTTTTGATGTGTGTTTGCAGGCTGCATCGCTGTTTTCCTTGCAAAAATATGGAGTCTCATGCCTCCAAATATATTTATATTGTGATTTATTAGGAGTACAAAACTTATTTTGCGTCTAAAATATTTTACATTAAATTTATTTTAAACTTGCACTCCTTAGTTAATATTACATATTTTGCATAATTGCATCTTTAACTGCTGATAATTCCGGTTTTATTTTAATCAATGGTGCAACACTTTGTTTAATTGCAGTATCAGGGTCTTTCAAACCATGTCCAGTTAAGGTGCAAACGACTGTACTATCGGGCGGAATTTTCCCAGTTTCAATATCGTCTAAGCAGCCAGCAACGCTGATTGCAGAGGCTGGTTCACAGAAAATCCCTTCTTTATCAGCTAGTAATTTTTGGATACGCAAAATTTCCTCATCAGAAAATTCTTTAAACCAACCACCCGATTGTTGTTGTGCATTGACCGCTTTTTCCCAACTTTGCGGATTACCAATCCGAATTGCAGTAGCGACTGTTTCGGGGTGTTCGACTGGATGACCGCGCAAAAATGGTGCGGCACCACTCGCTTGATAGCCACACATCACCGGTCGCCGGTTGGTTAAACCATCTTTGTGATATTCAGTGTAACCCATCCAATAGGCTGAAATATTACCAGCATTTCCAACAGGTAAACAATGAAAATCAGGGGCGCGTCCTAATGCTTCAATAATTTCAAATGCGGCTGTTTTTTGACCTTGTAAACGATAAGGATTAATTGAATTAACGATTTCAACGGGTGCTTCTTGGGCGACTTCTTTTACTAAGCGCATTCCGTCGTCGAAATTACCCGCAATCTGAATCACAATTGCACCGTGCATCATGGCTTGCGCAAGTTTACCTAAAGCGATTTTGCCCTCTGGAATCAGTACGAATGAAGTGATACCCGCTCTAGCACTGTAGGCGGCTGCACTGGCGGAAGTATTGCCAGTTGAGGCGCAGATTGTTGCTTTACAGCCTTTTTCAACCGCTTTAGTGATCGCCATCGTCATGCCGCGATCTTTGAATGAGCCTGTTGGGTTTAAGCCTTCATATTTCACGTAAATATTGACTTCTTTGGTTAATTGGCGCGGCATGTTGTTCAAACGAATTAATGGTGTATTACCTTCGCATAAGCTGATAATGCGTGTGTCGTCGTGGATAGGTAAACGATCACGGTATTTATCAATTAAACCGGTATAACGTGCAGTCATAATTTAACCTTATAAATGAAAGAAATTATCTGAATAAAAACTATTATTTGCTTTAATTTATTTTTTTAATTTTAATAATATTGAATCAAGTTGTTCTGGCAAAGGCGCATCGATTTTTAACTGATAATCGGGTAAATTTATTTCTAAATGACTTGCATGTAAAAATAAGCGATTTAATCCTTGTGTTTTCAAATATTTATTAAATTCATCATCACCATATTTTGTATCGCCTGCGATAGGATGACCTTTGTGGGTACAGTGTACACGAATTTGATGAGTACGCCCTGTAATTAAATGCGCTTCGACTAGGGTTGCGATATTAAATCGCTCTATAACTTGGAATTGAGTTAATGCTGCTTTGCCCGTTTCGTCTACACGTACAATCCGTTCACCAGATTGCATCACATTTTTACGCAATGGTGCGTCTACTTTGTTGAGTCGTTTTGACCAGTCACCTTTGACCAAAGCTAAATAACGTTTGTTCATACCCGTTTCGCGTAATAAATCGTGTAATTGATGTAATGTACTGCGTTTTTTGGCGATTAATAGACAACCTGATGTATCTCGGTCTAAACGGTGAACCAGTTCTAATTGTGTCTGTTCTGGGTATAAAGCCCGCATTCCTTCAATAATTCCGTAACTTAGTCCACTACCGCCGTGTACAGCAATACCGGGTGGTTTATTTATCACCAATAATTGTTTGTCTTCATGTAAAATAGCGGTTTTAAGACTCTGCAAAAACTTTGCATGAGGTTTTTCTGAAGTTATCGTAGCCTGTCTGACTGGCGGAAGACGCAAAACATCGCCTATTTGTAGACGATAAGTCGGTTTGATGCGCCCTTTATTAATGCGTACTTCACCTTTACGCAAAATACGATAAATATGGCTTTTTGGCACACCTTTTAAATGCGTCTGCAAAAAGTTATCTATACGTTGTCCTTCATGGTCAGCAGGTATGGTGAACAGGACAGCCTGATTGGATTGAGCGATTGGGATAGCCATGTGTCGATTATAATATATTGATGCAGTGTGTAAACATTGTTATAGTTGCACAGTTAGCTTGAGGTACTTTTAACTACCATTATTGGAAAACATATAATAACAAGACTTTTTAATGGCTTATCTACGGAATAACTTGAATTACTTAAATAAAATAGATTATCAAGGTTTCTTTGAATATAAAACACAATCCTATATTCAAACTGTATAAGCGTAGGTGATATTTAGGTACAACTAGAGCGTATTATATCCCAAACTACCACATCATTGCAGTGTATCTTCCCACTTAAAAAGTCTTTAAATAAAAATCATATATTTCACTAATAATGTGTTTATTGGGCGTAAAACAAGTTAGAAAAGTAAAGTTCTCACGCCAAAACAACATCCTCAAAATAACATGTGCAATCGTAAGCGTTGCTGATAAAGTGAATTTACATAACAAAATTCTATCAGGCGCATAGACAGTAAGGATAAGATTCGGATGTTGAAGAGAATATTAATTAATGCGACTCAGCCAGAAGAGCTTAGAGTTGCGATGGTTGACGGTCAGCGTTTGTTTAATTTTGACATTGAAACCGCGAGCCGTAAACAAACTAAAGCAAATATTTATAAAGGTAAAATTACTCGAATTGAGCCCAGTTTAGAAGCTGCTTTTATTGACTATGGTGCAGATCGTCATGGTTTTTTACCACTAAAAGATATTTCTCGTAGTTATTTTAATGCGGAAATAGGAGAGCTTGGGTTTGACGAAAATGGTAACGAGCTTGGTACTGAGTCTCCGCGTAATTCACGTAATACAAGCATTAAAGACTTATTGCAAGAAGGGCAAGAGCTTATTATTCAAGTAGATAAGGAAGAACGCGGTAATAAGGGTGCAGCCTTGACTACTTTTCTGAGTTTAGCTGGGCGTTACTTGGTTTTAATGCCTAATAATCCGCGTGCAGGTGGGGTTTCTCGACGGATTGAGGGTGATGAACGTGCTGAAGCTAGAGAAGCATTAAGCACTTTGGATGTGCCTGATGGTATGGGTTTAATTTTGCGTACTGCGGGTGTGGGTAAAACCAGTGAGGAATTAAGTTGGGATTTAGATTATTTGCTGAAATTGTGGCAGGCAATTGAACATTCTGCCAGCGAGCGTAGCGCACCTTTTTTAATCTATCAAGAAAGTAATGTGATCATCCGTGCAATTCGGGATTATTTACAAGAAGATATTAGTGATATTTTCATTGATAATCATGGAATTTATGATGATGCCTGCCAATTTATGGGTCAGATCATGCCTTCCTTCGTAGAAAAAGTGAAATTTTATGATGATGATGTGCCGTTATTTACTCGCTATCAAATTGAAAGCCAGATTGAGACAGCTTTTCAGCGTGAAGTGAAATTACCTTCTGGTGGTTCGGTCGTGTTTGATCATACTGAGGCACTATTGTCTATTGACATTAATTCGGCTCGCTCGACTAAAGGTGTTGATATTGAAGAGACAGCATTGACAACTAATTTAGAGGCTGTAGATGAGATTGCGCGTCAATTACGCTTGCGTGATTCGGGTGGATTAATCGTGATTGATTTTATTGATATGTTGAGCAATAAAAATCAGCGTGAAGTTGAATCTCGGATGCGAGAGGCATTAAAAGTCGATCGAGCAAGAGTACAAGTAGGTCGTATATCGCGTTTTGGTTTATTGGAAATGTCGCGTCAACGGTTGCGTCCTTCGTTGGGTGAATCGAGTCATATTGTATGCCCACGTTGTAATGGTAGTGGTAATATTCGTGGTGTTGAGTCTCTCGCGTTGTCCATTTTGCGTTTGATGGAAGAGGAGGCTATGAAGGAAAAAACGGCGATTATTCTAACCCATGTGCCAGTTGAAGTTGGAACGTATTTGCTAAATGAGAAACGTACAGCTATTTTGGAGCTTGAACAACGTCAAAATATCCAAGTGTTGGTGATTCCAAGTCCGCATATTGATACACCAAATTACGAAGTTAAGCGAGTTAGGATCGATGATAAGAACACATTGTTGAGTACGCCGACTTATAGTCAGGTTAAAACAGCACCGACATTGCCAGAGCTTGAATTTGCTCATTCATCGCAATTGCCAGTCAGTTATGAAGAACCTGCTGTAAGAGGTGTTACACCGTCGATACATCCACAGTCTGACTCTAAGGAACCCGGTTTTATGAAGCGCATTTGGGATTCTTTATTTCATAAAGCTGAAGATGTTGAAACAGAATCGGAATCACAGGAACGTTCAAATCAGAAAAAAATGAGCAGACCATTGCAAAAGTACAAACCACGCAATAAGCCGCCGCAACCACGTTCACGAGTTGTTAAAGATTCTGTGGTCGATGCGGTGGATAAAACGGAAGCCAGTCGCCATAGTTCTAGTAACCAAAATCGTAAACCACGCCGTAGTCGTCGCAGTAGTACTAGTAGTAACGGCAACAATTACAACAAGCGTTATGATAATGGACAAAATTCGGAAACGGCAAAAGTAGATTAAAGTAGATTAATGGTGTATTCGGCAATTAACAAACTCGTTGTGACGTTCTAAGACTGTTGTGGGACACTGGTGTGTTATTGGATGACGACGTGGTGCATCGTCACAAGGAAAAATCTCGTTCTACGCACCGCGTAGAATGAGCCACTGACGCACCAGCGTCACGCAAGAAGAATGCAGTCCAAACGTGCCGCGTCACGAGTCGAAATAGATGAATATTAATCTAAAGAGACAAGGTTTTGTAGAGACAAGGCACGCCTTGTTAGGGCAATGTTTGAATTGTCCGACATATCGCACTGAATCTACTAAAATCAGAAAACATTTCTAAAATTGGTATTAAAACCAAGCGGCTCAAAGCTGGCTGAGATGAAAGCTACTTACTAAAAGCGTTAGGACTATCAAGAATAGACCGAGTATAAATTTTAATGCGATTGCCCTGAAGTTTAGTGGCGAGGGTATTGGGTTTCGCTGATGATATAATTTTATATCCCAAATCACTACCAATGTACACGGTTAGGTAGAATCCATAGCCCCATGATGCAAGTTTAGTAGCGAGGATATTGACAATAGGATAAGATTAAAATGGAAATCAAACAAATCATTTGTGCTAATCCGCATGGCACGCATAAACTTGTCTACACTGATTGGGGAAATCCTGAAAATCAGAATGTTCTTGTTTGTGTGCATGGTTTAACTCGAAATGGACGTGATTTTGATTTTTTAGCCAAAGCTTTGTCCAGACACTACCGCGTTATCTGTCCCGACATGGTTGGACGTGGTAAGAGTGATTGGTTAGAACAAGCAGAAAATTATAATTACAGCACTTATATTGCTGATATGTTAAGTTTATTAAGTCAGCTCGGTTTACAAAAAGTGGATTGGCTAGGCACGTCGATGGGTGGCATTATCGGTATGATTATCGCGGCGCAATTTCCGCAACGAATTCGACGTTTAATATTAAATGATGTTGGTGCAGCTATTCCACAAAAAGCTTTACAACGGATTGGTGGTTATTTGCAAACTGAACAAACTTTTTTTGCGAGTATAGACGCAGTTGAAACTTATTTGCGTCACATTCACGCACCTTTTGGTCAATTGTCTGATGAGCAATGGAGACATTTTGCAATACACGGTAGTTATACAGAAGGTGGGCGATATTATTTAGCTTACGATCCAAAAATAGCATATATATTTGGCGAAAGTATTAATCAAGATGTTGAATTATGGGATATATGGAAAAATATTAAAATACCTGTGTTAATCATTCACGGTTTGGAATCAGATATTTTGACGCAAGGTATATTGGAAAAAATGCGCGAAAATCGTTCAGAATTAACCGTTGTCCATTGCATTAAGGTGGGACATGCGCCCGCGTTGACGACAGTTGAGCAAATTGATGTAATAGGGCGGTGGCTGTTGGATATTAAATAGTTTATGAAAATATATTATAGTCAATTCCGTCTCAACAGATGTTAAGGAAATGCCCTGACAAATATCACAAACTTCGTGTTTTTAATTTTTTATTTAAGCGCAGCCCAATAGTGTTCAATGTGGAGTGAATTGTGATAAATTTCCCGTATGAAAAGCAAGATATTTGCTCTCAAAAATAAGTGTCACATTAAAGCTGTTCAGCAAGCACTGAGATATTGAGAGAACTACAAAATCCTGTTGAGTGCGTGACGTGAGTGATTAAATAGAATTTGGGCATTAAGAAACATCAGTATATAATGGCTGTACATAGTAATTAGGTGTCATTTTAACTAAAGAATCCGACAAGTTAAGATTCAAGTGTACGCTATAACAAAATATTTTTTAAAACGGCTATAAGTTCAATCCACAATGGGGTTATACCATGTTGCTTTTTCTCAAAAAACTATGGCGCAACTTTCGGCGAACCATTTTAGTTTTTATAGGGTTGTTCATTTTATTGATTGGCTTAATCACCTTTCCATTGCCACTACCACTAGGCTTACCTTTACTTATTATTAGCGCAATCATTCTATTACGCAACTCTTCTCGTGCAAGGCTAGGTTTTCGGCGATTAAAAAAATGGGTAGCGACACGACCAAAACTACAAATAATCCACCATTTTTTGAAAAAAATTGAATCTTTAGTGTATAGACAAAAAATGAATTTTCTAAATAAAAAACAAGCTATCGTAGAAAAAATAAATAAAATACGTTCATAATTTTAAAACAAAAATATGTCACGATAAACCAACGTTCATCTTACATTTTTAATTCATTGAAAAATAAGTTGTCTCCAGCCTATTAAAACTTCAAATAAAACTATCATACTGCGCTACAATAAAGTATCACTCAAAATCAAAAGGGATGTTTATGGAAAACACATTAAAACGCCTCTTAAATGCGGAAGCCGAAGCAGAAAAAAAGGTAGCGGATGCCAGTGCTAAACGTGAACAAATCGTAGAACACGCTCTACGTGAAGCTCACCAAGCTGAGGTCCATTTTCGTGATCAATTGCCCGATGTGAAAAATGCCTTTATCGAAAAAGCACAACACCGCGCAGACCAATCTATAGCTGAACTCCAAAAACGCTATGAAGAACGTCAAATAAAATTGCGAGAAATGGCAGAGCAACACCAATATAAAGCGGTGGATGCTGCAATTAAAATTGTGTTAGGGGAATCTGCATGATTACTGAATACGCTTATTTGAATGCAAGAGTTTCGGCTATGGCAGAAAAGCTGTTGTCAGAGGAAAAATTGATTGAATTACTCAACCAACCACTAGGTCAGCAACACGTTAATAATATTGAATTAAACGATTTGCTTAACGATGAAAAAATAGAGCTTAGTTTAATTGAGCAAGCATGGTTTATGGATTTAGTGACAGATTTCAAAGTCATTGTGCGTTCATTGTCTGGTGCTGCGCGTGAATTTATCACTTACTGGTTTCGTAAATGTGAGATCACCAATTTAAAAACCATTGTACGCGGTAAAGCGAGTGGTTTATCTGCGGAGGAAATTTCCAGACAATTGATTGATTTAGGCGAATTAGCTAGCTTACCGATAGAGCAATTATTGCGCACGGAAGATGTTAGCGAATTATTGCGCCAACTAGATAATACGCATTTCAGCACCATAGCCCGCCAATCTCGCCGCGTATTCGAGCAAGATCATCAATTACACGCCTTAGATGCCGCAATTGACCGCCACTATTTATTAGGATTTGAATCCCGCATCAAATCTTTAGACAGTGCACAAGGTAAATATGTCATACCTTTAATGGGTATATTAATGGATAGATTTAATTTATTATGGTTATTACGTTATCGATTTTCTTATCAACTTTCACCTGCAGAAACTTATTATTTATTGATTCCCGCATCGTATACTAAAATTAATCGTACATTATTACAAAAATTAGTTGAATTAAATACGATTGAAGAAATTACTGCATCGTTGCCAGACCACTTGCATAGTCTAGTGCAAGGTGAAGAAAATACTTATAGCATTGAGCACAAATTAAATGCTGAATTAATGCAAGTAGCACGATACACTTTGCGCTGGCATAGCTTCACTATTGCGAAAGCGATGGCATTTGTATTATTGCGTGAGCTTGAAATGCGGCGCGTCTTAGCGATAATCAAAGGTAAACGCTTAGGCTTAAAATCGGGGGTGATTATGAGTGCCGCCGATGCTTACTCAACAACTTTAATGATTTGAGGTGATTTATGTTCCAACCTGTTCCTATGCAACGCATTTACCTCAAGCTGCTCACTGAAGATGCGCAACGTATAGCGCAAACATTAGCTGATTTTGGTGTATTTAATCCTGAGCAATTAGAACCAGAATTAATTGAGCAATTGCCACACGATTTAGGACAAGATTTTCGTTTAGCCTTCAATAGCGCGCGCAGTCGCCTGGATAAAATTATACACCGTTTACCATTTTCACCACCAAGCCAAATTGATCCGTATAACGAAATTAGCATTAATGCGCTTAAACAAATAGATATAACATTAGGCGAAATCTGGCAAAAAATTTCCGTTATTGAAGAAAAACAGCATCACATCGCTGAACAACAAACTGCAACCAAACAGTTATTAGCAATGTTAGAGAAGTTTTTAAATTTAGATTTGGATTTAGGATTATTGCGTAAGGATAAACGATTTCTTAATTTAGATATTGGCACAATTAAACCCAATAATTTACAGCAATTGACTGAAGCATTGGCAAAGGCACAGCATTTCGTTGATGTATTCCACCGAGTTGACGATGTTGTTTATTGTGTCGTAGCAGGACCATTAGAATATGCTGACAATGTACAAACTGTGTTGAATTACGCCGAATTTCGTCCATTGCAATTACCGGTAGAATTTCATAGTCATCCACAACAAGTTCACGATGAATTAACGCAAAGTCTATTAAAATTAGAAGCAGAATTAAATGAGTCTAAACAACAACAGTTGAAAATTGCTGAACAATATCAAGATGATTTGATTCAAGCTTACACTTTATTACATCAAGTCTCACCGTATGCGATATTGACCAATAATGTGCATGGGCGCGGTGAATTAACGGTAATGAGCGGTTGGATTCCCAAATCAGATTTAATTCCATTAGAATGTTTTTTAGCTGAAAAGTTGACTTGCCCTTACGTGTTAGATAGTCGTGACCCGTTAAGGGAAGAGCGGCATCAAGTACCTTCGCTCATGCGTCACAGTAAATTTGTGCAATCTTATCAAACATTAGTACAGAATTATGGAATTCCACGTTATGGCGAATTTGATCCTACTTTATTATTCATGGTAACGTTTTTATTAATGTTTGGGGTCATGTTTGGTGATGTTGGTCAAGGTGCAGTCATTGCGGGATTTGGCTGGTTTATGCGTGAAAAATTGAAACAATTTAATTTATTTTTCATTTCAGCAGGCGTGTCATCAATTATTTTTGGCTTTTTATACGGCAGTGTGTTTGGTGTTGAAGAGACGATTATTCCCGCGCTATGGGTGTCGCCATTGCATCATCCATTTTACATGCTACAAGTTGCATTATACTGGGGGGTGGGCTTTATTTTAATTATGACATTGCTTAAAGTCATTAATAATTGGCGATTTGGTCATTATGCTGAGGCAATACTCAATAGTGATGGTTTAGCTGGTATTGTTCTATACGTGGCTGGTTTTTTATCGGTAAAAATATGGATGGAAAGCGGTGAATTTAATCTGTTACAGCAATTTTCAATTGTTTTGCCATTAAGCATTATTTTAGCTTACAAATGGTATGAAAATAAATTGCCTTTGGGAGAGCGTATTTTAGTGACTTTAATTGAAGGCTTAGAAACGTTAATTAATTATTTAGCCAATACATTATCATTTTTACGAGTTGCAGCATTTAGTTTAAATCATGTCGCATTGGCAATTGCAATTTTTACATTGGCGAATATGATGGGTGAAGGCTCTGTAGGCTATTGGTTTATGGCGATTTTTGGTAATATTGTGATTATTATATTAGAAGGTGCGATTGTCATGATTCAAGTGTTACGTTTGGAATATTATGAGGGATTTTCACGTTTTTTTAGTGGTGATGGACGTTTATTTAAACCATTAAAAGCAAATATTAAAAACCCTGCTTAATAAGGGATTTGAGATTAAATAAATATCATTAGGAAATAAATATGCAAACAATTTTGGTATTGTATTACAGCCGTCACGGACATGTTGCGCAAATGGCACAAAAAATTGCACGTGGTATTGAAGAAGTGCAAGGTTGTGAGGCGTTATTGCGTACTGTACCGACCGTATCAACAGTTTGTGAAGCCACTGAGCCTGATATTCCCACACATGGCGCACCGTATGTCACTCAAGAAGATTTAAAAAATTGTGCAGGTCTCGCACTTGGCAGTCCAACTCATTTTGGCAATATGGCGGCACCTATGAAATATTTTTTAGATCAGACCACAGGGATATGGCTAGGTGGTCACTTAGTTGGTAAACCTGCGGTTGTTTTTACTGCGACTGCCAGTCAACACGGTGGTCAGGAAAGTACTTTATTATCAATGATGTTACCACTTTTTCATCACGGCATGTTGATATTAGGCTTACCTTATACAGAACCCAATCTTAACACAACAATCACTGGTGGTACGCCATACGGTGCAAGTCATATTGCAGGTAATCAGCAACAAAATCCACTCAGCGATGATGAAAATTATTTGTGCCGTGCGTTAGGGAAACGTCTTGCGTTGACTGCAATGAAGCTGGCTTGATAACTGGCTATTCCCATCTTAAAGTTTATAGCATTCGTTTGAGATTCTTAAAATTAATGAATGTTAATCTAAAGAGACAACGTTTTGTAGAGATAAAGCGTGCCGTCCAGTGAAAATATCGTAGGATGCTGGTGCTTGAGTAAGATAAAAAAATCCTGTCCATCCAAATTATCCTTTGCATTCTGTTCAAAAATGTAGGGTGTATAAACGCAGTGCCATACACCAGAAAGTTTGAAAAGGTGCATGGCGTTTCACTTATGCACCCTACGTTTCAATGCCATTAAGTTAAGGAAAAAAGAGAGTAGAGTAGAATAGAAGAGAAAGGAGCAAAAGTACTGTAGAGGAAAACAAATGAAAAAAGAGCTGGAAATAATGGAAGAAAATCGAAGAATGATAGAATCAGAAAGGTTTAAAGAACAATACCGTAAGGTCAAATCAGCGTTCACACGGACAAGAAAACTAAGTTTTTCGATGATAATCATGTTCATATTGCAAAAAAGCGTGAAAAGTCTACAAATAAGACTAAATGAATGGTACGACTGGTTGGGAGGAAAAACGGTAAGCAACAGTGCGTTGACGCAGGCGAGAGCAAATCTCAGCCATAAAGCGTTTATCGCGCTCAATGCTCGGAACGTAGAACTGTTTTATGAAGATGGAGATTACAAACGTCATCAAGGATTTAGATTACTAGCAGTAGACGGCTCAAAAATAAGATTACCAAAAGGCGCATCCATAAAAGAGGAATTTGGAGCGATAAGCTATAGAAACCAAAAAGAAGAAGTCAAAGGGGAACGCAATTACGCTCAACTATCAGTGTTATATGATGTTATCAACAAAATAGTTATCACCGCAGAATGTGGAAAAGCGAGAGCGTACGAGGTTGAATTGGCAACAAAACACCTGAATAAAGTCAATAAAGAAGAAGACTTATTGCTATTTGACCGGAACTATGCGACTTATGAATTTATGGCGACGCTACTAGAGCAGAAAAT
>CAYMCP010000021.1:0-45292 GCA_964388965.1 uncultured Thiotrichaceae bacterium | reverse complement strand
CTTCACGCCATTCACCGGTTTGACTATCTTTAAAACTATAACTTGTTGCTAAACTCAAATTTGCGACACACGAGCCAGCCGCTGTTGTACGGATGTCTGGATCATTGCCCAAATGCCCGATAAGCATAACTTTATTTAGACCTCTAGCCATTATTTCCTCCTAAAAACAAAAATTAACAACGCGCCTCTTCAGGTATCGAAAATTGTTCTAGTACGCTCATATCCAAAATATCGCGATCAATTTTCAAATACGCAACGCCATCTTCTAAAATTATCACAGCTTCCATCACGCCGGGTATGCTCGCCAACTTTTTGGTAAGCTGCGTGGCTTGCTGTTTATCAATAGTGCCTACATTCAGCATGTGTGGACTTAGGTAACGTGGGCTACGCATGGTTGTGGCAAGTATAAACCAAATGATTGCTAAAACTGCGCAAAATAAAAATACTGCCATATCGCTGTACTGATGATGTAGCCAACCGCCACTTATTCCGCCTATAAATGCACCTAAAAATTGTGAGCTAGAATAAATACCCATTGCAGTGCCCTTATTTTCAGGTGGTGCGACTTTGCTGACCAGTGAGGGTAAACTTGCTTCAAGTAAATTGAATGCCATAAAAAATACAAATAGTAGAACAACTAACCAGACAAAGCTTTGATGTAGATAGGCAAAACCCAATTGCGCGCTGATTAGTAAGCCAATCGCAAATACGAAGACAAATTTTAAATGATGTTTTTTCTCACCAATGATAATTAACGGTACGATGCTAATGAAAGAAACGAGTAGAATGGGTAAATAAACCATCCAGTGTTGAGCAACTGGTAATTTATCTTTTAAAATAAGTGGCATAACTACAAATAAAGCCGTTAGCATACAATGCAGAATCATGATGCCGATATTTAAACGCATTAATTGTGCATCGTGAAAAACATTAGCGAATTGAGACAAAACTGGTTCAGTATCTCGATGAAAACGACAATGGTGCGGTTGTGGTACGACAGTATGTAAAATAATAATTGCAACAATAGCTAAACCCGCCGTTGTCCAGAAAATGCCTTGCACACCAATCCAATGATTTAAAACGGGTCCAATGGATAGGGCGAAAATAAACGATACACCTATGGTCATGCCAATTATAGCCATTGCTTTAGTTCGGTGTTCCTCATAGGTTAAATCAGCAGTCAATGCGAGTAATGCGGCTGCAATTGCCCCACCGCCTTGCAATGCACGACCAATAATTACACCTGTAATATCGGTTGACATAGCCGCAATGACGCTACCTAAAGCAAAAATGAGCAAGCCTAGTGTAATCACTGCTTTGCGTCCGATATGGTCTGATAACATCCCAAATGGAATTTGTAAGCTGGCTTGAGTCAGTCCATAAATACCAATTGCAACGCCTACTAGAAATGGTGTTGTACCCGTCAAATGTTCGGCATACAAAGCGAAAACAGGTAAGATCATAAATAAACCAATCATACGCAGGGCAATAATGATGGCAAGTGAAGAAGTTGCTTTTAATTCGGTCTGATTCATTGTGATATTATTGAAACGATTAAAATGAGGTGCATTGTAGACATTTGAACATAGGAAGCAAATGATTTCAGCAATTATTTTAGAAATACAACAAAATTCATCTATTGCTCTGCAAACTCATGGCAATATTTAATTGCTTTAATCACTTAAGCTAATGCGCCATTTATTAGATAAACGCTCGATAAGACTTGCTTCTAAACCGTGAGAACGATTGTATTTGTCGAGCAATTCCAAGATAGCATTTTTGTATGCGTTATCGGGAGAAATGATTACACCATATTGCTGATAATTTACGATACTGGGTAATAAGCGGATATTTTGCTTCTCATTATAAAATTGATCGAAAAAGTTATTTAATTCAACACTTTGATGTACTACTGCATCAACTTTAAAAGTAATTAATAGTTCAAATGCTTGTTCTAAATTATCTACTTCTACCAGCTTAGTATTTCGGTCACGCTGTTTTAAATAATGCTTCACATAATCCGCATTTTGTAATATTGCAACCGTTTTTCCATCCACATCTTCCTGTTTATGAATTTGATTACCACTAGCGGCTAGACTAAACGAAACAGTTAGAACACTCAATAACGTACCGAGTAAGATCATTCCGGAAATATGCCAAGCAAAATCAAATAACAAAGCTGCACCACGACTTGTATCAAAACCTTCCCAATTAACAATTAAGTTGACATTCCACCATAATAATCTAAGTGATTCTTTAAAAAAGTTACGTTGAAACCGGCGATATTCTTCGGGTTGAAAACGATCTACAATCCAACGTATAAGTGCTGCAATCATTAGTACTGATATTGCAATCCATAGTATTCGCCATGATAAGGTAGCAGTCAGTTCAGAAAGCACTTTTTTTATGATATGCGTGACAGTGTATTCTTTAACAGTCGCTGTTTGCAAACCAAGTTGTAGTACACTATCGGTTGGAAAATTAACTAAACCTATGTCAGCTTGATTATTTTGCACCGATAATATGACTTGTTTCATATCATCGTTATATTGCCAATTTGAGCATAGGCGTAAATCTTGTTCCATTTGTTGCCATAAATCTATATTAAAACCAAATGGTTGACGTTTATCGGGTGTTTGCTCTATATCGTACTGTGTCCAAGAAAAACTATTTGTAATCGCAACGTTAAAACAAAGAGATTCATTATTTTGCTGCTGCGCTTGTGCTAGCGAAGGCATTAAAATAATGCTAAATAAAAAAATATAATGTTTTAGTATTTCCATTTAAAGTATTAAACTAAATGAGTTTTAAGAGATATGGATTGTAGCTTAATTCAGAATTACTTATCAATGAGAAATGCTCAGACACTTCTACCAAACGATAAATAGATTTTAAAATAGCCCTATAGGATTGATTATGCAAGAAAATATGACTCAAACCCTCGAAGGTCAACGCTGTGAATTAACTACTTGGCAGTATTGGCTTGTCGCTTTAATTGCGTTTAGTTGGTCAACATTCCAACTGTATGCAGTCATTGCGCCAGACCCATTTAATTCAACTCAAATTCGCTCTATTCACCTTAGCTTTGCATTATTACTCGCATTTTTAATTTATCCATTTTTACACCGTTGGTCAAAATATCCAATTAACTGGTTTGATTTTTTACTTGCACTACTTGCTAGTATTGGCGCGTTCTATATTTTTTGGGAATTTAAATCATTAGCGTCGCGTCCGGGCGATTATTTACAACGCGATATTATCATTGCCATCATCAGCACTTTTTTATTGCTAGAAGCTTCGAGACGTGTACTAGGATCAGCATTAGCCATTGTAGCGATAGCGTTTTTAATTTATGACTATTTTGGACCCTACATGCCGGAATTAATTGCACATCGTGGCGCAAGTTTAAATAAATTAGCAGGACACATGTTCTTGACAACAGAAGGAATTTTTGGTGTACCGCTTGGAGTCAGCGCAAGTTTTGTATTCTTATTTGTACTATTTGGCTCATTATTAGAAAAAGCGGGAGCTGGACAATATTTTATTAATTTATCATACGCTTTACTGGGACGATTTCGCGGAGGTCCTGCAAAAGCATCTGTTGTTGCCAGTGGATTGACGGGGATTATTTCTGGCTCATCCACAGCCAATACAGTGACAACCGGTACATTTACCATTCCATTAATGAAACACATTGGATTTCCGCCACACAAAGCGGCAGCGGTCGAAGTTGCAGCAAGCACTAACGGTCAATTAATGCCTCCAATTATGGGTGCAGCCGCTTTTATCATCGCCGAATATTTAGGAATTAGTTACGCTAATGTTATTTACGCGGCATTCATTCCTGCTTTTGTATCCTATTTTGCGTTATTTTATGTCGTGCATTTAGAAGCCTGTAAATTAGGTATTCAAGGCGAAGACCCTAGCCAATTACCTGCAAAATTAAAAACCTTTTTATCAGGTTTACACTATTTAATTCCAATTTTTTTCCTAATTTATACACTCGTTTGGCTACAACAATCTGCCATTGCAGCCGCTTTCAACGCTATTATGTTTATAATGTTAATTATGGTAGTACAACATCCTCTCGCAGCATTAGTTACGGGACAAAAAATAACCCAATCACTCTTTTTACAAGGTTTTATAGATATATTTAACGGCATGGTATCAGGTGCAAAAAATATGATTCCAATTGCATTAGCGACAGCCGTTGCCGGTATTGTCGTAGGTTCTGTTACTTTAACCGGTATTGGACAGATATTAGTTGAAATAATTGAACAGCTTGCAAATGGTAATATTATTTTAATTTTAATTTTCACTGCCATTATTTCACTAATTTTAGGGATGGGCTTGCCTACCACAGCAAATTATATCATTATGGCTTCTCTGACTGCGCCAGTCATTTTAACTTTATCTCAGGACACAGGTTATTTTGTACCCGCGATTGCAGCACACTTATTTGTATTTTACTTCGGTATTTTGGCAGATGACACGCCGCCTGTAGGAATTGCAGCCTATGCCGCAGCAGGTATTGCCCGTGCTAATCCCATTAAAACAGGTATTCAAGGCTTCACTTATGACATGCGTACCGCAATTTTACCGTTCATATTTTTCTTCAATTCAGAAGTGTTACTCATCCGATCAATTGACGAACATGATCCAACTAATGCCAGTGGTTGGGTATGGATTACGAATCCATTTGAAGTTGCTTTAATCTTCACCATGACAACATTAGGTATGTTTGCGTTTGCTTCCTTTTTGCAAAACCATTTTTATATTCGCACCACTTGGTATGAACGTTTGTTATTTATTCCAGTCATGATAATGTTATTTTTACCAAAAGAAGTTGCTGGATTTGCCGATTTACCTAATCAATATATCAGCTATGTGATTGGTGTAAGCTTATTTAGTATGATATTCGGGTTGCAGAAATTAAGACCTTCATATCCTGACGAGAATGCTTAAATAATCTCCGTTGGGACGAGGAAAATTCTTTTTGCATGACGCTGGTGCGTCGGTGGCTATGGGGGTAGAGAAAAGCCTTACGGCATTCCCCTCCCTCCGAACCGTGCGTGCAGTTCTCCCGCACACGGCTCTCCAGTCGTTCTCCTCGTGACGACGCACTGCGTCGTCATCCAATTGGACGCACCAGCGTCCTATAACATGATTCTCCTTTTGGGAATTGCTGCAATAACGAATTCTAAAGACCCAAATCACCAACAACATGTTATGATATAAACACTGCGAATAACCTCCTATCAGTGCAATGTCCACCTTAGAAACACTTATAAGCTACACACCCGCACTTGTGCAACGTCATCACGCTCACAATCCAGAGCAACAACCTGCGCCTACGGCTAAACGTTACGAAGCGGCTCTATTGCTCATCGAAACGATAGGCTTTAGCCAACAAGCACAACGACTTAATCATCACTTTGAACAACTCATTGACCTATTAAACGATCACGGTGGCGAAGTGGTCAAATTATTTGGTGATACTCTATTATCAGTATGGACAGTAGGCGTATCAGGCAAAGACTTGTCCGTTGTAACTCGGCGTGCTGCCGCTTGCTCATTAGCATTAAAAGAGTCTTCAATTGACATTGAGCTACATATCCGCTTGGGTGCAGATACGCTATGGGTCGCAACCGTTGGCGGTGCTGAAGAACACTGGGAATTTATCGTTGCCAGCCCAATGCTACAACAATTATACATACCACAAAATACCAATGACGTACTCATCACCAAAGAAACATGGAGTTTATTGCGCAATTACGCTAAAGGACAAGCATTTAATGATAACTTTATACAATTAGAAAAATTATATCGTCCATTAAAACCACGCCATTTACCTAGCATTACTTTACCACCCGAATCCGAACAACTACTAAAACGCTATATATCACCCGTTGTACTAGCACAAATGGAATTAGCGCAACAGTGGACTCAGTGTGAAGTAAGCTTATTATGCTTAAATTTACCTAATTTAGACTACAACCAATCTGATATATTGTCACAATTACAAGATTTAGTGTATGACTTTCAATCCGTTATAAATCATTATAAAGGAAGTTTAATTGAATTAATGCAACACGGTACTGGCACATTATTCATTGCAGGCTGGGGCTTTGCGCAACCGCACTATCTAAATAATTTACATGCCATTCAAACTGCACAAAAATTACAAAATTTATTAACTGACCAACAAATTGATTACCAAATTGGATTAAGCGCAGGGCAGGTATTTTGTGGACATCGCGGCAATGCTAAATGTCGTCACTTTGACGTGGTAGGATTGCCAATGCAATTAGCATTAGGATTAAGCCTCGTTGCAGAAAATAAAATTTTATGTGATGACTCAATTTATCAACCTACAAAGCATTTAATTCATTACGAATATTTACCTCCTGTTACCCACCTAAGTTTTGAAGCCATAGCATTATACAGCCCATTAAATAATACAAATACAGTTGGCAGACATGAAGCGCGACATAGCTTATCCAAGCAACTCACTTTATTGCACCAACAAGCACAAGGCTCAGTCGTATTAATTGAAGGCGAGGCAGGCATTGGCAAAACCAATTTAATTGAAGACTTAATACAACAAGCTCAATCAACCCAATTTTACTATACCCCGACCCATAGCCAACACTTAACCAGCATCGTTTGTCTGACCTGTCATGCTGAAAAACACAAACAAAATACTTTGTATCATGTATGGCGCAGTTTATTTACTCAATTATTAAATCATGAATTTTCAGGTTTAAACTCTACCAAACAATGCAGCGAAATGTTGCGCCGTATTCAAGTTGTCCCTGCATTAGCAGCGCGTTTTCCATTATTAAATCAATTACTACCATTACAATTACCTGAAAATCGCTTAACAGAACAGATGAAAGGACAAATCCGTATTGACAATACTCACGCGCTAGTCATCGCTTTATTACAAGATTTAGTTAAACACAGTTCTCGCCGTTATGTATTTATTTTCGAGAACTTACATTATTTAGATTCTTGTTCACGCTTATTATTACAACGAGTGGTGCGTCGCGTTCAACCGCTTTTAATTATTTTAGCGACTCGTCCGGTTGGTTTGTCCTTTCCGCAATTAGAAACTCATGCGCATTTTCATTCAATATATTTACAAGGGTTAACGTTAGATGAGACATATTTTTTACTTATGCAACGTTTAAATATTACTGAATTACCGTTAGAATTAGTAAATTTTATTCAGGACAAAACTGCTGGAAATCCATTATTTATTGAGATTCTAACAAATATATTGCTTGATTCGGGTGTTATTCGTAATATTAATGGAGTAATAGATATTTTAATGACATTACAAGATGTGGTTTGTCCCGCACAACTAAATTATGCTTTAAACGCCTATTTCCAATCCATGCCAGACGCGCAACAAGTCACGTTAAAATCAGCAAGTGTAATCGGACGTGAAATCCATTTAAAACTATTAGGTAAACTATATAGTTTGATTACTAAACGTGAAGGATTATATCAAGCTATTGATATATTAAAAAATAATGATTTTTTACGTTCAACTCAAGATGCGCGTTATTTAAAATTTAAGCATGAGTTAATTCAAGATACCGCCTATCAAGCTCTGTTGACTGCTCAAAAAGTGCAATTGCATCGTACAATGGCACGTTGGTACGAAAAAGCAGCAGATTTCAAAGCTTATTACAATATACTCGCTTATCACTGGGAAAATGCAAAAATGCCAGAAAAAGCCATTGAATATTATGAAAAAGCAGGAGAACAAGCCTTAAATAATGATGCCAATAACGAGGCTGTTAGTTTTTTCTTACAAACTATTGAGCTTGACCAAAAACAAGCAGAACAAGCTAGCCCATTTCGTCGCGCTTATTGGTATTTATTACTGGGCACTGGATATTTATATTTAGGTAAACTTGGAGAAAGTTTATATACGTTACGCACATCGTTAAAAATATTGAAGTTGCCTGCGCCAAATCAACGTTTATCGTTAAAAAAACATATATTACAACAGCAATTTCGCCAATTGTTGCACCAACGTCATCCAAAATATTACTTGCATAAACAAGAAGATAAAGATAATTTTCTATCATTAGGTGCGCAACTTTATGAGCGTTTGATGCAATTGGCTTATTTGCAGCAAGATGCAGATTTATGTTTTTATGCCAGCTTGGCGGGATTAAATATCGTGGAATCGTTGCCAGAACAAGGTAATCAGGGAATTTTAGCCCGTCATTACGCGCAAATGGGTTTGGCTATGGCAATGCGACAACGATTTGCGCAAGCAGATAATTTTATGCAAAAAGCGTTAGATTTGTCTAAGCAACAAAATGATTTAAAAACATCGAGTTGGGTGTCTATGTTGGCAGGTTTGCATGATGTGGCGTATGGACGTTGGCAAGCCGGCGAAACACGATTGATACAAGCTTTGAAAAATGCAGAGTATTTGGGAGATACGCGCAGACAAGTAGAAAGTTTAAATATTTTGGCACAACAACTTTATTTTCAAGCAGATATACATGAAAGTCTGAAAAAAGCACAGATGATTTATATGATGGCAACCCAACATAGTGATATTCAAGCACAAGTATGGGGTTTGTGCCAACAGGGTTTGTGTACGTTACGTTTGAGCGAAACTGAAGCGGCAGTGCAGTGTTTAAAAGTGATTCAGGCATTGCCTAATGGATTATTATTGCATCCTGAGGCAATACAGGTGTGTGGTTTATTGAGTTTGGTGTATTTGCAACAGGGTTTGCCTAAACAGGCGGTACAAATGGCGACTAAAACGGCACATTTAATTGAAAAAATTGAGATACCAAGTATCGAGTTATTTGAAGCTTATTCTAGTGTAGCGTTAGTATATTTGACGCAGTGGGAAAAATATTTAGAACAAAATCCATATTTGACGTTTCAGGAAAAATTGTTGTCAAAAGAACGGTTTGCATTTGCTAAATTGTCGCGGCGAGCATGTCAGCAATTGCAGACTTACGCAAATATTTATCCTGTGGCACAGCCTCGCGCGTATTTGTGGCAAGGATTGTATTTGTGGTTGCAACGGAAAGAGCGGCAGGCGCATCATGTTTGGAAAATGGGACTTGATGAGGCAATGCACTTAAATATGCCGTATGAGTGTGGATTAGCACATTATGAGATTGCGCGTCATTTAACGGATAATGCAGCGTTACAGCAACAACATGTTGAAAAAGCGAAAGCGTTTTTTAGTGATTTGGGTGCGTTGGAAGAGTTAAAAAAGTTAAAAAAATTAGCTGATATAGGTGACAAGTGAATCCATACCGCGTAATACATTCCTAATTGTTAAGGTTGTGAAAATACTTGCTTTTATTGTTAGATTTTACGTTTTCATCAATTTTCCGTAAAATAAACCTACTCCAAGACCAAATTTTAAAGAAGACTTTGTATGCAAATGATTGTATTGATATTTTTGATGTGGACAGTTACAGCACAAGCCGTTGAAATTTCTCCAGTTTTACCTATGATTACTGCAAAATCTTATATTTTACAAGACTATCATAGCGAACAGATTTTGTTGGAAAAAAATCTTCATCAACGCTTAGAACCTGCTAGTTTAACAAAATTAATGACAGCCTATATCGTGTTTAACGCATTGAAAGAAGGTCATATTAAATTAGAAAGTGAAGTGCATATCAGTAAGAAGGCATGGCAAATGAAAGGCTCACGGATGTATTTGGAGCATGATTCTGCGGTCATGGTTAAAGAGTTAGTTAAAGGGATGATTATTCAATCTGGTAATGATGCTAGTATGGCATTGGCAGAGTATGTTGCTGGAAATGAAGAAAATTTTGTCAAATTGATGAATGAGAAGGCACAACTTTTGGGTTTAAAAAATACTCAGTACAAAAATAGTACGGGTTTGTCAGAAGAAGGACATTATAGTACTGCGTATGATTTGGCGATTATGGCACGGGCAATTATTCGGGATTTTCCAGATTTCTATCGTTGGTACTCTGAAAAGGAATATACTCATAATAATATCACACAAAATAATCGTAATTTACTGTTATGGCGTGATAATAGCGTAGATGGCATGAAAACAGGCTTTACTGATAATGCGGGTTATTGCTTAATTGCTTCTGCAAAACGTGATGGAATGCGTTTAATTTCGGTGATTTTAGGAGCTAATAGTAAAAAAGAGCGCGTTATTCAATCACAAAAAATGCTAGATTATGGCTATCGCTTTTTTAAAACCTACAAGTTATACCCAGAAAAACAAACCATTACCAGTGAGCGGGTCTGGAAGGGGAGTAGTCGTAATGTAAACTTGGGTTTGCCTAGCCCATTATTTATTACGATTCCCAAAGGTCAGTATAAAAATCTAAAGGCAACATTACAAATCGATAAAAAAATAATAGCACCTGTCTTTCAAGGTCGTGAATACGGTATGTTAAAAATTAGTTTGCAAGATAAAGTGTTATCATCTCGCGCATTGGTAGCATTAAATCAAGTCGATACAGGTAATATTTTGCAGCAATTAGTTGATTATCTCTGGTTGCAGTTTCAGTGATGCACGCACCGTATAGTTGGTTATCCACACAATGGCAGTATATCATTCGGCGTTGGCAGCAACAGCGATTACCACACGCATTGTTATTAGGCGGTCATGTCGGAATGGGGAAAACAGTGTTTGCGAAGGCTTTGGCGGAATTACTATTGTGCGAAAGTCCGACAACGCAAGCTTGTGGTCAATGTAAACCATGTTTATTACTCAAAGCGGGTACACACCCCGATTTAACGCTGATTGAGCCTGCGGAAAAAGGTAAGCAAATCGCCATTGGACAAATTCGGGAATTAATTGCATTTTGTGGTTTAACAGCGACGTATAATCAATATCAAGTCGTGATCATTAATCCAGCCGAGGCGATGAATCGTAATGCAGCGAATAGTTTACTTAAATTATTAGAAGAACCGTCTGATAATACGTTATTAATTTTAATTAGTCATCAACCAATGCGCTTATTGGCAACAATTCGTAGCCGTTGCCAGCGTTTAGATTTTAATCATATTGATAAATTACAAGCTACTTCATGGTTAAAACAACAAGTTAGCTCTGAATACAACCTTGATTTATTATTAAATTTAACGCATTATGCACCGTTAGCGGTTAAATCTCTGGTTGAAAATGCTGATATTCAAAAACGAGGAGCTTTATTTGAATCGCTAGTACAATTGCCGACCGGACGATATGATCCTGTTGCCGTAAGCGAACAGTGGTTGCAACAAGAACCACGGCAAATTGTGGAATGGATGTCGCTTTGGACGATGGACTTGATTCGTTATGCAATGACTCAACAAACAAAATATATTATTAATCAAGATAATGTGAGTGCGATACAACATATTGCGCCGCAATTTAGGTTGCAACAATTATTTAAATTACTTGATTTGCAAGCTGAAACGTATCGTATTCTCAATAGTACGGCAAATGTTAAACCTCAAGGCTTACTCGAATCGCTAGCGATTGCGTGGGTTGAGCTTGGTATACAACGGAGAGCACCATGAAACGTCCCGGTGGTATGAAGCGCAATATGATCACTTTGCATATTGCCAATGAACAAGAACTTTATGCTTCTTATTTACCGTTTTTAAAGCACGGGGGGTTATTTATTAAAACAGATAAAAAATATCAATTGGGAGACGAGGTATTTTTATTATTGACTTTGTTGCAAGAGGATAAAATACCTGTTGCAGGTAAGGTGGTATGGATCAATCACAAGGGTACGGCAGGTAATCGTCCACAAGGCATTGCGGTACATTTTGGTGAATTGGATAACGGAAAAACTCGTAATAAAATCGAACAGTTACTCGCTCAGTTACTGCGTTCTGAAAAACCGACCTATACAATGTAATGTCTCACATTAGGCACGGGTCAGGTTGTGGGATTCGATATATTGAAGCGACACAATTCCAGAATAGCCGCAAGATTTTGATTTACATGAGAATCCTGTTAGCTGAGCAAAATACTTAGAATAAATTTAGCTTTGTGACGGATGATGCACCGCGTCGTCATGTCGCAGGATGCACCAGCGTCCACATAGCCTGACTCAGTGCGTAGAACGAGAGTTAAACAAGTTTGTTACTTAAATTACTTACAAAAAGCGCAACGACCACCCGTATCAATGACTGCAAAACCAATAGTCTAAAATACAGATCACTTTTTGTAACCCTGCCCAATACGAGAATGTGGGTTCAAAGATGTCAAATAGGTACTATACATCCTTTGAAATCTGTTGACTTATCCTAAAATGTTAAAAATTATTTAGCGTATCCTTCTAATAACGTGAGTTGCATTCATCCATAAAAGCTTGCTTGACAATAGTGATAACCACTTTTATGATTGTTTGCGCATTGCAACAATTTAAATTTAGTCTTGCAATAACGTTTTCTTTGAATAACTCTTTTATGGAGGCAAGTATGTCACAAAAAGTCGCGTTAGTAACAGGTGGTACAGGTGGTATTGGTACAGAAATTTGTCAAGCACTCGCCAAAGATGGTTACAAAGTTGTTGCCTCTTGGCTACCCGGTGTTGATGACGGTGAGGCTTGGTTAGCAGCACAAAAAGAAGCAGGTTTTGATTTTGAAATCGCGGGCGGTAATGTTGCAGATTTTGAATCTTCCGCCCAAATAGTGAAAGAGGCTGAAGAAAAAGCAGGACCTATTGATATATTAGTAAATTGTGCAGGCATTACTAAAGATGGTTTTTTCCATAAAATGACAAAAGATCAATGGTATGACGTGATCAATGTTAATTTAAACAGTGTATTTAATGTGACTCGCCAAGTAATTGAAGGTATGCGTGATCGTGGTTATGGTCGCATTATCAATATTTCCTCAGTTAATGGACAAAAAGGTCAATTTGGTCAGACAAATTACTCTGCAACTAAAGCGGGTATGCACGGTTTTACAATGGCTTTAGCACAAGAAGGTGCGAAAAAAGGAATCACAGTTAATACAATTTCTCCTGGCTATATAGCAACAGCAATGACGAAAAAAATGCCAGAAAAAGTATTACAAGCAATGGTTGATCAAGTGCCCGTTGGACGTATGGGTGAACCTGCTGAAATTGCTCGCACAGTCGTATTTTTAGCCAGTGAAGATGCAGGTTTTATCACAGGTGCAGACATTTCCGTTAATGGTGGTTTACACATGATGTAATTTTGACTTGACAAGTTGTGTATTTTTCGTTATGTTGCAATGCACAATTTGTCAACCCTAAACTTGCTTGCTATTTATTTTTAATATGAGGTAATTCCATGTCAAATGATATGCTAAAAAAATGGTCTGAAATGAATCAGTCATCAATGGACGCGATAAAAGAACTCGGCGACATCAACACTAGAATGATGACCCGCTTGACACAACGTCAGATGGATATGATGAATTTATACATGGAAGGCAGCGCGAAGCAGATGGAAGTTTTAAATGGTGTAAAAAATCCTCAAGATGTACTGAGTGCGCAATCTGGTTTGTACACAGATATGAATGAGAAGTTGATGGATAATGCGCGTCAAACATTAGAGGTCTTAATGGAAGCAAAAGCTGAATTGACTGAATGGGCTGAAAAAGGCATGAAACAAACTACGAATTTTTCTAAAAAATAGATTCAATCGCAAATTTTTTTACTATCCCTCCTGTTTGTGTTTGCGTTAAATATTCTCGTTCTACGTGTTGCGTAGTATTGCGTAGAATGAGTGCGAAACGTGCCAACGTTTTCAAAGTGATATTGTAAAAAAATGAAATTTTCCCTATCTCTACAAGATAAAATATCTTAATTTTTATTATATTCCACTCAGTTTTGACACTTTGGTTAAATTTACAGTCAATTTAATTACTCCCTGTCACAAATCCTACAAAAAAGCATATTGTTATCTTTTTTACACCACTAAAATTGACTAACGCTTTGTTTAAAAAAATAAAAATAAAACTGGAACATAAGTTGCCCAAGCTTGCGTAAACACATTCTGCATGAAATTTACAGGTTATTACCATGAAATCTAAAGACATCGCTGAACTGCTCGACGAACCTGCCTGCGAGCATAACAAAAAATCCAAATCAGGTTGCGCTAAGACTAAGCCGGGCGCGACGGCAGGCGGATGTGCATTTGACGGTGCACAAATTGCCCTGTTACCGATTGCAGATGTCGCGCATATTGTGCATGGACCTATCGCTTGTGCTGGTAGCTCTTGGGATAATCGTGGCACGCGCTCGTCTGGTTCAACCTTGTATCGTTTAGGTATGACTACCGATTTAACCGAACAAGATGTAATCATGGGACGTGGTGAAAAACGCTTATTCCACTCAATAAAACAAGCAATTGATAGTTATAATCCCGCAGCCGTATTTGTTTACAACACTTGTGTGCCCGCATTGATCGGTGATGACATCGAGCTGATATGTAAAACAGCACAAGAACGCTGGAATGTGCCTGTTGTACCAATAGATGCCGCCGGTTTTTATGGAACTAAAAATTTAGGTAATCGGATTGCGGGCGAGGCAATGGTGAAATACGTCGTTGGTACGCGCGAACCCGACCCCATCCGTAATCCACCGAAAAATATGAAAATTCATGATGTAAACTTAGTCGGTGAATATAATATTGCGGGTGAATTTTGGCATGTCCTGCCGTTGTTAGATGAGTTGGGTATTCGTGTATTGTGTACTTTATCTGGTGACGCACGTTACCACGAAGTGCAAACTATGCACCGTGCTGAAGTCACAATGATGGTATGCTCTAAAGCAATGATTAATGTGGCACGTAAATTAGAAGAACGCTATCAAATTCCTTGGTTTGAAGGGAGTTTTTATGGTATTACTGACACGTCACAAGCATTACGTGATTTTGCACGATTGATTAATGATCCAGATTTAATTGAACGTACAGAAGCATTAATTGTGCGTGAAGAAACAAAAATTCGTCAATCATTAAAATCTTGGGCAGAACGTCTTAGTGGTAAGCGCGTTTTACTGTATACAGGTGGTGTAAAATCATGGTCGGTCGTCTCTGCATTGCAGGATTTAGGGATGAAAGTAGTGGCAACGGGTACGCGCAAATCTACTGAAGAAGATAAAGCCCGCATTCGTGAATTAATGGGGGAAGATACAAAAATGCTAGATGAGGGTAATCCCAAGATTTTGTTGCAAACTTATGAAGAGTATAATGCAGATATTTTAATTGCAGGTGGGCGAAATATGTACACTGCATTAAAAGCACGTATTCCATTTTTAGATATTAACCAAGAACGTGAATTTGGTTACGAAGGTTATAGCGGCATGTTGGAGTTAGTGCGCCAATTAGCTTTAACGATTGAAAGCCCGATCTGGTCGCAAGTACGTTCGTCTGCGCCTTGGAAATAGCAACAACTCAAGACGAGACCCTTACACGAAAACGAAGCAAATACAAATTAAACTCAACTCGTGACGATGCACCGCGTCCTCCTAAATTTGACGCAGTGCGATAGAGATTGCTTAACATATTAGTTTTTTAGAAGTTTTCCCAATGAGATAAATCTTCTTCAAACTCTTCTCTTCTCAACCGATTGAGTGAACTACGTTTTTGCTCATGAGGTGGATTTTTCTGCACCTTAGTAGACATCTGTTTAGCTACTAATTCTTGCTGAATTAGATTAAAAGTAAAAAAACTTAATAACTCAGTTAATAAAGTAACCTGTTTACGCATACTTTCACTATTACCCGATAATTCTTCGACTAAAGACGCATTTTGCTGAGTCATTTCATCCATTTGCGTTACTGCATTATTAACCTGTAAAATCCCAGCCGATTGTTCACGACTCGCCGCCGCAATTTCCGCCACAATATCACTGACTTTTTTCACGCTGACAACAATTTCTTCCAGCGTTTTACCCGATTGATCAACAAAAGTTGACCCCTCGCTTACTTTTAGTACACTATCTTGAATTAACATTTTAATTTCTTTAGCAGCCGACGCACTGCGTTGTGCTAAATTGCGGACCTCAGTCGCAACGACAGCAAAACCACGTCCTTGATCACCGGCTCGCGCCGCCTCAACTGCTGCATTTAATGCTAACAAATTAGTCTGAAATGCAATCTCATCAATCACACCGATAATATCAGCGACTTTACGGCTACTCTTATTAATCTCATTCATCGCCGAAATCGCTTGATTTATTATCTTACCTCCTTCTTCAGCATGTTTACGCGCACTAATAGATAATTGGTTCGCCTGTTCCGCATTATCTGCATTTTGCTGTACGGTATCAGTCAGTTCCTGCATACTAGACGCGGTTTCTTCTAACGCTGCCGCCTGCTCCTCAGTACGTTGACTTAAACTCATATTACCCTGTAAAACCTCAGAAGATGCGTTACTAATCATATCACTCGATTGTCCTACTTTCGCCATGACTTCGTTTAGACGAGTGATAGAGCTATTCACATCATTTTTTAATTCAGCTAAACGTCCCTCGTAATTATTCGTCATAATTTGAGTTAAATCGCCATTAGACATTGCAGAAAAAACACGTATTAATTCTTCAAATAGCATATTTAAACGTGAAATACTACTATTTACATTCTGTTTTAACTCATCTAAACGACCTTGATAATCATCATTCATGTTTTTCGTTAAATCGCCGATTGCCATTGCAGCAAATACACGCATTAACTCTTCAATCATCTTTTGATTAATATCCAAGTTGCGATTTAAATTCTCACTCAAATCGCGGAAAAAGCCTTGTTTATCCTCTATTGGTACACGATTATCAAACAAACCTTGTCCCGATGTAGCAACCACTTCACGAATTTGCTCCATGACTTGGTTTAATTGTTTCACGGAATTATTAACATCTTGTTTTAACTGTTCCAGTGCCCCCGAATAATTACCAGACATCGTTTGGCTTAAATCTCCTAAAGAAACAGCGGCAAAAACTCGCATCACTTCCTCAATCATAGACTGATTTATATCTAAGCTATTATTTATATTTTGAGCTAATTGCTCGAAAAATCCCTGTTTTGTATTCACTTCAATGCGCTTGTCTAACGTGCCATTAGCCGCAGCACCAATTACAGCATTGATCTCATTCATCATCACGTTGAGTTTGCTGACCGAATCGTTTACATCTTGTTTTAATTGAGCTAAATTGCCAGTGTAATCAGATTGCATCGCTTGAGTTAAATCGCCTTGTGATATAGCTTTGAAAACCCGCATAATCTCCTCTGCAATATTTTGATTAACATCTAAATTTTTATTGATATTTGAGGCGAGCTCCTGAAAAAAACCTTGCTTACCATCAAGTACGATCCGATTATTGAACTCACCTTTTGCTGCCATACTGAGTATATCTCTGATTTCCGAAATCGTACCGTTCAAACGTTTAACTGAATTGTTCACATTGTTTTTGATGAGCTGTAAACCACCGCTATAATCACGTTGCATGGTTTGATTTAAATTACCCTCTGCAAGTGCTTGAAAAACATTATTCACATCTTCCAAGAGCAATTGATTGGTATTCAAATATTGATTGATATTCGTTGCCAAATTTTTTAAAAATCCACGCTTACCTGTAGTATTCACACATTGTTTTAAATCACCTTTTGAAGCAGCTTCGGTTGCGATTTGAATATCGCTGATTGCGTCACGTAATTGAATAAGCGCATCATTAATATCGGCTTTTAAAATACCTAAATCACCTGTATATTCACCCTGTACACTCTCTTGGATGCTACCATTTGCCAATGCTGAGAAAACTCTACGTAACTCCTCTGTCATACGCTGGTAATAATCTATTAAATCTTTATTTTCGAGTAGTTTAGTTTGAATTTTCGCTTCAAATTGTAATAATTGAGCAAATTCGTCAGAGCCTTGAGGTTTCATTTCAGCATGTAATTCGCCTTCAATGAGATGCTGAGCATGACTAAGCACTGATTCAAAGCTATGCTTTAACGAAGAGGATACCCAAAACATCAAGCCACTAATAACGAAAGTAAGGAAAATCAAACCCATTACAACATATTGATTCCATTGAAATTCAAGTAATTGATATTGTTGATTAGCAATAATGGTTGTAAGGAGCAATAAGTAAAATATCGCAGGTATGATCAATAATCTAAGTTTTTGATCTAAACTAAGGTAGTTTGGTTGCACCGTTCATCCTCCAGTAAGTAAGCAAAAAAATTAGTAGACAAATTATACAACCGATTACTCTTATATAACACAGTTTACATAGGCTAATATACAATTGTGTTACAATTTTAGTGAATTTGTCATAAACTTGCCAAATTTGGCATAAATCCGCTACGTTGTTTTGTACGATGTCACTTTTTTAGTAAATCAATTTCCATTTGTCACAAATTTTGCCAGACCGTTGATAATGACATGAGGTATTCAGTATGTACACTATTAAAAAATCATTATTTGTTGTTTTATCTAGTTATTTAGCTCTACAATTAATTGCTTGTACGCCAACTTCTCAAGCTTTGAAGCCAGTCGCAGAGCAAAATCAGCAAAATTTGGCAGAATTAGCTAATAATATTCGTGTTGTCTTGGAATTATACGAGCCTATGTTAGAGTCAAATGGAGAAACTTTAATTAAATTACACATCGGCAAAACACGACAGGAAATGTTTGCGGTGACTGGTATTAATTTTTTTCCATCGCCGGATGATACGTGGGATGGATTGTTTAGTATGATGCCAGATAACAGTCCAGAAAAATATAAGCAACGTTATCAATATATTAAAGCGGCTTTAGATCGAGGTTTGAATGAGGAAGAGCGTGAACAGCTCAAACTCAAAGAGGGTTGGATTTTTACCGCATTAGCAGAACCACATTTTACGCCGCAAAAAGCTCGTGAGTTACTTGATGAATTGACGATTGCGCAACATAAAAAACATTTTTACATCGAGGCGGAAACCTTATTGACACCTTATGATCCTATTTTAGATTTACGTCGTAACGCGATTACCCATGCTAAAGAATTATTAGGAGGCTTAAAAAAGCAAATTAATCAACAGTTAGCGACGGCAGGTATTCATGCGCAAGCTATTACAAATTTTGCCAAAACACGTACAAATTTACAGCAAACAATTAACACCGCGGTTGCAGAAGTGGATACAAAGCAATTAGAGAGTACATTAGATAAATTGAGCGAAAAATATTTAGATAACCCATCCTACAAGGATGCTGCGATTGATTTGATGATAACAGGTGTGCAAAAATTAATTGAGTCGCAATTTGCGGATTCTGAGTAGTGTCTTATAGACGATAACTTGAAATGGCGGCTATTTTACATGCTGCGACTTTCCGCATCGCATTTTTAAATCGTAACAACCTGATTAAATGGGCAAAATGACACGCATCTCGCCCACTTACAAAGTGTTAGATGTATAAACAAATATCTGATTGACCCGCAAACTCAAAAAATGCAGCTGCACCAGCGTATTCAATACCATCTACGAAATCTTTTGTATCAAATTCAAATAATTCCACAGTCATTTGACACGCAATCATTTTTACCTCTGCCTCGACACATAACTCACGCAACTCTTCAAGACTTGCCACGCCTTTGTCTTTCATTTTCTTTTTCATCATGGAAGTCATGAAACTCTGCATACCGGGTAAAGCTTGCACTAAGACCGGGACGGGCATTGGCATTGGCATTGCCGGATTACCTAGTGAACTTACTTGTAAATTCAATTTTTTACGCAACAATTGCAAACCGTAAAACGTAAAGAAAATTTGCACTTCATAACCCAATGCAGATGCAGTAGAGGCTAAAATGAATGGTGGATAAGCCCAATCTAGCGTACCCTTAGTAGCAATAATCGCAAGTTTTTTTTCTTCCATTCGGGAGCTCCTCCACAGTGGACTTAGGCTTTCTTAATTAAAAATGTGTATTTACCACCTTCTTCACCAGAAGAAAGTAATTCATTACCTGTTTGATTAGCAAATGCCTCAAAATCCTTCACCGAACCGGGGTCTGTTGCGATGATGCGTAAAATCTTACCGGATTCCATTTGCGCTAATGTTTTCTTAGCACGTAAAATAGGAAGTGGACAGTTTAAACCAGACGCATCTAATTCTTGATCAAAGTCAGCCATAGCATTCTCCTTTATATAAATTTACAATAGTAGTGGTTGAAATGATGTCGGTCACTAAATATAGCTTTAGAAAACCATTTTATTCTTATATACTAATTTAAAAAATTACGCAAGTGTATGATGCAGTGCACAAAAACACTATTTTCCTCAAAATAATAAACTAACACATTGAACGATTATGGACTTTTTACCTATTTTTCTCAACATTCGAGATAAAAATTGTTTAGTCGTCGGCGGCGGAACGATTGCAACACGGCGTGCAGAATTATTGTTACAAGCTCAAGCAAAGGTTCACGTTGTCGCGCCGCAATTAAGTGATAGTTTACAGACATGGCTTGAACAGCAAAAAATTACTTATCGTCAAGGTCTGTTTGAAATACATGATTTACAGCAGAAATGTTTAATTATCGCCGCAACGAATGATAAACATGTCAATGCTGAAATTTCAAAATTAGCACATGATCATAATATTCCGGTCAACGTTGTTGATCAACCTGAATTGTGTAGTTTTATTGTACCTTCAATTATTGATCGACATCCAGTACAAATTGCAGTTTCAACAGGTGGTGCGTCGCCGGTATTGGCAAGACTATTACGCGCTAAGTTAGAAAGTGTTATTCCTTCTGCTTATGGGAGATTAGCGGAATTTATTGCTCAATTTAGGGATAAAGTGAAAAAAAGTTTATCTTTCGAGCAGCGGCGTGGTTTTTGGGAACATGTATTACAAGGGGCAATTGCAGAAATGTTGTTGTCTGGAAAGACTCGTGAAGCGTATGAAGAATTAGAACGTCTACTGCAAGATAAAAATCAAATCCAAAAGTTTGGTGAAGTTTATCTAGTTGGTGGCGGACCGGGTGATCCTGATTTACTGACTTTTCGTGCTTTACGTTTAATGCAACAAGCTGATGTGGTGTTATATGATCGATTGATTTCATCGGCGGTGCTGGATTTGGTGCGTCGAGATGCTGAACGGATTTATGTGGGCAAACAAACGAGTAATCATACTGTTCCGCAAGAAGAAATTAATCAACTTTTAGCAAAATTAGCCAAACAAGGTAAACGTGTATTACGATTAAAAGGAGGCGATCCATTCATGTTTGGGCGCGGCGGCGAGGAGATTGAGACACTCATGGCAGAAGGTGTTCCATTTCAAGTTGTACCGGGCATTACCGCAGCATTAGGCATGTCATCTTACGCCGGTATTCCATTAACGCATCGAGATTATGCGCAATCTTGTATTTTTGTTACGGGACATTTAAAAAATGATTCAGTAGATTTAAATTGGTCGATGTTGGCGCATGATAATCAAACACTCGTGATTTATATGGGTTTGCGCACGCTACCGATTATTTGTAACAATTTGATTAAGCACGGCTTATCTAAAGATAAACCTGCCGCATTGGTGCAAAAAGCAACGACATCTGATCAAGTGGTTGTTGTTGGTACTTTGGAAACATTGGCAGAAAAAGTAAAAGCGGCTAATATTACCAAGCAGAGTTTAATTGTTGTTGGTGACGTGGTTAGGCTACATGAAAAATTGGATTGGTTTGATTCAGCGTCAGCAGTGAAATTAGAAAACGATGTTTAAGAATTATGACACTTACGATGGAGGAATTATGCGTAAAATATTATTAACTGCGTCAACTTTGTTTTTCTCAAGTTTGGTGTATGCGGGTGGTCATTGGGGCTATTCTGGAGAAACGGGACCTGAGCATTGGGCTGATGCTGATGCAAAAAATTATTTTTGTCGTGAAGGTAAAAATCAATCACCAGTTAATTTGACACATTTTGTTGAGGCAGATTTAGCTACGCTAGATTTTCAATATCAAACTCAAGCCACTGAAATTTTGAATAATGGACATACAATCCAAATTAATATGGCTGACGGCAGTCTTTTAGGTGTAGATGGTTTGACTTTGCCAGTGCAACAGTTTCATTTTCATTCGCCAAGTGAAAATCATATTGATGGTGAATCATTTGCGATGGAAGCGCATATTGTGCATGGCGACGATAAAGGTAATTTTGCAGTTGTCGCGGTGATGTTTAGGGAAGGAGATGAGAATTCCGCTTTAACACCTATTTGGGCGAATATGCCCACTCAAGTTGGTGAGCATCGTGCGATGGAAAATGTGGATTTACTTGGCTTGTTGCCTGAAAATAAAGATTATTACCGTTTTACTGGTTCTTTGACCACGCCACCTTGCTCTGAAGGCTTACGCTGGTTGGTGATGAAAAATGTGGTTACTGCGTCTAAGGCACAAATTGAGCAATTCCAAAAAGTGATGCACCATTCCAATAATCGTCCATTACAGCCTGTCAACGCACGGGTTATCTTACAGTGATTTTTGTTCGGACTGCCAGTCTTTGCAAGATGAGCAGTCCAACGGTATAAATTTAATAAATCATTAAACAATCCGTTTTTTTACATAACTACCCGGGCAAGGTTCAATTTGAGTATATTCGTTATTACCCAAAGTCTGAGGCGCATCTATTTCCGCTCCTCCACGTTTTTTCAACCATGCACTCCAATGCGACCACCAACTACCTTTTTCAGATTTTGCAGTTTCTAACCAATGATCAGCACCCTTGCCTAATTCACCGTTATACCAATAACGCCGTTTATTTTTTGCGGGTGGATTGATTACGCCTGCAATATGTCCACTCGCTCCTAGCACAAATTCAGTACCGCCAGACAACAATTCCGTACCAATAAAAGTGGATTTCCAAGGTGCAATATGATCGTCGATTGTAGACAAGAAATAGGCAGGTGTTTTGATACCGCTCAAATCTATCGGTACGCCACACATTTCCAGTGCATTTGGTTGTGATAGTTTATTATCCAAATACATATTGCGTATATAATCGCTGTACATATTAGCGGGTAGATTGGTTGGATCACTATTCCAATATAAAATATCAAACGGTGTAGGACTTTGACCTCTCAAGTAATTATTCACCACGTAAGACCAAATTAAATCATTAGCGCGAATCATAGAAAATGCCAAAGCTAAATCTTTACCTGATAAAATACCGGTTTGTTTTAGTTGCGCTTCACGTTGTGCAATTTGATTTTCATCAATGAATACGCCTAAATCACCAACATCAGAAAAATCTACCATTGTAGTAAAGAAAGTGGCGGAGGCGACGCTGGTGTGAATTTTCTTTGCGTGCATGACTGCTAATGTGGATGCTAACAAAGTTCCTCCAACGCACCAAGAAACTGCATTGAGTTTTTTTGCACCAGTAATAGCTTGTATGATCTTGGTGGCTTCAATCACACCTTCTTCGATGTAATCATCCCATCGCGTATCTTTAAGTGATTCATCTGGATTCACCCAAGAAATTAAGAACACCGTATTGCCTTGATCAACTGCATATTTCACAAATGAATTAGCGGGTTGTAAATCTAAAATGTAAAATTTATTAATCGAAGGAGGGACAATTAACAACGGTCGATCTGACACTTTTTCCGTAGTCGGTTTATACTGGATAAGCTGCATAATACGATTTTGGAAAATCACCGCACCTTCTGTCACAGCAAGGTTTTTACCCAATTCAAACGCAGATTCATCCGTCATAGTAATGCGACCTTTGCCCATATCATCAAGCAAATTCCGCAAACCGTTTACTAAACTTTGACCTTTAGATTCAACCGCTTCTCTCATCACTTCGGGATTGGTAACAGCAAAATTAGTTGGAGACATCGCGTCGATAAAGTATTTAGTGTAAAACGCTAACTTTTTCTTATTTTCATCATCTAATTGCGCGTATTCAGACCATTGCGTTAATGATTTAGAAGCCAGTAGGTAAGATTGTTTAATATAATCAAAAATTGGATTTTCATTCCATTCTCGTGCTGCGAAGCGTCGATCACCCGATTCAGGTTCAAGTTTACTGAGTCCCGGTACTGCCTCAACATTCACGTTAAACAACTGATTCCATAAAGCTAATTGCTCTTGCTGATATTTCGTTAGCATTTCCATCCATTCTTGTGGATTTTCCATTGCTTGTTGAGCAATAGCATTCCATGCTTGATTAAATTCCTTTATCATCTCCTGAGCTTGATTTGAGGCAAAACCGCCTAATGCTTCACTGACTTGTTGATTAAACGCTTTAATCACTTCTTCCGGATTTGTAAAATTTGGCGGTGTAGTCATATTAGGTTCTCCGTTTGACAATTTTGGGATAAATTTATGCTGATATTATAACGACCTATTATGATTATTTATAGTAACGATGCCAATTATTTTATACTAACTACCACCACCGCATCCACCACCACATCCACCTAATCCACAACCACCAGTCGCTGCACCAACCGTATCAGTCGTCGCAAATGTATTTTGAAAAGAGGAAAACATTGTAATGCCGCTTAGTGCCGAAATGCCGAATAAAGCGACACGTAGCGAGGGGTCTAAACCATCTGGTGGATTTTCATTCTTTGTCCATGCGAATTGTTCTTGCATTTTTTTGACACATAAAATACCCAAACGTGTATTGCGACTTGGTTTAATGAAATAATGCGTAATACCTACTGCAATAACCAATGTTGCTAAAATAAAAATAAAAGGTTCATTATTAAACATACTGTGATAAATTTTTATGCCAGATGCGGTAAATAATAAAGCTAAAATCATAAATTTGGCTATTGATGCACGATCAACATGATCTTCTCTAAATTTGAGGTGCATTTTTTCCAATTTGCGATTAATTGGACGAATTAACGAATCTAGTTTTTTACGCAATGCTGTATCCGTAAAAAATTCCGTCGGTCGTCGCGCAATCCAAGTGAATTGATAAATTGCATCTTCAATCTCGCCGCGTGGATAATCTGTTGCAACATTTACACGCTGAACTTTAGGATTTGCACTATTACGGTCGCTTGCCAATAAACCACGATGCCACAAGTTGAATAATGCGGTATGAATTACACCTTTACGACCATCACGTAAGGCTGCCAACTCGTAGGAATTAAGCATATCTTCCTCTGGTAATTTGTACTTAGTTGAGCCATCAGCATTGACCCAAAACCAACCGACAGAAATGCAAGTAATTGAAAATAAGCTAAAATATATAATGAATTCACTCATTGGCATTTCTAGCAAAAAATTAAACATGAAATATCTCCAAACATGAGTTAGGGTGTGTAAAAACGGTCAAAAGTTACTAGATATTTCAATAATACGCAAAACCAATGCCGATTGAGACATTTTTTTGACACTATTATCCCAATCTTTGTATCATTGATTTTGTAAATATTGTCGGTAATTCTCACAACTTTTGTAATCAGCGCATTCGGCGTAGATGTACAAGCAGTGGTCTTTAATATCGAAGCCATGTTGTTTTGCGATGGCATTTTGACGCTCTTCAATAACGTTGTCGGAAAACTCGATAATTTTACCACATTTGATGCAAAGCAAATGATCATGATGTTCAGTCTCTGCTAGTTCAAATACAGAAATTCGCCCATTTTCAAAATAGTGACGTATGACAAGCCCCGCTGTTTCAAATTGGGTCAATACGCGATACACCGTTGCTAAACCAATTTCTTCACCTGCACCAGATAGTGCTTTATATACTTCTTCTGCGCTCATGTGACGGGTGTTACTGTTTTCAAGTAATTCTAAAATTTTCAGGCGTGGATGGGTCACTTTTAACCCCAAGCGTTTTAAATCAGTACTTTCCATTTAATTATCCAATTTGCTTAGTAAGTTAAATTACTGCATTATTTAAAATAAGATTTGTAAAAATTTGATTTTAAAGTCGATTTTTATTTTAAAAATGTTATTTTTAAATGATTTTACACCTCGATGTTTCTATTCTAACATAACGTTTATTTGTTCAATAGTTCGGATACTTTTTCAACATCATGAGTAAAATTAATAAATTACAAAATCACCTATATATATTTAACTTATTGAAAAATATCTACATTTCTAAAAACTGTCTACAATGTTGGTAGCATTATGGTCTTAAATTGAGCATTACCAATTTAACATTTACCGTTTATATTGACCGTGATTTATATGATAAGATCATGCTCATCTCGTTTGGTGAGTTGTGCTGCCATTTTTATGTTATTCCTATATCACCTGTCATGCGGAAAGCACAAAGTATCGCACAAATTAACACATTATTGAAAGGCTATCCCTTTTTTAATGCTTGTAAGTAACAGATAGCAAAGGTGAACTGATGCTAAGATTATTTAAAATTGAAAACGGCTTGATCCGCGAACTCAAGTGTTCAATGGAACAAATCGCAGAGTGTTTACCCAATGCAGGTTGGATAGATGCTCATGAACCCAACGAGGACGAGCGCATCTTGCTTGAACGCATGTTACACACCGATCTGCCCGAATCAGATGAGGTTGAGGAGATTGAAGCATCTGCCCGCTGTTTTATGGATCAAGCTGGGATTCACGTCCATTCTTTGTTTTTAGGACAATCAGAAGGAAGACATCAAACAGTAACGGTCGCCTGTATTCTGCAGAAAGATCGTCTAATCACCATCCGCGAGGGCGACTTAGCCGACTTCCGTTTATTGCGCATGAGGGCAAGACGCGGACAAGTGGAAGTACAGTCGCCTCAAGATTTATTAGTGACCTTACTGGAACAAAAAGTAGAAAATCATGCCGATACTGTAGAAGATTTACACCGTCAATTAGAGCGCGTTAGCCACATGGTGCTAGAGGATGAGGAATCTGAATTGGAAGATGCTATCAGCGAACTGGCGAGGCTAGAGGATAGCAATGGTAAAATTCGTCTGTGTCTCATGGATACCCAACGTGATATATCGTTTTTGTTACGGCATTTACGCAGTCAGCCGGAACAGGTGGAAACCTTACGTGAAATCATGCGCGATGTGGAAACTTTAATGTCTCACACTACTTTTCTATTTGAAAAAGTAAATTTTTTAATGGATTCAACACAAGGGTTTATCAATATCGAACAGAATCAGATTATCAAAATTTTCTCGATTGCTGCTGTCGTGTTTCTACCACCAACGCTTGTTGCTAGCATTTACGGTATGAACTTTAGCTATATGCCGGAATTAAAGTGGCTACTCGGTTATCCTTGGGCTATCGGTTTGATGATCATTTCTGGTATTGCGCCGTATTGGTACTTTAGAAGTAAAGGCTGGTTGTAAGAAATAAAATAACCCAATGCTAAATTCCTCCTCATCTTTTCCCAAAAAAACAATGCTGGGATTAGGAAATCACATTGGGCAATTACCTTTTTTTGATTTTAAAAAATTTACACAAACGGGGAGGTAGCGGCGCGCTCTACTTTTCCCATTAAAAATATTATTTCCAATGACTAATGATTTTAAGTAGACTTTTATCTCCTACCCCTTTCACTTCCAACATTTCGTCCAAATTGGAAAATGGTACGAAATGCTCCACATTTCTAGCCGCAATCAAATTATCTATTAGCACTTTATTCGCGCCTACTGATTTTAATTTACGCTCTAAAATGTCTAATGGAGAATTGTTTACGGTCTGAATAAAATCCTCAATCGGATTTGCGCCGGCTGAAATTTTTGTTTCAGAGCCGGTTAATGCAGAAACCTTAGCTAGCGTTTGTTCAACTTGATGATCAATCTCACCTAAAACCTCAAACAATGAATTAAATTGACTGCCATTTTGCTCAATTGCTTGCATCAAAGAAAAAATATGTACGCTAAATTCAGTTTTCAGCGCATCAAAATCCGTTTTAGAAATACTTGATTGAGATGACTGATTCAATAGCTCTGTCATCGCGTCCAACACATCTGAAATATCTCGATTAAAAATATCATCATCTGGATTTAGACTGTGCAATTGGGTTTCAAACGCGCTAAGTTGCTGCTCGGACTCGACGACATAAGCATTTACATGGGTAAAACTTGCATCCATTTCACTGGCTTTTAACGCCGCAAGAAATTCTAAGTCTCTGATTAAAACAATATATTGATTTTCTTCTACGCGCTCTACAACCAATGGCGTTAATAATGTACCAACCTCAAGTATGCTTTCTGCGACTTCCTCTAGCCAGTCTTCAGCAAAGTTTTCTCGATCTAAATTGGATTGAATATATTGTAAAGGAAGTTGAATTATTTTCTGCATTGTGGAACCCTACGCTACCGCTTTACCAAAATGTCCATTATAAACATCTCGGTAAGAAATTTCGATTTTAGATCGCTGATTTTTGATTTAAATTAGGCGTTACGCAGTTCAAATAAAAATTTGTCTCGTTGACTAGTGACGACGCACCGCATCGTCATACCACAGGACACACCAGCGTCCACTACAACCTGACGCAGTGCGTCAGTGGCTCATTCTACGCAGCGCACTGAATTCATATATTTTTTAAATTTAGCACAGGATGAATTAAAAAATGGTACAACATCATTTTCTTGTTTCTGATCAAATCACTAGTTTAGCCGCCTTGTTTCGTGAAAGAGTAACACGTACACCACAAATCATTGCCTACCGTTATTTTGCTAGAGATTCTAAAACTTGGCAAGATGTCACATGGCAACAGATGGCTCAGAAAGTTGCCCAATGGCAAGCCGCTTTACAACGTTTAAATAAATACGACAAAGTCGCAGTTATGCTGCGCAATAGTCCAAATTGGGTTGCATTCGATCAGGCAGCATTAGGCTGTGGTTTAATTACTGTGCCGTTGTATTTCGATGATCGTCCCGATAACGTCGCTTATATTTTACAGCACGCAGAAGTGAAATTATTTGTTATTGAAGATAGAAAACAGTGGGAAACACTCAAACCCTATATTTCAGATATTGAAGGTTTAGAAACGATTGTTTGTATTGAATTAATTGATGATGATTATGAAAAATTAATCAGTTTACAAACATGGCTACCACAAGGTGAATTCACCCTACAAGCGCGAGAAAATGGCTTAGATGATTTAGCTTCCATCGTTTACACATCGGGCACAACAGGCAAGCCAAAAGGTGTAATGCTAAGTCATCGCAATATATTGCGTAATATGCAAGTTGTACCTGATTGTGCAGATTTTTCTGATAATGAGGTATTTTTATCATTTTTACCTTTATCGCACATGTTGGAACGTGCAGCAGGATATTATCTACCCATGATTTTGGGTGCAACCGTCGCTTACGCGCGCTCTATCCCGCAGTTAGCTGCTGATTTACAAGAGATTAAACCGACCATTTTAATTTCCGTACCACGCATTTATGAGCAAGTATTAGCTAAAATTAATCATCAAATGCAAAAAACAGGCTGGTTAAAACAAACTTTATTCCAACAGGCGGTTAATGTCGGTTGGCAATATTTTGAATACCAGCAAGCGCGTACGGGTTGGAAAGCGCAATTTTTATATTATCCAATTTTATATCGTCTAGTCAGTCGGAAAATTTTAGATAAATTAGGAGGTCGTTTACACTTAGCAATTTGCGGTGGTGCGGCATTATCGGCGGACGTGGGAAAAACTTTTGTTGGTTTAGGTTTACCACTGTTGCAAGGTTATGGCTTAACTGAACATAGTCCCGTTATTGCGGTGAATCGTCCAGATAGCAACATACCTGCAAGTATTGGTTTAGCATTGCCAGCAGTTGAAGTGTGTTTAGGGGAACAAGATGAATTGTTAGCACGTAGTGACAGCGTCATGCAAGGCTACTGGAAAAATCCTGATGCAACCGCGCAAGTGATTGATGAACAAGGATGGTTGCACACAGGAGATAAAGCGCGTATTGATGCAAATGGACATTTGTATATTATTGGTCGGATTAAGGATATTATCGTTTTAGGTAATGGAGAAAAAATTTCGCCTACCGATATGGAAATGCACATTTTACGTGATAATTTATTTGAACAAGTGATGATTATTGGTGAAGGTCGCCCATTTTTAAGTGCTATCGCGGTGTTAAATAGCGAGCAATGGCAAACTTTAGCGCGACAACTAAACCTTGAATCTAGCGAAATTACGGATAAAGCCGTTAAAAAATTAATTTTACAGCGCATTGCCACACAAATTAAAGACTTTCCCGGTTATGCACAAATTCGGCGTGTCACTTTGTCATTGCAAGCTTGGACTGTAAATAATAATTTATTAACGCCTACTTTGAAAATTAAACGCAACAAAATTATCGAACATTTTAGTAGCGAAATCGAGGAAATGTACAAAGGTTTTTAACTTAATCATAAGACTTGTTTTGCACTTAATCCGTTATTACAAAACAAGTTTTACATTAAGCATTACCTACAAATACTTGGTAAATAAAGTGGATTCATATTTTCGTATGTACAGAGCCAAGTTTTATGCACCGGGTTATACATTAAATTTACTGATCCTGTAATATCTGGATGTTTAATAACAGCACTATAACCAAAATTATCAAAGCTGTCTTCCAATTTCACTATAGCCCCTGCTCCAACAAGGTTGATGACGGAGGTATATTTACCCAATATTTTACCGCTCAATTGCTGTTCAATATCACTTGGCCAAGTTCCGTTTGAAGAAACCCATTCTTCAGTTGAGCTTTTTAAACCGGTCATCAAATTAATTGCTTCCGCAACTTGAGAACGTTTGAAAGAAGTAAGCAAATACGGAATGCCATACGCCGCCATAAGCGCGACAATCAAGATAACAATCATAATCTCAATCATAGAAAAACCTTGCTTATTTTTCATAGTAAATCCTTAAATTTATGCTATTAAAAATGAATGTAAAATACTTTTAAAAGTTAAGTATTTGATTAAAAGTTATAGCAGTTATAGCATAAAGCATTCCTAGATGTAACATTTTGATTTAATTTATTATTTTTCCAAAAGCCTTTGAAAATGATGAAAACTTATTCACTGATGTTGCGGAAAAATGGTTACAAAAACATCTAACAATTTGATTTTAAAAATTAAAATGAGCTTGCTGAAAAATGGCTAAAAATTTGTTGAAAAATAGCTAGTAGAATTTGATTAAATCTCGATAGTTCTTGATTTGTTTATCGGGATTCAAAATATTCCTTAGTTGATAGAAATCGCCTATTTTCTGTTACAATAATGCTTTTTTTGCAACGAATATAAAAAACTATGCACAATAAAACTTTGTCAGAACTCTCTCAAGCACTCCAAACTGGTGAGATCACAAGCCAAGCGTTGACCAAATATTTTTTAGACCGTATTCAACAGCATGATAAGCAACTAAATAGTTTTATTACCGTGACAGCAGAACTGGCATTAGAACAAGCAAAAGCTGCAGATGAGTTAATACAGCAAGGTAAGGCAAGTAAATTGACGGGTATCCCGATGGCGCATAAGGATATTTTTTGTACCGAAGGTGTGAAAACTTCTTGTGCGTCCAAAATGTTAGATAATTTTATCGCGCCTTATAACGCAGGTGTTGTGGAAAATATTCAAAAAGCCGGAATGGTTATGTTAGGTAAAACCAATATGGATGAATTTGCTATGGGTTCGTCAAATGAAACCAGCTTTTTCGGTGCGGTTAGAAATCCTTGGAATATAGAAACAGTACCGGGAGGCTCATCAGGTGGTTCAGCGGCAGCCGTCGCAGCGCGCTTAGCTCCAATTGCAACGGGTACAGATACAGGTGGGTCTATTCGTCAACCCGCAGCACTTTGTGGTATCACGGGTTTAAAACCAACTTATGGACTTGTTTCACGTTATGGCATGATTGCATTTGCGTCGAGTTTAGATCAAGGTGGTCCAATGGGGCAAAGCGCAGAAGATGTTGCCTTATTACTAGAAGTCATGTCTGGTTTTGATCAGCGCGATTCAACCTCAATTGATCGCCCTGTAATAGATTTCACAGCAAGTTTAAATAATGATATTCAAGGCTTAAAAATTGGTTTACCTAAAGATTATTTTAGCGCAGGCTTAGACCCTGAAATCAATAGTACGTTGCAAACGGCGATTAAAGAATTAGAACAACTTGGCGCGACATTCCAAGAAATTGAATTGCCTAATAATAAATTAGCTGTACCTGCCTATTATATTATTGCCCCTGCGGAATGTTCATCTAACTTATCACGTTTTGACGGCGTACGTTTTGGTTATCGTTGCGACAATCCACAAGATTTAATGGATATGTATAAACGTTCGCGTGGTGAAGGATTTGGTGCGGAGGTCAAGCGTCGGATTATGGTTGGCACGTATGCCCTATCTGCGGGTTATTATGATGCGTACTACTTGAAAGCTCAACAAATCCGCCATTTAATCAGTGATGATTTTAAAACCGGATTTGAAAAAGTAGATGTAATTTTAGGTCCAACTACACCTACTCCCGCCTTTAAAATCGGTGAAAAAGCAGATGATCCTGTAACAATGTATTTATCTGATATTTATACAATTGCAGTCAATTTAGCAGGTTTGCCAGCTATGTCATTACCAGCAGGTTTTGTTAATAAATTACCAGTAGGTATGCAATTAATCGGTAATTATTTTGATGAGGCGAAATTGTTAAACGTCGCACATCAGTATCAACAACGCACTCATTGGCATCGTCAAATACCTGAACAATTTGCTTAAATATTTCCTAACTCATTCCTACTTCGTGCAAATTAAAATTTGCAAGTATTTTGTTTAGCTAACGGAATTTTTATGCAAATCAAAATCTTAGCGTAAAAATTTTTTCCTCGTCCCAATGATCTCCGTTGGGAGGCAACAAGGACGCTCTGCGTCCTGATTTATTGTGAATTGCAAATATAGCGTAAAATTTTCATGTAAACTGCGTAACTTCCAAGTTGCGCAATATACAGCTACAAATTCGCTCCAATCGGCAACCAAACATTAAACATTGCACCGTTTCCATCCGGGTGTTGCGACGCTTTAACTAAACCGCCATGATAATTAACAATTAAACGTACCATATACAATCCTAAGCCTAAATGTGGTTCTTTCGCGTCGGTGGATTGACGAAATGAAACCATAGATTCAAATAAACGATCTTGCATCTCAATAGGAATATCTACACCACGATTGAGTACCGACAAACGCACTGTTTGCCGCTCTTGCACCAATTCTACCCGAATCGCTTGCTCAGGATCAGAATAACCCACTGCATTTGATACCAATTTGTCTAACATTTGTGCAATTAAATCAGGTGCAACGGAAATGATAGCCGGTTGATGTGGCAAGATTGAATGAAAACGCTGCTTAGGATAAGCCAAACGATAGCCTGCAACGCAATTGCTGACTAAATCTTTTAAATCGACTTGCTCACGTTCTGCGTCCTGTAGCGCCTGTTCTAAACGAGTGGCTTCGCTTAAACGAGTAATAGTCATATTTAAACGCTCAATGCCTTGTTTAGCTCGCTCAATATAAACAATTGAATTTTCTGATAAATCTTGTTCCAACTCTAAATTTTCCAATGAGGAACGTACCACCGCAATTGGTGTACGCAATTCATGGGACAAACGACTTGCCATACCTTCTAAATAATTATTATATTGATGTAATTTCTCTAAAATATTGGAAAAACTACGCGATAAATCACCAATTTCATCTTTCGCATTAGAGCCAACTTTAGTGACTGTTACTCGTCCATTAACATCAATTGCTGTTTCAGCTTGATTGCGCAAATGACGCAAACGGATAGATAAACGACTCGCAAAAACCAACAAGAGCAAGGTAACTACTGTAAATAATAATAATGTTTTATTAAATAAATTAGCAATAGCTTGTCGTTGTACAGTTTGAATGCTGTGGCTGGTTTCTTCCACCATGACAACACCAATGACGTGATTTTGATGATGAATGGGATGAACTGCTGAAATAATAACAACTTTATCATCATCGGTAGAATGCCATCGCACATCAGAATGACCATTTAGAGCATATTCAATTTGTTGATAATATAGTCCATCATCTCGTTGATTAGCATTAATTCTTTCTGATACGGGTGGTAATAATAAGCTAAATATTTCATCTAATGGGTGTTCATGTAATTCCCGATACAAATCTCCGTCAGCCGCTAAAATACGTCGCTGTTTATCCAAAACCCATACTCTACGTCCTTGCGTATTGCCTAATGCTTGGATAATTTGATTAATTTTTGGTGATTCAACATAAATATCTCCCGTATCGTCATATTGCTTGGTGCCGACATTGGCAATTAAGGTTTTAAGTTGACGTGTTTCTTTATCATCCACATCACCAATTGCAAGACCAAAGCGTTCCCCCATCAACTGTAATGGAATCCGAATCTCAATAATATAGCCATCTTCACTTTGTTTCCATTGACCGTGAATGCGCCGCTCAGAACTGGATAATAGTGTATCGTTATAAGCGGAAACTCGATAAGCATTCACCCAACCTTCTTCTTGTGTTGCTGCAATGACATAACGGTGTAAATGTTGTTCATTGTCTTGTGCCATGATTTGTAGGTGATCACTACGAGTTAAGTCTAAGTCGCCTTGATTACGCAATACAACAGAGTCATCTTTAACAATAAATAAATTATATAAGTAGCCGCGATAAACACCCATAATATGTTTGAATGTAACAGAACTGGGGTCTACTGTGGCGTATAAAATATCTTTTTCATCATAGTGTTGCGTTTCTGAAAAATAATCTTCCCAATCGCTGACATTACCGTCTAGGTGAAATGCAACTCTGAATTGACGGAGATTGTTTAACGGTTTATAAAACTCAACTACGTCGCTTAATTCACGGTTAAATAATTCAGGCTGATTGTGCAATACGCTGGCAAGCGCACGAGAAGCATCTTTTAATGAAGTTTCTAGGTTATCACGTAAATACTTTTCCATTTCTAACACATATTCATAGCCCACGTAGGGGATGCTAAATAAGGTTAGAGAAAGTAGTAATACCTTGCTACGAATTGTTAAACTCATTATCCATCCTCGCATTTCCAGCGATAACCCATACCGTAGATTGTTTCAATCGCGGAAAATCTAGGGTCTACAGTCAAAAATTTTTTACGAATTCGTTTGATATGTGAGGTAATCGTACTGTCGTCCACTTGCACATTAGCCTCTTGCATGAGTTGTTCGCGTTGTTTGACATGTCCCGGATAACGCGCAAGGGCATATACAATCCAAAATTCAGTTAAGGTTAAATCAACCGCAATATTTTTCCAAGTTGCAGTCAGGCGGTTACTGTCAATTGTCAAAGTACCGCGTTCCATTAAGCTATCATTTGAAGCAGGTGTGCGTAGCGCGTCTACTCGACGGAATAAGGCTGCAATCCGTGCCAACAAATGCGGCATACTAATATCCTTGTTGAGATAGTCGTCCGCGCCCAAACGCAGACCTGATACAGTATCAAATTCGCTATCACGAGCAGTTAAAAAAATAATAGGTAGATAATGCGACATCGCTCGAATATCACGGCATAGATCAAATCCTCCTTCAACTTCTTCTTCTAAACCAATATCGAGTAATACCAATTCAGGTAAACGTGTTTGAAATGCAGTTAGTGCTTGAGGACGGTTGCTATAAGTATTCACGTCATAGCCTTGTCTACGCAAGACTACAGCATAATTTTCTCGAATTGCAGGCTCATCCTCAACGATGGCAATTCGTCTTCCCATGTTTCATATCCAATTTTGCATATTAAAAAATTATTATCAATTAAATCTTCACGTTACGCAAGCGGTAAGGTTTTGAAATTTCATTTATTTTTGGATAAATAGAGCTGAAATCAGCTTAAATCATTGTCACATAAATTTGTCTTTTAAGTCATAGAGTTGTCATAAATATCTCGTATATTACGCAGCGTCCGTTAGGGAAGCTCTATCCCCTCAGCCTTGCACCATGCAGGGCTTTTTTTTTTGCATCCTACTAAATTTTACATCTTAACATTACTTTAGTGTTTAATGTTTTCGCCTTACCCCAATATGCTAAATATTTTGTGATTTTTTTAAAATCAATTTGCGGAATCCATTTGACATTTGAGAAAATACAGTTTGTTACCAAGTTTATTAATTTAAAGATATTAAGAAAAAATCTTGCGTAGATACAAAGTAGGAGATAGATGCGCTTAAAAACGACCTAAAAGCCAGATTCTACAGCTTTAAAATTTGATAACAAGCTATCCCAGTGTTTTTTTAACAAAATAAACGAGTAAATTGGAGGATAACGAGATGGATATAGGGTTTATTTTTACTGGATTATTAGTAGGAAGTTTAGTAGGGCTAACAGGCGTGGGCGGCGGCGCAATCATGACACCTACGTTGATTTTAGGCTTTGGCATCGCGCCGATTGTTGCTGTGGGCACAGATTTGTTATACGCCGCTATTAGCAAAAGTAGTGGTGTCATCGTACATCATTACCACAATAATGTGCATTGGATAATCGTTAAGCTATTCGCAATGGGTAGCCTGCCCGCTGCGATATTTACCAGTATTTTTCTAAGCCATATTTCCAGTGAATTTTACAAAGACATGTTACAAACTCTTATGGGTATAATGTTACTACTCACTGCAATAACTTTATTTATTCGTCCATATTTAAAAAATTCATTACGTCGTTATCGCCTACAAGGCTTAAAACGTGACATTACGACTATTTTGTTAGGGGCTGTACTGGGTGTTTTGGTGACTTTAACTTCTGTTGGTGCAGGTGCTTTGGGTGTAGCGTTAATCAGTTTATTGTATCCACAATTATCCAGTCGTCGCATGGTCGGGACCGATTTAGCTCACGCCGTACCACTGACTGCAATCGCAGGTATCGGACACTGGCAACTATTGGATAGTGTAGACTGGCATTTATTGACAGGCTTACTAATTGGCGCAATTCCCGGTATTATGTTAGGCAGCTTATTAACTGCACGCATTCCACAAGCATTATTGCGTAATATACTTGCGACATTACTACTTTTATTAGGGTTACGTTTTACACTATTACAAGGCTAACACTTTTTTAGATTTCAAATACACCTTATATTAACATATTGATTTTAATAAAATAATTCTAATAACACGCTAACGTATTACAAAGATTTCAAACCGCCTCTACGAGATTTTTAGCAACAGATTAAAGAAAAGATCAAAATGACTAAGATAATACAAACTTGGTTAGCTCCCGCCAAACTGAACCTATTTTTACATATTACAAATCGTCGTCCTGACGGTTATCACGAATTACAAACCATTTTTCAATTTTTAGACTATTGTGATGAGTTAGATTTTTCACTGCGCGACGACGGTGAAATCCATTGCCAAACCGATATTAATCTCACTTATGAAGATAATTTGATTGTCAAAGCCGCTAAATTATTACAACAGCATAGTCAAACTTTTCAAGGCGCGAATATTCGATTACGCAAAAAAATTCCTATGGGTGGTGGTCTTGGTGGTGGTAGCTCTAATGCAGCAACAACATTATTGGCATTAAATAAATTATGGCAATTGAACGTATCACAAGCAATTTTACAACAATTGGGTGTACAACTTGGTGCGGATATCCCTATTTTTATCTATGGCAAATCTGCATGGGCGGAGGGTATTGGCGAAAAATTACAATCTGTAAACCCTCCAGAAGACTGGTTTTTAGTGATTCACCCCAACTGTCACGTATCCACAGGTGAAATTTTTTCAGATAAATTATTGACAAGAGATAAAGCACCTATTAGAATGCACGACTTTCTTGCAGGGCACTGCTCGAACGTTTGTGAGCCTGTCGTTTGTCGTCTTTATCCTGAAGTGAAAATAGCGATGAATTGGTTGAATCAATTTAATCTTGCTAAGATGACCGGGACAGGGGCTTGTATTTTTACGCAATGTAAGACACAGAGACAAGCCCAACAAATTCTTGAAAAACTACCGCAGAAGTGGCAAGGATTTGTTGCACAAGGAAAAAATAGTTCACCTGCATTAGTTAACAAATTGTGATAGTTTTGTTACAATATCTCGATAATTGGGGTATAGCCAAGCGGTAAGGCAACGGGTTTTGATCCCGTCATGCCCTGGTTCGAATCCAGGTACCCCAGCCATTTTTCTAAATATTCCTACCATTACAACAAGCGAACTCCAAATATGTCTAGCCGCATGATGGTATTTACGGGTAGTGCCAACCCAGAGTTAGCCAAAACAATTGTCGGATACCTGAATATACCGCTTGGCAGAGCTTCTGTCAGTCGTTTTAGTGACGATGAAATTAACGTTGAAATTCAAGACAATGTACGTGGTAAAGATGTCTTTATCGTCCAGCCGACCTGTAGTCCGACTAATGATAACCTAATGGAATTATTGATTTTAGTCGATACGGTAAAACGCTCTTCTGCAGGACGGATCACAACTGTTATTCCTTATTTTGGCTATTCACGTCAAGATCGCCGTCCGCGTTCTGCGCGTGTACCGATTACTGCAAAACTGGTTGCTAATATGATTACAACAGCAGGAGCAGACCGGGTGTTGACCGTTGATTTACACGCTGATCAAATTCAAGGTTTTTTCGACATCCCGGTTGATAATGTATACGGTTCACCAATTTTATTAGGTGATATTTGGCGACATGATTATGAAAATTTAATGGTAGTTTCGCCAGACGTAGGCGGGGTGGTGCGTGCTAGAGCATTTGCCAAGCAATTAGATGATGCAGATTTAGCTATTATTGACAAACGTCGTCCTCGTCCTAACGTTGCGCAAGTAATGAATATTATTGGTGACGTAAAGAATCGTGTTTGTGTATTAGTAGACGACTTAGTAGACACGGCAGGCACCTTATGCCAAGCGGCAAATGCGTTAAAAGAACATGGTGCAGCACGGGTTATGGCATATTGTACTCATCCCGTATTATCAGGTAAGGCGGTACAAAATATTGAAAGTTCTAACATGGATGAGCTAGTTGTCACAGATACCATTCCACTCAGCGAAGCAGCGCAGCAATGTCATAAAATTCGTCAACTTAGTACAGCCGAAATGTTAGCAGAAACCATGCGTCGTATTTCAGAAGAAGAATCTGTTAGTTCGATGTTTATGGAATAGTTTTTTTAATGAGTAATTGTTTTATTTTTTGGTCGCGGAAAATAGAACGCCTAGCGTCCCGAATTTGGGGCTTTTTTTCTTTACGGGAGACACAATAAATGTCCACAGCACAATTTGAATTAATTGCTGAACCACGCAGCGATTTGGGGAAAGGTGCGAGCCGCCGCCTACGCCGCGAAGGTAAAGTACCAGCAGTTTTATACGGTTCACACCAAGAATCCGTCTCTATTTCATTATCCGCTAACGAATTAGACAAAAGTCTAAAACATGAAGCATTTTATAATCACATTCTAAAATTGCAATTAGCAGACAAAACGGAACGAGTCGTATTAAAAGATTTACAACGTCATCCATACAAACCAATTGTATTACATGTTGATTTACAAAGAATTAGTGAATCTGAAAAATTGCACATGCACGTGCCTTTACACTTTACAAATGAAGAAAAATGTGTAGGTGTTAAATTAGGTGGTGGCACAATTTCACATCACACGGTTGAGATTGAAATCCACTGTTTACCTAAAGATTTACCTGAATTCATCGAAGTGGATATGACGGAAGCAGATATAGGAACAATTTTGCATTTGTCAGATTTAAAATTGCCTGAAGGTGTCGTCATCCCCGCCCTATTGCACGGCGACGAAGACCAAGATATTCCTGTTGTTTCTGTGACTAAGCGCGGTAGTGGTAGCGAAGAAGAATCAGAAGAAACAGAATAATAATGTCGATTGTTTTAATTGTGGGCTTGGGCAATCCGGGCGCACGTTATGAAAATACACGACACAACGCAGGTTTTTGGTTAGTAGACAAACTCGCCGAGCAAATGCGTGAATCGTTCCACTTTGAAAATAAATTTCATGGTGAACTGTGTCGTGTCGTTTTGGCTAATCATCCATGCTGGTTATTAAAACCGACTACATTCATGAATAAAAGTGGGCAAGCTATTGGTGCATTAGTCAATTTTTATAAAATCGCTCCCGAACAAATCTTAGTCATACATGATGAATTAGATTTACCATCTGGCACAGTACGTCTAAAAAAAGGGGGCGGGGCAGGTGGTCATAACGGCTTAAAAGATACAATTGCACACCTCAGTAGTCAGCAATTTACCCGCGCCAGAATTGGTATTGATCATCCAAAAAATCGGACAGAAGTCATTAATTATGTATTAAAACCACCAAGTCAAGACGAGCAAATTGTAATTAATCACGCGATTGAACGCCTAATTGATGTCATGCCATTGGTTGTTGCTGGAGGAACTGATTTTGAAAAAGCCATGCAGCAATTACATACAAAGTAGTTATTTCGTTTATTCTAATATACTAATAAAAAAGCAGTTTTTTAAATAATTTTCTTCAAATCCCATTGAATTCTATATTTGTGGACTTAGTAATAGTTTGGTAGGGACAAGTCAATAATACGTCCAAGACACAAGCAAGACACAAAGGAGAATTAAAACAATGAGTAAATTTACACGCTGGCTATCAGTAAGCATTTTTTGCTTATTCGCTCCACTAGGCTATGCCGAACAATCGGTTACAGTCGGAGATTTTACGATCCACTACAACGCCCTTAAAACGGGTTTTCTCACACCTGAAGTCGCTAAAAATTACGGTATTGTGCGTAGTAAACAACGAGCGATGCTAACAATTTCTGTGCGTCAAGGTGAGGTCGGCAGTGACGTTGCAGTTACGGCTAAGGCAACAGCTCAAGCGGTTAATTTAAACAAGCAATTGAAAAATATTGCATTAAAAGAGGTAAAAGACGGTGACGCATTGTACTACATTGGTACGTTCAAGATTTATAATGAAGAAACATTAGATTTTACTCTAAATGTGACACCAGATGGTTACACAGGCGATCCAGTTGAAATCACTTTCCGTCAGCAATTTTTTGAAGATTAATTTATTAGATTAATAAGTTGGTAGTTTAAATTCTTTGTAACTAATTTAGCCCTAGAATACAGTAAAATTCGTGATTAGTGGGTTTTGCTCTTTCAATACCTGTTTACTGATTGATTGACAACTAAATATGCTGAAAGGTAAAAAAATCATTGTCGTCATGCCTGCGTACAATGCAGAGCCAACCTTACGCCAAACTTACGCCGAAATTCCGCAAGATATTGTTGACGAAGTTATCTTAGTAGATGACAAAAGTAGCGACGCAACGGTCACTATATCAAAATCATTGGGAATTCATACCGTGTTGCACTCAGAAAATCTAGGCTATGGCGGCAATCAAAAAACCTGTTATCGAGTTGCATTAGAAAAAGGTGCAGACATCGTTATCATGCTGCACCCAGACTACCAATACACGCCTAAACTGATTACTGCAATGGCTTCGATGTTGGCAGAGGGACTATTTGACTGTGTACTGGGTTCGAGAATTTTGGGGACAGGCTCATTAAAAGGCGGAATGCCACTGTATAAATATATTGCCAATCGCATTTTAACTTTTGTGCAAAACTGGATTGTAAACTATAAATTGTCCGAGTATCACACTGGTTATCGTGCCTTTTCACGAGAAATTTTACAAACGCTACCATTAGAAAATAATTCAGATGATTTTTTATTTGATAATCAAATGCTTACCCAAATCATTTATGCAAAATATGTCATTGGCGAAGTTACTTGCCCAACCTCATACTTTGAACACGCCTCATCAATTAATTTTATTCGTTCGGTAAAATATGGTATAGGCGTACTTTACACTTCAGTGATGTATCGCTTACACAGGTGGAAAATAATACATTCAAAAATATTTAAACCACTTGATAGCATTCGACAGGAACGCGCACATTTATAAACGATACGATTTGTTTGATTTGAGTTCGGTATAACTTTTAAAGTCAGTAACTTATGCGGTAAATCTTTTCAGTCTAAAAAATAACAAATTGACTAAATTTACAAAACACATCGCTACTTATACCGAACTCAGGTTGTTACTAAGCTGTTTGTGGGATGGTGGAGCTGTCTGTGTTGTTATAGAAAATTCTTCTATTTAACTTAAACATGGTCACAATAGTTTTGTATTGGATATAGACCAACGGTGCTAATAACACAAAATACACAATACCAAATTGTGCCGCTAAACCCGCCTTAACTACGCCGAAAAATAGGAAAAACATACCAAATACAAAAAATGCTACTCCGGGACAAATCAATGCGTAACTGCCAACATTTCTCTTATTACCGCTTAGGTACTGCTCAAAATATCCCATTTTTTTCATCACGCTGTAGCCGATAATGCCAAATAACAGTTCCAGTGAGATAAAAACAGACATGATGATATACATCAACGCAAAGTTAAATGAATTCATATCGATAGCAAAAAAGTGATGTGAAAATCCAAATACCAAGCGAGTCACGGTAATACCTATCAAAGTTAAAATTGGAATCATAATCCACAATGATGGACTGGCTTCGACTGAAATACCATTCTCGATAATAGATTGAAAACCAATAATTAATTTAAACATCGCAAGCCCGACTGTAATAGTAAGGAAAAATAACGAGAAAAATATCGCAACGGCATTCACGGATTGATGATGACTCATCGCACCGGGTGCCGCTAAACCGACTGCAATCATAGCAAACGCAAAAATAATGACCATTTGGCTCAGATTATTATTTTTTGCAAAATCAAAGTTGCCCTGCAAAATAAAACGAGTGAAATAATCCAAAAACAAGCGCATCGCATAAATACCAATACCTAAATAAGCAGCAATCGCAACAGGAAATAAATACTCCACGATACTCCAAAAATTAGGAATAAATACCGCCGCCAAAATAAAACTGACATTCATCGTCATAGCATAAGTTAATGGAATTGCTAGCAAAGATGCCTCTGCTTGTGATTGACGCAATGTAACATAAGCATCTGTTTGTTTGAATAAATAATATTCGCGGATATTCCAAACAAGTAGGCTGTAATGCTGCCACGCAAAAAATACAATACCGACTAGCGATATTGCTACAACAACAGATAGTAGATTACCCGCTATCAAAGCTGGATAAACCGTTTCAAAAGTTGCCATGGGAGTTTGTGGATGTTTCACCATAAACATCAAGTACATAAAAAATGAAACAGCAAGCCCACCATTTCCCAGCGATGCTAGAAAATAAAGCGGTTTATACTGCTCTTTAAGTTGTCCAATCATGATTTAAAACCTCATTGAGTAATTTAGAATAACGGAATATAACTAAATTAGAATTTACTAATATAATATATTATATAGATTGAGAGGGTAAATTTCAATAGCTAAGAAACTTTTTAGGGAAAATTAAAATGTAATATTTTCGTTTATTATTTTTTTAAAAATTAATAGAATTGAAATAAACCTTTATTTAACAAAATATAAAATATTTATCAATAAACCTAAATTTGTAACAATAGTATTTTATCAATCAATTATTTAACTTATGTTAAAATATTGATGGAAAACTTATTATTTTCCCAGCAATTCTCATTTTGAATTTTATTAGGAGTGACGCAATTGAGTTCAAAGTATAGCTAAGCAGTTAACAGGATTTTCACCATATTTCCAATCGTATTTCACAAATTTAGATTGACTTTTGTGTAGCTTTCGCAAGAGGTTACTCATGGGGAATGCGTTCTACAGATGGTACTTACTGAATTCGTTCATATTCTTTGAGAATCAACGCGTTAAATGTATCACTGAGTAATGACCAATCTGCAATATCCACACGAATGGGCAAATCAGATTCATTACGTGCATATCGCTAAATTTTACTATTTAAAATCAAGAGATTACAAAAAACCTGCTCAATATGAGTTTAAACGTAAAATGTAAAGAATAAATAAAACAGATAAGCCAATTAACAACGGAATGCGGTACAAAGGTGTGCGTTGTAGATAAATACGGCTATCAGCTTCAGTTTTTTGTAAGGTGTTATCGATTGTATCGTAAACTTGACTTAGCGCATTCAAGTCGGTTGCGGAAAAATAAGTGCCACCAGTCAATTGTGCAATTTGGCGTAATGTGCTTTCATCGAATCCACGTTGAAACATGCTACCATTAGGTATCGCTCCAACTCCAATTGTATAAATCCTGATGTTGTACTGTTTTGCAATTTCTGCCGCTTTCAATGGCGATAAACTACCCGCCGTATTTTCACCATCAGTCAATAAAATTAATACTCTGGACTCCTCTGGTCGCTCACGTAATTTTTTTACTGCTAAACCAATAGCATCACCAATTGCCGTTTTGCGTCCCGCTAAACCAATCACAGCACGTTCTATAAATGTCTTAATTGCTTGATTATCTAAGGTTAATGGTGATTGCAAATAGGCTTGACTAGCAAATAAAATTAAGCCAATCCGATCCCCAATCCGTTTATCTACGAAAGGAATAAGCACGGTTTTAACTGCTTGTAAACGTGTTATTTCATTTTGTCGCAAGCGGAAATCAGCTTCTAACATCGACTCGGATAAATCTACAGCTAGCATAATGTCATAACCAGATTGTCTAATTTCAACGTGTTTATCTACCCATTGTGGCGACATGGCTGCAATTACAAAACTAATCCAAACTAACCAAAGCAATATCCAACGCACTATTATCCAGCGATTGCGCGCGGGTGTGATGCCTGAAATTTGAAAAGCATATTGTATAAAATCGAAGTGGGGGATGCGAATTTGCGGTAATTGTGCAATTCGATGTTGTGACCACAGTAACCAAACAATAGAAGGTAACGGTAGCAGTAGTGCAAACCAAGTGTATTGAAAACTAAACATAAGTGAAATTTAATAGATTTAAGTTGTAATGCAATATAGAACCCATTTGAAATCTAAAATGGTGTTAAATTTGTTACGATGTAAGAATATTTTAACTGCAAATATCGTTCTCGGATAGACTCTTCAGGAAGTTAAGCGATGTTACAATCAACTCCTTGAACATTTTAGTAAAAAGGAAACCCGATTTTCACTCAAAGCGGCTTACGACTTTCATAGAACTCATTTGACATCTTTAAAATAAATGAATATTAATCTAAAGCGACAAGGTTTTGTAGAAACAAAGCATACCTTGTCTCTACGATGTGAAAGAAAATATTGATTTTTTAACATATTTGCTAAGATTTCAAACTGGTTCTATAAAAATACGATTCGTCAACAGGGCGAATAGCGAGTACAGATTGCAAATAGTTTAATTTTCTGAACAGGAATTAAACAATTAAGTGTCGGACTTTCTTGTTTACGATAGTTAACGTAATGTCCAATCAGCTCG